>JBGSTK010000051.1:0-52002 GCA_041736565.1 Phycisphaeraceae bacterium | reverse complement strand
TGGCCCCGGCGGGCCGGGCGGCGAGGGACGTCCTGCAGGTGGTCCCGGCGGGCGTGGTCCACGCGGCCCGCGCTGAACCGGCAACTAACTCCGTTATTCATCAGCCAACGACGGGCAACCGTCGTTGGCTGCTTTTTTCCGCCGGGCACAGCGGTATTCCACCTCACGAATCATGTTCGTTGTCGGTTTCCACCGGCATTTGCGGACTTGCCAACCGTGCGATAAAATAAAAGACTAAACGCTACGAAAGTGGTGGGACTCGTCCTCGTGCCCACCTTCTGCTCGATTCCCCCTTTAGCGTATACATCCGTCACCATCGCTGGTGGCGGTCCACACAGGTCCGACTGGGCCGTCGCCCCGGTCAGTGATCACGCCCCGCCATGCTGCGACGTTACGGAGCGCCACGATGCCGTCCGCCACTGTACGCCTTCTCTCACGCACCATCCTGCCCGCTGCGGCCCTATTGGCCTTGACGCCGATGGCCTGGGCACAGGAAATTGCCGCATCGCCGCTCGTGGATGCCGCAGGACACAGCATGGTACGCACCATCCCCTTGTGGTGGTGGTCGGCCCCGCTGGCGGGCCTCGTCGCTCTGGTGATGGCGTTCTTCTTCTACCGTTCGATCATCGCGTCAGACCCGGGCACGCCTCGCATGCAGGAGATCGCTGGCTACGTCCGCGAAGGCGCTTATGCCTACCTGACCCGGCAGTACAAGGTCGTGGCCATCTTCTTTGTGGTGGTGGCTCTGGTGCTGGCCTTCATGGCCTACGGCTTAGAAGTGCAGCACAAACTCGTGCCGTTTGCGTTTCTCACCGGCGGGTTCTTCTCGGGCCTGGCGGGCTTCTTCGGCATGAAGACAGCTACCGCCGCCTCCAACCGTACCGCCCAGGCAGCCAGCGTGTCCCTCAACCAAGGCCTGACCGTCGCCTTTCGCGCTGGCGCCGTGATGGGATTGACCGTCGTTGGTCTGGCGCTGATCGATATCACGCTGTGGTTTGCCTACCTCTACCTGATCCACCACCAGATCGTTGGCGGTGAGCCGATGAACCTCGAAACCATCACCGTCGTGATGCTTTGCTTCGGCATGGGTGCCAGCTCGCAGGCGTTGTTTGCCCGCGTGGGCGGCGGCATCTTCACCAAGGCTGCTGACGTCGGCGCTGACTTGGTGGGCAAAGTCGAAGCTGGTATCCCTGAAGATGACCCGCGCAACCCCGCGACCATCGCTGACAACGTGGGCGACAACGTCGGTGACGTGGCGGGCATGGGTGCTGACCTTTATGAGAGCTATGCGGGCGCCATTCTGGCCACCGCGGCGCTGGGCGTTGCAGCCGTGGCCTTTGGCGATATTCCCGAGTCGATGGCGTTCAACTACCTGTCGGCCCCGATCATGATTGCCGGTGCGGGCATCATCCTGTCAATCTTCGGCATCTTCCTGGTCCGCACCAACGAAAACGCGACGATGGGCCAACTCATCTGGGCCTTGAATAAGGGCATTTACGGTTCGTCGCTGTTGGTCGTAGGCGCCGCGGCAGCCATCTGCTGGGCGTTGTTCGGAGCCGAAGGCTGGGGCATTTTCGGAGCCGTGGTAGTAGGCTTGGTGGTCGGCTTGATCATCGGCAAGGGCACTGAGTATTACACCGCAGCGGAATATTCCCCCACCAAAAACATCGCAGACAACGCGACCTCGGGCACAGGCCCGCTGATCATCGGCGGTATCGCTGAGGGAATGCTCTCGACATGGATTCCCATCGTGGCAGTGAGCGTCGGCATGCTCTCAGCCTACGGACTCTGCGGCGGCTTTGAAAATATGATCATGGGTCTCTACGGCGTAGGTATCGCTGCGGTGGGCATGCTGAGTACGCTGGGCATCACCCTTGCGACCGATGCCTATGGGCCGATCGCTGACAACGCGGGCGGCAACGCCGAGATGAGCGGTCTGCCGAAGGAAGTGCGCCACCGCACTGACGCCCTGGACAGCTTGGGCAACACCACCGCCGCCATCGGCAAAGGTTTCGCCATCGGCTCAGCCGCACTGACGGCCCTGGCACTTCTGGCGGCATACCTCGAGGAAGTTCGCGTCGGTTTGCATCGCGAAGCTGCAGCCCTTTATGCAGCACCTGATCCCGGCAGCGATTACCGCACTGTTGATCTGGGTTATGGCAAGTTCGGCCTGTTTATCCCTTCGACCACTGATGGCAAGATCATCAAGGAACAGATGACCATCAGCATGCTGGCGGCCCAGACCGACAGCGCGCTAACGATCCGCACGCCCGACGGCGAGACGCACCATGTGGTGGTTAACGAGATGGGCACAGTCGCGGCACAGCGGCCGTTGTTGGACGTCGTGGGCAAACCCATCACACGGCCGGCCGCCGTCGTACTGGCGGCAGCAGCGGGGCAACCCGAGAAGACGGTGAGTCACGGCGGATGGAAGGCCAGCCTCAACGACTACATGAACTACTACCACATCACGCTGATCAATCCCAAGGTGCTCGTGGGCATCTTCGGCGGCGTGCTGCTGGTGTTTGTCTTCAGCGCTTTGACAATGAAGGCCGTGGGCCGCGCCGCGTCGGCCATGGTGCAGGAAGTGCGTCGGCAGTTCAAGGAAAAGCCCGGCATCATGGAGGGCAAGGACCGCCCCGATTACGCCCGTTGCGTGGCGATTTCCACCGCTGGGGCACAGAAGGAGATGGTGCTGCCCTCGCTGATCGCAGTCGTCATCCCGGTGGCGTTGGGCCTCGTGCTGGGTGTTGGCGGCGTGTTGGGGCTGCTTGTCGGCGGCCTGACCACGGGCTTCGCCGTCGCCGTCTTCATGGCTAACGCGGGCGGTGCATGGGATAACGCCAAGAAGTTTATCGAAACCGGCGCTCACGGCGGTAAGGGCTCCGATGCCCATAAATCCGCCGTCGTCGGCGACACCGTCGGTGATCCCTTCAAGGACACCACCGGCCCGTCACTCAACATCCTCATCAAACTCATGAACATGGTCAGCATCGTGTTCGCCGGTCTGATCGTGAAGTTCGCCCCCGTTATTGGCTCCTGGCTCCACCTGGGCAACTGAACCTCGATTCGTGGATTCGTGACTGACAGTTAATCAACAAACCCCTTGAGGGATCGAAACATGGATATTCACCTTTACCTGATGTGCTACCGCACGGAAGCGCTTGTTGCTTCGCAACTGCCCGCCGAGGAATTCGGCGCCTACATGGCGGTGGGCACCGCCAAGCGTACCGCCGGGAACGTCGTGTTCTTTGAACTGGACCCCAATCTCAAGAGCGACTATCTACCCATCGAGGCGGCCAAGGCCCGTTGCACGCCGCATCCCGATGGAACGCCGAAGCGAAGCAAGTACGTGAGCATCTACCGCGTGATGGAGCACGTGCCGCTGTCGGCCTACGGCAAACTGCACCTGGCGACACGCGATGGACGCGTCCTGTCGCTGGATTCGGCCCCGTACGACGCGTCGGCAGAGAAGCCCGGCCCCAACATGTATGTCGAGCTTTGTCCCGTTACGCCGCGAGTCGTTTCCTCCCTGGCCCCGGCAGCGTTCACCAAGTTCATCACCGATCCGACTAACCCCCTGGCCGTACCGCGGATCTTTTTCGCTGACACGCTCGTGGACCGTGACGCTGATGGCCACTTAGCGCGTTACCTGCCGTACCGCGACCTGCTGCATATCGAGGACTGCCTGACCGCCATTCAGTCCGTGGGCGAAAAGATGACCAAGACGGTTGACCGCAACCCGCCTCTCGTGGCGTTCTATCGCACCCTGCGTCGCGGGTTCTTCATTGGTGATGCCCAGGGCCTCAAACATTATCCCTACCCCAGCCCCACCGAACTCGACGACAAGCACCACAAGTGGTGGCGCAGCGCCACCCTGGGTTGATTGTCACGATAGTTTTCAATCAACCAAGACTTTGACCGTGACCAACGAAGACCCCGGCTGAAAGGCCGGGGTCTTTTGCGTCGGCATCAAGACTACCGCGAAGAACGCTGCAATCAACGCTTGTGGTTCTCAGATAGTGCGCGTGGCGATAGGAATTCATAGAATGCCGCGATGCCTCATGCCCCAGCGGTTTTACCCGATGCTCCATCCGCGTTGCTTTCCGACGATGCAGAGACCCAGCGGCGAATCCAATTGGCGATCCTGATGTTTGTTGTCTTGGGCCTGTCGGTTCGCCTGTTGCGCTTTGTCATGCATTTTCCGCTCTGGGCCGATGAGGCCATGCTCGCAGCTAATTTTCTGGACGCCGACTACCTGGACATGGTTCGACCTCTCAAGTTCTGGCAGGTCTCGCCGATCCTGTATCTCTGGAGCACGCTGAGTATCGTCAAGGTCGTGGGCTTCACGGAGTACAGCCTGCGATTGTTCTCGTGCGTTTGTGCCATGGCCAGTGTGCTGGTGTTCCACCGATTGGCGCGGCGGTTACTGTCGGGCTTGCCTCTACTGTTTGCCGTGGCGATTTTCGCGGTGTCGTATTACCCGGTGCGATTCGCATCGGAGGTCAAACCTTACGCTTCAGACTTGCTGACCGCCACGGTGCTGTTGTGGGTCGCGGTGGCGTGGTGGCAGGATCGCAGCAGATCGCGCCTGTTGTGGATTGTGGCATGTCTGGCGCCACTGGCCATCGGGCTTTCCTATCCGGCGATTTTTATCCTCGGGGGCATCCTGCTGGGGCTTGCATGGCCCGCGTGGCACACCAAGCTTTGGCGCGTGCGGGTGGCGTTTCTGGCAGCGGGGGTGTCGACAGTCGTCGCGTTTCTGGTCAATTACCGCTATGTCGTGCAGGCCCAGTTCGACGCCTCGACCCCCGCGACGCAGGACTTTTGGGCGGAGGGTTTTCCACCACTCACCAATCCTGTGGGCTTGGTCATCTGGTTTTTTCAGGCGCACACCGGCCGTATGTTCGGCTATCCCGTCGGTGCCGAAAACGGCGGCAGCTTGCTTTGGTTTGCGCTGTTCGTGACCGGAGCCTTGGTGTGGTGGCGGTCCGGTAGGCGCGCCTTACTGGGCCTGATGCTTGCTCCATTCGTTTTGCTGTTTGTCGCTGCGGTGATGCACCGGTACCCCTACGGCGGGAGCGGACGCATCAGCCAACACCTCGTGCCCGCCATCGTCATCCTCATGAGTGCGGGAATCGGCTGGTGGTTGGGGCGCATGACCGAAGTCATGCGACGTCAGCGCCTCGTGGTCATCCTAGTCTCAGTTCTACTGGTGTTCGGGATGGGGCAGGCGGTTGCGACCATCGGTTGGCCGTATCACTACGCCTCGGATCAGGAGGACCGTGAGCTTTCGCAGCAGCTATGGGCGGACGACGCGACAAAGGCGGTGGTGGTCTGCGCGGTGACAGATCTCGGCTTGCCTTGGCTTGAGCCGACGCATCGCACGCTCGACGGGGCCAAATATCTCTGCAATCAACGCATCTATTCGCATCGGCTTGCGCAAAGGCGCCATGTCGATTGGACGAAAATCAGCGACGATAAACCGCTGCGGGTCGTCATGCCGTTCTGGCCTAATCAGACCGATGCGGACCTTGCGTCACGGCAGGCCTGGCTCGCGGGGATGGCGACGAAGTACCGACACGTGAAAACGACGGATTACCTGACGCCGAAACAACGTCGCACCCGTGCGAGGCACAGCAACGGATGGTGGGTGCGCGTCGAAGAGTTCCAACCCCTGCACGATGAGGCTGGTGACGTAAAGAATTGACGTAGCGCAGGCCGGAGGCGCACCGCACGCTGGTGTCCGCCGAAATTAGAACGGCAGCTCGATGCGTGGATTCTCCGCATCGTCGACTCGTTTGCCTTCGTGAATAATCACGCGGAATCCACGGATGCTGGCGTCATCACGCTCGCGCGGTTCGTACTTCTTACCCTCGGCCAGTTTGTCGGCCCGATCGCTCTTGATGATCGCTTCAAGCTTCTCGGTGGTCCATTTGTCGCGCGCCTCCTGATTTTCCCGGTCCTTGCCGACCATCAGGGCGAACTTCAGATTGTTGGGCAACGGTGCGACGCCTCGACTGCGTAGTGTGGCTTCACCATGCCGCTTAATGAACGTATCTACAAGGTCACGTAGGCGACGATGCTCAGCCAGCGTCCATTCTGGATTCCAGCGCTCGTAGATGTAGATGATCGTGTTGAGTTCGACCTGCTTCTTTGGCACCGACGGCGGGAAATGAACACTTGGCCATTTGTCGGGATTCTCGAGCATATCGGCCATCAGCAGCGAACCGATGGCGTGCGATGCGCGCGTGTGGGCACCTTCTTCGTCGTAATAGTCCAAGCCATCGAGGCGGATGAACAGTTGCACCCGTTGCGAATAAGGCGCTGAGTGATAAATCGAAGTCAAATCCGCATAGAACTCCTGCAGATGCTGGAACAGAATCGTGTGGCTCTTGTAAAGCTCGACCACATGGCTCAATGTCAGGTTGGTGGTGATGTAGTTATGACCCAGCTCATGCCAGATAATTGACTCGGCAATGTCGCCGAGCTTGGTGCCCTGAATTTCCGCCAGTTTTCCGTCGGCTGCCTTGGGATTGTCCACCAGGCTTGGTTTCCACGAAACGATGACGTTGAGCTTGGTGATCACGCCCTCATATCCGTCTTTGGTGCGTACCCAACGCCCCTCAGGGATGACGGCCTGTTCGCCCAGTGACTCCGAGGGCATGTAGTTGGCGGTGAATCGCCGCCCCCATATCTCGGCACTGAAGCTGACATTTGACGAACTGCTGACGTTGCGCCACCAAGTAGGGCGGTAGGCGGGCAGGGCCTTGAGCATGTAGGCCATATTGTCCTTGGCGTCTTTTTCCAACATCAGTCGGAGCCGCGGAGGCATGGTCTTGAGTTTGGTTTCCAACCCGTCCCATTCCCCGGTCATATAAGCGATTTCGAGCTTGGCGTACTCCTGGGCAGCTTCGGCCTTGACTTTGGCCAACATCTCCTCTTCAGTCGGTTCGGCCATCGTGATAGAGGCACCGAAACCCACCAACAGCAAGGCGGCCGCCAAGAAACCAATGAAGGTCTTTCGCATGATTTACTCCCGGACGACGATAGAAAGCCCACGGCACATGAGGAGCGGCGTCGGCCCATGATTCCGACGATTCCCGGTTGACATTATAACAGGATTGTCGACCCAGGGGTGTTGGAAACCGCTGAAACTTCGCCCACTTCATCGGAATGGTCCACCTTTGGAATCAAACCAGCGAAGGATCCAGCGGTCTGAGCAAATCCATCGGTTCGCTTGCAGGGGCCGGGATGTCGGTTAAACCCGACATTCGCCCGGGATCGCGCAAAAGCTTCACTTCGCCACCCACGATGCTCGCCAGTGGCATGCCCTTAACACTCCACCCATGGAACGGGCAATTGCGGCTCTTGCTGACAAAAGCGTTGACATCGATGGTCCATTGGCGAGATGGGTCGATCACTGTGACATCGGCGTCCATACCAACCGCCAGATTGCCTTTGGCCGACAGTCCGCAAAGCCGCGAGGGGTTGATCGTCATCATGGCCAGCAGTGCTCGCCAATCGATAACGCCGCTATCGAGTAATGCCTGCATGTAGAGTGGCAGCGCGCACTCCAGGCCGATGATGCCGAATGGTGCCGCGGCGAACTCCAGTTCCTTTTCCTCGAGCGTGTGCGGCGCGTGATCTGTCGCCAGCACGGTGATTGTGCCATCTTTAACACCCGCCAGCAATTCCTCGATATCGCGCCTTTGCCTAAGTGGGGGGTTCATCTTGGCATTGGTGTCGTAGTCGGCGCAGGCTTCCTCAGTCAGCAGCAAGTGGTGGGGCGAAACCTCGGCCGTGATGTGCGCCTGGCCGAAGAGGTCGGCCCGCGCTTGCCGCACCAGCTCCACGCTGTGACCCGACGAGAGATGTTGGACGTGGTACTTGCAGCCGATGTTCTGGCGCAGGTTGAGCAGGATGTCGCGCTGGATGATGAGTTCCTCAGCGACCCGAGGCCAGCCCGCCAAGCCAAGTCTGGTGGCGAGCGATCCTGCGTTCATCACCCCGCCGCCGAGTTCCGGATCCTCGCAGTGCTGCATGAAAACCTTGCCGGTCATTGCCACGTAGGTCAGCGCCTTAGCCATGACTCCGGCGGACGCCACAGCCACGCCATCGTCGGAAAAGCCCACAGCGCCTGCTTTGGCCATCAGCGCCATTTCCGCTAATTCCTTGCCCTCGCGGCCACGTGTCACAGCCCCGACGGGAAATACATTGGCCAGATGGGCGCGACGGGATTGGTGATAAACAAATTCCACGCGGCCATCGTCATCAATGGCGGGCTTGGTGTTGGGCATGCAGCAAACGCTGGTGAACCCGCCAGCGATGGCGGCTGCGGCACCGGTGGCGATCGTCTCCTTTTCCTCCTGCCCCGGCTCACGCAGATGCACGTGCGGATCAATGAGCCCCGGACATACGATACAGCCCGAAGCATCGATCACCCGGTCGGCTGACGACTCCGCGCGGGAGCGCGGCCCAACCGCCTGAATTTTTCCATCGGCGAGCAGAACATCCGCGATCTGGTCGAGTTCGTTGGCCGGGTCGATGACCCGTCCGCCTCGTATAAGCAGTGTGGCCATGGCGATAGTCTATCGCCAACCCGGATGCAGGTACCGGAGCGAGTCATCTCGTTCCCGGCCAATGAACTCCAGTCTGAATCTCAAGTCAGAGAGGGGCAAACGGCGTGAGCCTCAATTGATCTTGTCTTTGCCCTGCTGACTGAGGCTTTGGAGGTATCCCAGGCGAAGGACGCGGCTTGCCCGGACGCGGTCATGAACGTCGATGGCGTGCTTGCGGTGGGCTGCCAACGTCCCCAAGACGCAGGTCACCAGAAGGTAGACCAGCACCACCAGGATCAGGCCGAGAGATTGAAGAAGAGGCCAAGGCATCCGTACCGGAGTATATCGGCTCAAGTCCGCGTCTCGATTCGCGAAATCGACACGACGACGTATGGCGAGGCTCGGACGCGGGACTGCGGGTAATACCGGGCCTGATTTTGCTTGGCGAGCCTTGGTCCCAAATCCGTATTTGCTGGCTTGGCATCCATTTGACACCACGAGCGGGGGCTTTAAACTATGTCGTTCGCAAAGCAAGGCCGACCGTGACGGAATGTGGCACAGCCCGGCGTAGGGCGTGCACGACGGCGCGGACATGAGGTTTCATAGCGCAACCGCCGGCTGCGTATGGATCCGAGCCTGCTGGAGATGCCGGGCATCTGCCCACCCGCTTTCCGCGGTCGTTGAGGTCGCTTCGACCTTACCCCGCCGGTCGCTTCACACAACATCATGGCCACGCCAAGGGGCGCTGGCGCTATCTTGGCCCGTAGTGTAACGGTAGCACACCAGGTTTTGGTCCTGGGCGTCCAGGTTCAAATCCTGGCGGGCCAGCTTTCTCTTCGCAGGGCGGTACGCCCGCCAGCGGAGTTCAGTCAAGAACAACGATTGCACGATCCGAGTCGAACCATCAGATGAATCAATCGCACACACCACCTCAACACACGACCCCGCCCGTCGCCATCATTCTGGCAGCTGGCAAGGGAACTCGCATGGGAGGCGACCTGCCCAAGGTGCTTCACCCCGTGGCGGATCGGCCTATGGTGCATTGGGTGGTTAAAGCCTGTCGCGATGCTGGCATCAATCGCTGCGTCCTGGTCATCGGCTACCGCGGCGACCTGGTGCGCGAGGCCATGGCGGGCGTGACCGATCTTGAATATGTCGAGCAGCGCGAGCAGTTGGGCACTGGCCACGCCGCCCGCATGGCGCAGCCCTTGCTGGCGGGAGTGGCCAACTGTGACGTGCTGGTGTTGGCTGGCGATGGCCCACTGATTCGCCCCGAGACGTTGCGGCAGCTCATGGAGACGCATCGCCGCAATAATGCTGCTGCCACGCTAGCGACGGCTGTCATCGATGATCCCACGGGTTACGGCCGGGTGGTGCGCGATGCCGCCGGTGGTTTCGCCCAGATCGTCGAGCAGAAGGACGCGACGCCCGAGCAATTGGCGATCCGCGAAATCAACCCCAGCTATTACTGCTTCGAGTGCAAAGCTCTGTTCGAATCACTTGGCGAAGTGAAGAACGACAATCGCCAGGGCGAATATTACCTGACCGATGTCCCCGCGATGCTCAAGGCTCGTGGCCGCACGGTGGCGGTGGTCGATGCGGTGCCAGCCGAGGATGTGTTGAGCATCAACACGCCGGCGCAGTTGGCGGAAGTGGACGCGATCTTGCGAGCGCGTCTGGACGCCACGGCAGGAGTTACGGGCGTTCGATGAGATGATCCGAGTTAAGTCGAGCGCACGCGAAAGCGTAGCGGCAGGGGCGACGGGCGATTTGCACTGGGATTGGAAGGAACTGACATGAGCCGAGCCGATCGCGACGACATCAAGATTTTCAGTGGCCGCGCCAGTCGTGAACTGACCGACCGACTGTGCCGTTACCTTGACATTCCCCAGGGCCAGGGCCACACCGACATGTTTCCCGATGGTGAGAACATCGTGAAGGTGGAGGAGGATGTTCGCGGTCGGGACTGCTTCGTGGTGCAGAGCACGTACCACCCGGTCAATGCGCACCTGATGGAACTGCTCATTTGGATCGACTGTCTCAAGCGTGCCAGCGCCCGGCGTGTCACGGCTGTGATCCCCTATTTCGGATACGCCCGCCAGGATCGCAAGGATGAGGGCCGGACGCCTATCACGGCGAAACTGGTGGCCAACCTCATCACCACGGCCGGGGCTGACCGTGTGCTGGCGATGGACATGCACGCTGAGCAGATTCAGGGCTTTTTTGACATTCCCGTGGATCACCTCCACGCCGCTCCGGTGATCGTCAAATATTTCGAAACGCTCCGTGACGACCTGGGGCAGATCGTGCTGGTTAGCCCGGATGTAGGCAATGTGAAGCGCGCCAACAAGTACGCCACCTGGCTCAACGCCGACCTGGCAATTATTGACAAGCGCCGTCGCAGTGGCACGGAAGTGACAAGCGCCAACATCATCGGTGATGTCTCGGGCAAGAGTGTGCTGATGATCGACGACATGATCAGCACGGGCGGGACGATGTGTGAAGCGGCGCGACTGGTGATGGAGCACGGTGCCACCCAGGTCATGGCGGCTTGCACGCACCCCGTGCTCGTGGGGCTGGCGATGGAGCGTCTGGGCGACTCGCCCATCAGCAAAGTGGTCGTCACCGACACCATTCCCTGCGGCCCACGTTGTCGGCCCATCGAAAATAAACTCGTCGAGCTTTCCGTGGCGGAACTGCTGGGCGAGGCGATTCACCGAATCCACCACAACCAGTCGGTTTCAAGCCTCTTTCGAAAAAAGCAGGGACTGACCCAGCAAAACTAAATCAACGTTCATGCGCAGCTTTATCGCTGCGGTCATATAGGCAACCAACCAGCAAACCAGCTTACCCTTTTGGAGATCGAACGATGGCAACGAACCAGATTCCTCAGATTGAAGTCGAGAAGCGTGAACGCACCGGCAGCCGCTATTCCGCCCGCCTGCGTGAGAAAGGCCTGCTCCCAGCCGTGATCTACGGTCACGGCCAGGACCCGCAGCACGTTTCGCTTAATCGCAAAAAGTTCAGTGACTTACTCCACAACCGCGTTCATATTCTCGAAGTGCAACTAGATGGCTCAGCCAATCCCTGCCTGATCAAGGATGTGCAGTGGGACCATCTGGGCGACACGCTGATGCACGTCGATCTGGCACGCGTGGACCTGACGGAACGGGTGACCGTTGAAGTCGAATTGCTTCTGGTGGGCGAAGCGCCCGGCTTGAAGGAGACCGGTGCCATTCTTGAGCACCCCGTGAGCATGATCGAAATCGAGTGTCTGGCGACGCAGATTCCCCAGAACATCAAAGTCGATGTCTCGGCCCTCAATGTTGGCGATTCGATCGTGGCCTCGGACCTGAAGCTGCCCGCAGGCGTGACGACGACGCTGGATGAGGACACTGTGGTTGCGACGATTTCGATTGTTGCTGAAGCACCGGAAGCCGAGGTGCTAGAAGTCGCAGCCGGGTCCGAGCCCGAGGTCATCGGACGCAAGGAAGAGGAAGGTGCCGAGGGCGACGCCAAGGCTGCTGGCGGCGCCAAGCCCGCCGCTGGCGCCAAGCCCGCTGGTGGTGGCAAGAGCGACAAGAAGTAGTCGCTTGCCGTTGGGCCCACCGGCACATGGCCGGGGCTTGGGTTCATCGTTGTGGCGTGCGATTAGATGGTTGCGGGATCAATCCGTCGGCGCGTGCCCGCGCATTGGCATGGCCGCAGGCGGTATGGGATCGACCCGGCAACAATTGACCGCGATGAGTACGCTTACCCCACGCGGCGTGCCTCGTCACTGGGTTTGTTAATTGGACTATCGATGTACCTGATCGTCGGTCTGGGAAATCCCGACAGTCATTACGCACAGACCCGCCACAACGCGGGGTTCATGGTGGTCGAACGCCTTGCGCGACGACACAACCTTGTCCAGCCGCGCATGCGGTTTCATTCTGGCGTGCTCGAAGGCATCATCGCCGGTGAAAAGTGCATGTTGATGCAGCCGGTGACCTACATGAATCGATCAGGCTTGGCGGTTGGTGAGGCGGCGACGTTCTACAAACTTCCACCCAGCCAGATCCTGATCATCGTCGATGACGTAGCGTTGCCTTGCGGGCGAATTCGGTTGCGCGGCGATGGCAGCCCGGGTGGGCACAACGGCTTGGCGGATATCCAGCGCGCTCTGGGCACCCAGGCTTACCCGCGGCTCCGCATCGGGATCGATCCGCCGGGCGTTGTTCCGCAGGTCGATTACGTGCTAGGTCGATTTCGCCAGGACCAGTTGGAGAAGCTCGAACCCGCGCTGGATGCTGCCAGCGATGCCGTGGAATATTGGATCGCCCACGGCTTGGACAAGACCATGACCAAGTTCAATGCTCGGGAGTGATCGGCGATTACCTGTTCATGCGGTCGGCAGCGGTCCTGAGCAGGTCAACCATCGGTGCCAAGGCGCGGTCCCACGCATAGGTCTCTTCGACATGTTTCCGGGCAGCTTGCGCGATGCTTTGCCGCATAGGCACATCGTCGAGCAGACGATGGAGTTGCTGTGCCCACATTTCGGGTTCATCCGCCACCAGAAGATGCACGCCGGGCTGAGCGTCGATGCCCTTGGCGGCGCCGGGCGAGCAAACCACAGCCCGCTGGCATGCCATCGCTTCGAGCACCTTGTTCTGCAGGCCACGGGCAATCTGAAGCGGAGCGATCACCGCGGCGGCTTCCCCCAGGTAAGAGCGCACATCCGGCACCGACCCCACGACTTCGACGCCCGGGATCATCGCCAGTTGCTGGACGCGCGACGTCGGGTGGCGACCCACGATCTTGAGCGTGGCATTAGGCAGTCGCTTGCGCAACAGCGGCATCACACGCTGTGCAAACCAGATGATGCCCTCGCTGTTGGGACGGTAGTTGAGCACCCCAACGAACACCAGCGAATGATTGTCGGGGCCGGCATCGGGAAGCGGAGAGAAGTAGTCCAGATCGACGCCGTTGCGGACGACTGTGAGCCCCGCATGTTCGCCCACAGCCTGACGATAGGCGTCGGCTTCGGCGCTGCTGACAACAGTGACGGCATCAAAATGGTCGAGTTGCCCGGATTCAATGCGGCGCAGCCGTCTAGCTTCGGCACCATAAACCCAGGAAACTGGTGGCCAGGTGCCACGGGCATAGGTAGCCCATTTCATACTGTCGACGTCCACGAGGTCGATGACTTGTCGCGGTACAGGGCTGGATTTCAGGCCGACTTTGCGCAGACCCGCGCTTGTGAGCAGTCGTGCGTACTGGATCATGCCCGTGCAGAAAGTCAGCACGACATCGAACGGCTCCTGCTCATGCCACTGGAGAATGCTCTGCGCCAGTCCGACGCGGTAGTGCCACGACGGGGTGATGGCCTGGCCCTTGAGCAGTGCGCCGATGCCGCGCAGACGGCTCCAGTTCGGCGAGATTGGTTGAATGGTCACGCGCTGCGCCATGGTGCGCAAAAGCTGGTGATGCTGAAGCCACACCGGATCATCGCTGACGCAGGCCACCGCCACATCGAAATCGCGCGACAGGTGTTTGAGCAGGTGATAGCTGCGGATGCGGTCCCCGCGGTCAGGCGGGTAGGGCAGTCGATGCGCCAAAAGCAGAACGCGCGGCCGACGGGGCGGGACTGGCGCCGTCGGCTCGGTCATGGATACGGGTTGCGGCATGTCGAGCGTTTGACTCACCGCGGCACTCACTTCGAACCGCCACCGTAGGAGTAGCGGTAGGCATAGCGGTACTTGGCCAACTCCGCCTGCAGATGCGTGAGAATGATGCCGGCAAGTTCCACGTTCGCGGCCCGGAGCAGTCGCTTGGCACGCTCGACGACTTCGGAGGGCGTCTTGTTGAGTCGAACCACCAGCATCGCCTGATCGCACTGTGCACCCAGGATGCAGCCGTCGGTGACGGTGACGACGGGCGGCGTGTCGATGAAAATGTGGTCGTACCGGTCTTTGAGCCGGTCGAGAATCTGCGCCATGCGCGGGCTGGTAAGCAACTCGGTGGATCGAGTGCTTTCACGGCCACCGGCGGGCAGGAATTGCAGATTGTCGTAGACCGTCGAGTGCAGGCAGCGATCCAGGTCGCTTTCCTCTCCCGTGAGAAGTTGAAGCATGCCCGGCTTGCAGTCGCGATCAAAGTAGGTGTGGAAGCTGGGGCGGCGAAGGTCGCCTTCGACCAGAAGCGTCCGCTGATTGCGCAACTCGGCAAAAGCGAAACCCAGGTTGATCGTGGTGACCGTCTTGCCTTCCTCAGGCGCGGCACTGGTTAGCACGTGGGATTGAAGGCGACGGTTTCGGGATCGCGCCAGAATCTGGGTGCGCAGGGCTCGGTATTGCTCGGTAATGAAACTGCCGCGGTCATGGTGGACCACGACGTCCTCGGCATAGCCGTTGAGCTTGTTGCCAGAGGGAGCGGTGGCGGTGGGCGGCGACACGAAGGATCGGGTCGTCGCGGGTCGCTCCAAGGTGGTCGTGGGTTCGCCGGTGCCGCGTGACCGTTCCGCAGCACGGGTCACGGTGTCAAACGCGGGCGATTGGCTCGTTAGTCGCTGGGACTCCGGCTCATCGATCGTGGGCGGGGGAACCTCGCTCAGTGGAAGCGCGGGCCGCTCAGGTGCGCCGGGGGCATCGAGAGCGCCGGCATCACCTTGGCCACCAAACGGGTCACGGCGTGCCTGATGCGGTTGAGCCGAGGCCTGTTCACCGGCCTGCTCACGCTCCCGCTTGGCGCGATTCATTGCGTCAAAGACGTCGCCCATCATCGATCTCCTGCTGGGCCAAGGCCGATGGCGGCGGCGCCTCGGGCTGGCTTGGCGTGTACGACGCGTCGCTGGGCAGATCGTCCACCCCCATTGCGAAATTCGTCGTGAAGTTCGGCAGCATCTGCGAAATGGCCCGCTTGACCACCGCCGAGTCAATCAACCGTGTATCACTGGAGTACCCGACCAGCATCGCGTTGTCGCACGCCAGATTCACCAGGCGGGGTACACCATTGGAGTAATCGAAAATGCGCTGCAGCGCCTCGCGCGAAAAATCCACGTTAGGCCGACCCGTCTTGCTGGCGCGAACCAGACGAAACGCAATGTATCGCGTCATGTCGTCAAACGTCATCGGCTGGAGGTGGCAGTACATCACGATCCGTTGAATCAGCGGTGCCAGACGCGGATGACGCAGCGTGTCACGCAACTCGGGTTGTCCCAGAATCAGCAACTGCACGAGTTTGTCGGTCTCGGTTTCGAGGTTCGTCAGCAGACGCAGTTCTTCAAACTCGTCGATCGAGAGGCATTGGCCTTCGTCGATGATGATGACCACGTTGCGGCCGACGGATTGCTGCTGCTCGACGAACCGCTTCAAGGCCGAGAGCAGCGCGGCTTTGTCGTGAATGCCGGGCATGGGCACGCCCAACTCGATGGCAATAAGCTTGAGCAACTGGCTGGCGGTGACACGGGTATTGTTGACGATCGCCACCCGTGCATTGTGCCCCAGCCGCCTCACAAGCGTGCGTGACAGCGTCGTCTTGCCCGAGCCGATCTCGCCGGTGATCAGGGCAAAACCGCGACGGCTGTTGACCGTGTACTCCAGCTTCGCCAACGCCTCTTTATGCTGTTCGGTTTCAAAAAAGAAACGCGAGTTGGGCGTGTTGGCGAAGGGCGCCATCGCGAGGTTGTAAAAGCTCTCGTACATTCTTGAACTCAGGTCTCTCGACCGTCAATCATCGGGGCAGGCTCGACAAGCCACGGTGCCAGGGACTCTGCCCGATGCTCATACCATTTTGGCGGATCAACGGATGCCCAATGTCTGCTCGATGAAGGCCCCCGGATTCTTCATGATCTGGTCATATTTCAACGGGTTCTGAAGGCTGTAGTAAGTCAGGGCGAAACTGACCAGGAGCACCACCACCATGACCGCACCGGCAGTCGGGTACAGCCCCCATGACAAGACGCGCTGACGCAGCGCCTCTGACGGGGTGATGATCTCGTTGACGGCACCGAGGACCGGCAGCTTGAGGTTGTCCACGGCCTGATCCACGCTGTGGAACGAGCTGTCCAGGAGTTCAGCCAGCGCCACGAGCACCACGCCCGACGCCACGCCCAGGAAGACCGCCATCGACAGGATGCCCCAAAGCGTCGGCTTGGTGGGCTTGCCCAGATCCGGCGCTCGCTGGGTGATCGACAGGCGGATGCCCTGGTTGCTTACTTCGGTGGATACGGCTGTGCTGGTGCGGCGAAGGTTGTTGTCCCAGAACGTCAGTTGCTGCGAGGCCTCCGCCAGTTCACGCTCAATGCGGAGATATTCGTTGCGGATTACGAAAAAGTTCCGCTCAATGATCGCGTAATGCTCGACCTCGGCCCCCAGCTCATCACGCCGACGTTCCAACGCCAGCATGGTCCCGCTGAGTGATTCGAGGTCAGCCATGGCTTGAAATTTGGCGGTGTTGGGTGTCTCGATAGTCTCGATCACCGCTTCCTTGGCCATTCCATCGATCTGCTCATTGAGCTCCGTCAGGCGCAGAAGAACTTTCTGCACCTCGGGATGAATGTCTCTGCGACCCATTGCACGATGCTGCTCGTAAGCCTCATCCAGCACGCTCTTCTTGTTGAGGAGCTCGGCGAGTTCCGGATTCTGACCGGTCTTGGTCGACTGGATCATGTCCGGCGCGGCCTTGATGAGATCTTCAAGCTTCTGTCGGCGGGCCTGAATGATGGAGAGTTCTTGGGTGACCACATCGAGCTTGCTGCGCAGCTCGACGAGTCTTGCCCGCGATGAAGCCGGATCGTCGGGGTCCAGTCCCGGATTATCCAGCTCAAACCGCAGCTTTTTGCTCTCTAGTTCCTGTACTTTAGTGGCATAACGCGCCACCTCGCGCTCGAAAAACGTCTTGGCGTTGAGCAGCATCTCGTTGAGCTGATCACGCGTCTTGCGGATGTAGTTTTCAATGGTCTGGTTAACCACTTTCGAGGCAATTTCAGGGTTGTCCGCCGTGAAGGTAACCACCACGACGTCGGCGTGGTCAGAATAGTCCTGAAAGAACACATTGACACGCCCGCGAAGCCCGTTGACCAGGTCGTAGAACGCAAGCTGTCCCTCACGGGTGAACGAACCGTCGGGTGCGCGGGCCAGGCCCTGATCAAGTTTTAGGTCACGTGCCAACTGCTCGACGGCAGCGCGACCCTTGATGTCTTCATTCAGCTGACGCCGGATGATGTTGAGGTGCTGCATGTTCACGCTGTTGTCGCCCTGCATGGTGACCATGGCCGGGTCGTTCTGGCGCGTGAACTTTCCTTCGGCAAACCATTCGCGGGGCACCCACTGGCTGGCCCAGATGACGCAGATCATCACCGCCACAGCGGGGAAGAAGAACTTCTTTTTGTGGCGGAGAATGATTCCCAGCCAATCGTTAAGACTCGTCGGTTTCTGCCAGGCCATTGCTTTACGTCCCCATTTTCAGGAGTTCATCCGAACTCCAAGTCACCCCGTCGTGTCATCCCGCTCATACCCGCGACTTGCTGCAAATCCGTCGCATGGGAATTCATCCACTCATCCACTCCATCGCTCTCGATGCCTCAATTAGTACCCACGACGCCAAATGTGCTGGCACGGGTGGCGACATCTGACGGTGTCCCAACCGCCTGGAGCACGGGATTAACCGGCTGCAAGAGGTTCTGCACGACGACGCCCACAGCCGCCAGCGGGTTGATCGGGATGTAGACGATGTCGCCTTCCTCCAGCACCGCGTTGTAGCGCAGGTCGCCGCGCTCGTACATGTCCCGGAGATTAATGGTCATTCGTCGAATCAACTGAGGCTCTTCGTTGGGGCGGATCACCACACAATATTCCGGCCATGCTGTCCGCGGGATGCGCCCGATGATGGCGTCGAGTACGGTGTCCTTGCCGGTGTAGGGTTGGCGACCCGCAGCGGTTTCGCCCGCCAGATAGAAGACCTTGGAGTTGAATCCCGTGACCTCGACCTGCACCGTCACGTCCTCGTAGTAGCTGAGAACGCGTTCTTCGATTTCGCTGGCCAACTGCGTCGGCGTTTTGCCAGCGACAAAGACATCGCCCAGCAGGTACATCGTTACGTAACCGTCGGGCCGAATGTTCAGACCGATATTGTGGATTTCCGGCGCATTAGGGGCGATGATGCGAATGGAGTCGGGCGGTTCGATGACATAGGGCTTACCGCCGACTATCGGCTTGGGCTTCTTCATGAACGCGTCGTAGTCTTTGTAGATCGGGGGAGGGCAGCCCACAATCGACAGAACCAGCGCTATCACGGCCAGCGAGGTTACTGTCTTGGGAATGCAAATACCGCTTGGCATGCGAACTCTCCTTGACGGCATCTGGCCGTGCAATGAAACAGTACTACGACGCCTTCCCCAAAGGTCGGCGATTCGCGGGGCTGACTTCAGCCTACCCGATTCTCTCTTATCGGTCCGATGGAGGCAATTCCCCCCGTCAGCCTGTGAGAAATCAGCCATGCCGCCGCGTCGGTTCAAATGCCCTAACCCTATGAGTCCTATGAGCGATGCCCGGCGTGATGCGGCGTGAGCAGGCGAGTCTCGTTCCCCCGCGTCAGGTCGTGTTTTTGACGAAGGCCAGCCATGGTGGATGAGAGGTCTAGACGCCCATCGGGTTGCCGCCTCATCGGGCCCCAGTATCACGGAACTTGGCGAAAGTAGCCACCAGGAGTTGTAATTCGAGCTTCAGGCTCATGTTGTTGATGTATTCCAAATCCATTTGGAGCTTGCGACGGACGGACTGAACATCGGTGTCGTAACCATTTTTGATCTGCGCCAGACCCGTCAGACCAGGCTTTACCGCGAGGCGTTTCTCGAAGTCCGGCACTTCGCGGGACAACTCCTCGAAGAGCTCCGGTCGCTCGGGCCGGGGACCCACGAGGCTCATTTCCCCGCGGAGGATATTGACCAGTTGGGGCAACTCATCGACGTGGCTCTGCCGCATCCAACGGCAGACGGGGATTACTCGGGGGTCGTCTTGGCCGGCACGGACAGCTTTCCCATGGGCCTCGGCATCGACGTACATCGTGCGCAACTTGTATATGGTAAAGAGTTTGCCGTTGAGGCCGACGCGGACCTGGCGATAGAGCGCCGGCCCGGCAGGGTCCCATATCTTGATGAGCAGGGCGCAAAGCGCCATGACGGGCGCAAAAATCATCAGCGCCACGCCGCCGCCCACCAGATCGAGCAATTCTTTGAAGAGTCGGAAATGTCGCCGCGCCAGTTCAACCAGCACGCCGCCTCCGCCGGCCCCCACCATGACCATCGTAATTGGCTCAGGCATGATTTCTCACCGCTTCCCTTTCCCCGGAGTCCATTTCCCTGGAGTCCTTACACCCCTGTCGTCGTCCCGTCCTCCCCCGAAAGCGAATCATCAGCGTCGCGAACGTTGGGTCAGGTGTTGATGGTTAAGTCCATCGCTGACCACGCCAGCGCGCTGCAAAAGTTTGATGTCGAGTCCCCAATCCTTATGCGATGTGCGCCCTGTTTTTCGTCGTACCGCCCATTATACACCCCAAGCTGCCCAAAATCAGCCTGAGTATTCCCTAAGCGTACTATCTAGCGGCGGAAAGTCAATCTTTTTTCCTTAATGTTGCGCCTTTTTCATACGTCGCCGTCCCCCAAGCCTTGCAGTCGGCCCCTTTTGCCACTATTGCCTGGTTTAACGACCTCAGGCCGCCGTTGTGCGACGGCCAGGGCCTGTTTGTGCCCCAATCTGCTAACAGCAGGATCTAATCGGCGCGCTCTTCAAGGATTGGTGCTGTCAGGATGCCTTTGGGACGGACTTGGTAGGCCATGGTCCAGTTGTCGCCACCCGACCGCCAGCTTGGGGGTCCCCACCATTTTTCGTGAGGGTTGCAGTTGTGTAGAGGCCCAAACGTGTTGATCCGGTCACCAAAGGCTGTGATGTCCAAACGTAGCCCGTCGCCGCCCGTTGTGGGCAGAGCGATGCGTTGGGAGGGCAGGAGGATTCTCCCCAGCCGGTTGCCAGCGGAGGCGACGGCAAGCAGGGGGGTGGCGAATCGCGGAACACGCACGGCACATGCCAGCGCGTGGCCGTTGACTCTGCAGTGGTAGGTCGTATTGCCGCCGTAGAACGGGAGCCCTTGACCACACCAATCGCCAAAGGCCAACTCCTTGGGCAATGCGATGATCTGGGCATGTTGCCCCCGCAAGGCCACGCCAAAGCTTCCCAGTAGGTAGCAGGCCTCAAGAGCGTGTGCCAAGCCAAAAGGCCACGTCACCTCGATGTGGTGAAGGCCCGGGTCCAGATCGGGTAACGGTACAGTCGCAATGTCCTCGTCCACGTAGAAACCATCGGGCGCGGATTGAACCGGCCGTCCGTCTAGTTGAATCGAGGCTTGATCGGCACGCTCCAACGCTAGCTTTGGCTGCCTGACAGCGACCGCGCAGTCGACGCTATATCGCACCGTGACGCGATGAGTCGGCGGAGCGGCGGCATCCGCCCAAGGCTGAGCGATATCGCCGTGACGCCCCGGCAGGCCAGCGGCGGCGCGAGCGAGGTTGTCGGCGCGAAGAATCTCTTCCTCCGGCTGCCATGCTCCGCCATCAAGCCGCCACGCGGGCCGATCCAACAACAGCACATTGGGTTCATCGAGCGTGAAGGGCACCGGGTCTTCGAGCCGAGTGATTTTACGCCAAGATGCGGCACGCTTGGGCATGGTCGCACTATCCGCCCGGGCCAAACGCAGCAGGACGTGCCCTCCCACGGGAAGGTCAACGTTCAGATGGGTCGAGCCGTCGGATGTCCATGTCTCACCCAGGTGGCAACTCGTGCCATCCGCCGTATTGAGCGTCTCAGTCTGCCAGTGGTCCTTGATGACCAATTTCGCACGCGACAGGTCATGATTTTTATCGGTGCGGCAGACGAAGAGGATCCGTCGACCGCCCTCCTCTTGACGCAGTTGGTAAATCACACCTCCCGCACGTCTGTTACCGCTCAGCACTTCCACATCGCGCCAAGGGGCGATGGCCCGCATCAAGGCTGTACGATTGGCCTCACAACGTCGCCATTTTGTCGCGGCCTGGATTGCAGCGTCACTCCGACGTCCATCCACCAACTCCGGCGGCGGTCCCAGGCTGATCACCACACCACCTCCCGCGACGAATGCCACTAGCCTTGCCAACGTGCTTGACCGAATCGTCAGCAGCGGCGGAAGTACCACGGCCTCATAGCTCATGGCACCCACTCGCAGTCGATCGGCCTTTGCGACAGGGCACAACTCCGGCAGCAGCGACTCGGCAATCAAGTCAGCATCAATCTGACCTTCCAGAAGCCAGGTGAGGGTATTACTGAACCCCTCCTCAAGCATGGTCTGGGTCTCGGCATAGGCGGCGCTGGGACCCTCGCTCACCCAGTAGCTTTCGATGGGGTGAAGCATCGCCACGCGGCACACAGGCTTGCCCGTCTGCAACGCTACAGCCACTCTCGCGAAATGGTCTTCGACAGCCGGGTACTCACGCCACCACGGCGAATGCCAACCGATGGAAGCGGGGTAGTCGCGCTTTGCTTCCCCAGCCATGGAGTACCAACTCAAGTGATGCACACGCACCGTGACGCCCAACGCAGCCTGCCAGTTGCCCTGCCGTAGATGGCCGGAGAAGGGAAAGTCCCAGTTAGTTACGCCGTACAACTCGCTCAAGACCCCCGGGCGGTCGCATTGCCGCGAAACGGATTGCGCCTGCTTGGCGGTGGTGTATTCAACTCGGTCGCAGAGCATGTCGATGCCCGGCAACTGGAAGTAACGCAGGCTGCGCATGACCTCGCCAACCCAGGTTGACTGGAGGCCCAGCGATTCCTCGCACATCATGTGTCCCGTCAGCGCGATGTGGTGCTTCCCACACCAATACCCGAGCTGCATCGCAAAGGCTTCGACAAAGCGTTGCGTATGGTGATCGCGGAACCGCCAGCGTGATTCGAAGCTCGATCCGTCGGCCGCATCGAACAGCACCGAGGGAAGTCGGTCCAGCAAATCCTCGCCGAACTGTTGCTGATAGGTCTGCGGAAGGTCATCGACCCAGGCGATGCGCAGGTCACGGGTGTCATCAGTCGATTCGGGACGATCCATCCCGCGGAACAGCGGCTCATCGGTGAATATTGCGGGAATGGTCTTGCCGAAGTGGGCGCCCACCGTTTGGGCAAAGCGATCATGCGTAACCTCGATGAAGCGGGCAATGGCCTTGGGGTCCAGCAGGTTGGCGTATTGCTGGTGGTTGAACCACGACCAATCGGGCGCGATTTCGATGTAGGCATAGAGCGCGACTTCGCCTGACTCGACGTCATCGTTCTCATCTATGCGTCGCCAAGTGGCGAGCGTTTGACCTTCGAATCGCAGAGCCCACGCGGCGACGAAAGTTCGCTGCGTGACGGGCTGCGGTGGTCCGTGGTGGATTGGGTGATGGCGCACTTCGCCCGGCAAGGGCCGCTTGCGGGTTAGCAAGAGGTGTCGGCAACGCAGCGCGGAGTCACGCGTGACCAGTCCTCCAGCGAAACCCGAGGGCCACCGGTCTTCATCGTAAAGCCAGACCAACATTTCCTTGCGCTGGGCGAGATCGGTCAAGGCTGCGACATGCGCCATGAACTCGGTGCCCAGGTACTCGTCGGCCAGGCCCGTGCGGGAGTGAATGTGTCCGCCGCCAATTCCCATGGCATCGAATGTTTCAAACTGCTTGACGAGGCGGCCACGCTCCAAGCGTCCGTTCCAACTCCAGAACGGGGCACCGCGGAAAATCGCGGTTGGCGAGGCAAACAACTCCGGGTGCCACGCGGGGAGCAAGGGAAAGGCGCTGGGCCTGCTGAGGCCGACGGAGCTTGAGACGTTCGCGGGCATGTGCTTCCTTGGGCTGGGTGGAGGCTGGATGGCGTGCGGGACTGGGTGCCGTTGTGATGATTCTCGGATGAGTCCAGGGCTAAGTGCTTGGGTGATTCTGCCGAGTATATATACGATGTCAGGCACGTTGCCGCCAACGGCGAAGGTTCTTTTGCGGTCGCAATCGGCCCGAGGGGACGAGCCATTTTCCCCATGAGCAACAAATTCCACATCCTTTCACTTGGCCCCGGACCGTCCGCAAGGTAAGCTTGTCTTTTCGTGACTGAGACTCCCAGCAGACTGCGCTAGCGTGAACGCTCCCTATGATCGATCAAACGACCGGACACAACGACAACTCCAAGGCCAGTTCTCCCATTGACGCCGAGGTTCAGCGCGAACTCGACGAAGCATTGGGCGACAAATCCGTGGAGGAACTCATGGATGAGGCGACGGCAGCGGATGCTGCACTTGGTGAGGCACCGCCGCCCCCGGGCAATGACGACCCCCAGACTATCCACATCGAGATGGTGCGCGGCCGCATTCATTCCGTCCGCGACCAGGATGTCTTTGTAGAAATCCCTGGCCAGAGCGGCAAGAGTCAGGGCGTGGTGCCTTTGATGCAGTTTGAACGTGCACCGCGCATCGGCAGCATCATGGACTTCGTGGTGCAGCGTGAGGATGAGAAGGAAGGCCTGCTGATTCTTTCGCGCGAAGGGGCAGTGAGCCGGGCGACTTGGGACCAGCTCCAGCGTGGCTCGATCGTTGAGGCCCGCGTCACAGGCAGTAACAAGGGCGGCCTGGAGCTTGAACTGGTCGGCAACATTCGCGCCTTCATGCCCGCCAGTCAGATCGACCTGCATCACGTCGACGATCTCGAAAGCTTCGTGGGCCAGAAGGTTCAGGCCAGCGTGCAGGAGATCGATCGCAAAGGTAAGAAGGTCCTGCTCTCCCGCCGACACTTTCTGGAACGAGAAAAACGATCCAAAGAGGAAAAGCTGTGGAAGGAAATCGAAGTCGGGCAGATTCGTGACGGTATCGTGTCGAACCTTATGGATTACGGCGCGTTTGTGGATATCGGAGGAGCCGACGGACTGCTGCACGTGTCGGACGTGAGCTACACCCGCGTGGATCGGCCAAGTGATCTGCTTAAAGTCGGTCAGGCTGTCAAAGTCAAAGTGCTCAAACTCGAACTCGATAAGAAACGCATCAGCCTTGGTCTCAAGCAGGTCGAGCCCGACCCCTGGGAAACCGCAGGCGCCGGGCTTAAGGCTGGCGAAACCGTTACCGGGCGCGTTCTGCGGCTGGCGGATTTCGGCGCCTTTGTCGAGATTCAACCCGGTGTCGAGGGGCTGCTGCCCGTAAGCGAGCTGAGTTGGAAACGCATCGGCAAGCCCGGTGATGTCATCAAGGAAGGCGAGGTGCTTCGCCTCCAGGTCCTCAACGTCGATGCCGCCAAGAAGCGCCTATCGCTTTCTCTCAAGCAGGCGGGCGGCGACCCGTGGGTTGGTGCGGAGCACACCTTCGCCCGCGGCAGCGTGATCGAAGGCACCGTGCTGACGACGACCGATTTCGGCGCATTCGTCGAATTGTCCACCGGCGTCGAGGGCCTGGTGCACATATCCGAACTGTCGGATCGACGCGTGGCGCAGGTGACCGATGTGCTCAAACCGGGACAGCGTGAGTCGTTCCGCGTGCTTGAGGTCGATGAGGAAAACCGTCGCATTCGGCTGTCGCTTAAGGCTGTGGCGAATCCGCCGGCGGAAGCGCCGTCGCAATCGTCGACCGGCGGTGGCAGAGCTCCTGTACCCACCGCGGCACCAGCGGCCAAAAAGAAGAAGCCATCGAACCTCAAGGGCGGCATGGAAGGCGGCTCGCTGGGCATGGGCTTGGGCGACCTGCGACTCTGATGCCCCAGATGTAAAAGGCCGCAACATCATGCCGGGCGACTCGACCTCGACGGTGAGTGCCGACGCCGTCCGTACTGCCCGTCGCGGAATGCGCCTCACGGATTCCACATGCCGGTGGGCGGCTATGCTTAGTCAGTTCGATCGCCACTGGAACAATCGCCGTCAGAACAATCGCCAGAAATTCCTCCATGCCCATCCAGATCGAACGCAGTGAATTATCCGTCGCGCGTGAACGGGCCATTCTGGTGACGTGCCTGATGCCCGGCAGCCAGGCCGATCCACAGGATCCGCTCAACGAACTACGCAGTCTCACCGACACCGCAGGTGCAGTGGTGGTCGATGAGATGATGCAGAATCGCCAGAAGCCTGATGCAGGCACGTTTATCGGCAAGGGCAAGGTTGAGGAACTGGCAGAGCGGGTCAAGGTCACCAAAGCGGACGTGGTCATTTTCGATAACGATCTATCGCCTGCCCAGTTGGCCAACATCGAAGAGCAGGTGGAGCGCAAGATTCTGGATCGCAGCGAGTTGATTCTGGACATCTTCGCCAGCCGGGCGCAGACCCATGAAGCCCGCCTGCAGGTGGAACTGGCGCAGTTGCAGTACACCTACCCGCGTTTGCGTGCCATGTGGTCGCACTTGGAACGCATCGCTGGTGGAGCGCCGATGGGCATCGGCACCCGCGGCCCGGGTGAGCAGCAATTAGAGATCGACCGCCGCATCGTCCAGCGCAAGGTCGCGCAGTTGCGCAAGGAGATCATCACTCTGCAACAGCGCAAGGAGCGCGAGGTCGCCGCACGCAACATCGATTTCTTCACGGTGGGGCTCGTCGGCTACACCAATGCGGGCAAGAGCACGCTTTTCAATACGGCTGCCCAAGGCGATGCCTATGCCGACGACAAGCTTTTTGCCACGTTATCAACCCGCACCCGTCGGTGGGACCTGGGCGGTGCCGATACGGTGATGCTTTCGGATACGGTCGGGTTCATTCGGGACTTGCCCCACCATCTCGTCGCCAGCTTTCGCGCGACGCTCGAAGAGGCGGTGCATAGCGACCTGCTTCTGGTGGTTCTCGATGTTTCGCACCCTCGTCACCGCCATCAGCTTGAGACCGTGGTGGAGGTCCTTGACGCGATCGGTGCGACGAACCAACCCCGCATTCTGGTGCTCAACAAGATCGACAAGCTTGAGAACAATGCTGACCTGCTGGTTCTGGGCCGCGAGAATACGGGCATGGCGACGGTGAGCATCAGCGCTCGCACGGGACGAGGCGTCGATCAACTTGTGGAGATGGTGCGTGAAGCGGCACGTGGTGGCATGCATGAGATGACGCTTTCCCTGCCGCTGTCGCAGGGCAAGGCCATCAATTTTCTAGAGAATCGCGCCACGATCCTTGACCGGCAATACCACGTTGACCGCGTTCACCTGAAACTCCGCATCGGGCTTCGGCCGATGGATCAGTTCAAAGCCATGGGCATCGACTACGAGATCATCGCGGAGTGATTCAGACGCAGGTCCACTGACATCGGGATTGGCATGGGTACCCAAGGGAGTGCGAGACATGCAGCAACTGATTCAGGATTGGCGTGGTCTTTACGAGTCCATGCTCGACGGGCTGGCCAACCCGGCGCAGCTTCACGCGCTGATGACGCATCTGCCCATTGCCGCGGCACTGATGGGGTTGTTGGTAGTGCTGCTACTGGTTGTCACCCGTGGCCGATCATGGGGTGCCCGCGCAGCGGCGGCGCTGATTTACCTGGTGGGCGTTGTCAGTGCGCTCGTTACGGCAGAGACGGGCGAAAGGGCGCACGACTTTTCGCGCGAAGCTGGAGCGGTGCTTTCGCCCGCCGCCATATCGATGCTGCACAGGCACGAAGAGATGGCGGAGAAGCTATGGATTTTCATGGCCGTCACCGCTGTGCTGGTGGTGTTGACGGCTCTGCCCCGGGCTTGGATGCGGTGGGGGGCTACAGCCCTGGCGCTCGTCGCGGCACTAGCGTGTGTCGGGTGGGTGGGTGCCATTGGTCATTACGGCGGCACGATGGTCTATGAACAGGGCGTGGGCGTGCCTGTTGCGGAATCCAATCTTCCCGCCGATGCCATGCAGCGACGACGCGCGGCATTGAAAATCCCCGCCAATGAGTCTCCGCCTACGCCCCAAAGTACGCCGAAGCCCGACGAAACCTCCAATGGCGACTTCTTCGGAGTGCCGGTGCCTTAACCCCCGTTGTGTCCCCGAAAGAAAATGAATTCGCGGTTAGCTTATGATGACATCATGCCCCAAGATGCTTCCATTCGGATCACGCTGTTAACCGGTCCAGGCGCGGGTCGTGAGGCAAGTTTTACGCAGTCGCCCATCACCTTTGGGCGAGACCCTGACAACACGCTGATGCTCGCTGAGAGCTTCGTCTCGCGTCAGCACGGGCAGATTGAGAAGATCGATGGCGGTTGGGATTTGGTCAACAAGAGCCCCAACGGCACACGCGTCAATCGTTCGAACGTCACGACCAAACCGCGCAGGCTTAAGAGCGGCGATGTGGTGGCGATTGCCGACACGCAACTGCTGCGGATCGCTTTTGGCGAGGATACCGGCGCGGATGCCCAGGCAAATAGTGCCGCCGCGGCTGCCCCAGCCGAAAGCGGTAAGCAGCCGCTGTCCAAACGCACCAAGCTCTGGATCGGTCTAGGCGTCTGGTGGGTGGGCATGTTGCTTGCGCTGGCCTTTTTCATGACGCTGGGTGACAGCGGAGGGGGCAACGTCGCGCCCAACGCCGGCAAGGAGTTGAGCAGCGACGAAATTCGCGCTGCCATCGAAGCTCCTCCGGCAGCTCAAGTACCCAACCAGACCATCGCCCGCAAACGTTTGACCGAAGCCCGCACGCTGACAGGTTCGCTCCAGTCGGCACCGGGTAATGTGTTTAAGGCCTATGCCGCCTATCGCGATGTGCTGGCGTTTTCCGGCAAGGACCGCTTTGAAGATCCTTTGGATGAATTGCGGTACCAAGATGTCACCAAACGGTTGACCGAGGAAGTTATCCAGCGGTATCAGACGGCCATGAATCGCTACCGAGGTCGCCAGTACGATGCCGCGGCGCGCGATTTAGCCGAGATCACCGAGCTCTACAACGATCCGGGAACCTTGATCTTCGACAACGCGCAGAGGCACGCCATCACCGCGCGCGACAACGCCAACCGCTGACCATCGTCACGCGTGGTTCTTTGGTGGTGGTCTTCGCTGACATGGTGCTCGACGCGTTGCGCTCAACGCACCTGGTTATCCCCTTTCGATATAATTCCGACTGATTTTTCTAACCCCGCGAGGTCCCTGTGCAACCTGACGCAAGCCATATAAAACAGATCAAGGTCATCTCCAACACCCATTGGGACCGCGAATTTCGCCGCAGCTTCGAAAAGACGCGGCGGCGTCTGCTGGACATGATGGACATCACGCTTGACATCCTTGAGCGTGACCCTGCCTACCACTCGTTCACCCTTGATGGGCACGCCATACTCATCGACGATTACCTCGAGATGCGGCCCGAACGTCGCCCGCAAGTTGATCGCTTCCTCAAGTCTGGCCGACTCATCGCCGGTCCGTGGTTCACCCTCGCCGAAGAGTTCAGCATCAGCGGAGAGGCGCTGGTGCGAAACTTCGCGCTTGGCCGCCAGACCGTCGAGGAGCATGGTGGGCGTGTGCCCAACGTGGCCTACACCCCGTCAAGCTGGGGCCAGACCGGCCAGTTGCCGCAGATTCTCCAAGGTTTCGGCATCGGGCGAATGATGTTCTACCGCGGCATTTCGCATAACGAGTCTGCTGCAGAATGGCGCTGGCAGGCACCCGATGGCAGCGAAGTGCTGGCTAGCCGCTTTGCCCTTTATGCACGCTACAACTGGTATTACCAAGTCCATCGGCCGGTGACCGTGGGCACCGATTTCGACAAGACCTACACATGGGGACGCGACGAAGCGCCGCTGCGTTGGGCTGACGGCCTGGCGGGCGAGGACCTGGCGTTCGATCTCAAAGACCCCCGTGTGACTTACGACAAGTCCAAGCTCAAAGACGCCATCGAAAAGATGGTCCAGGCTGAGGGACCGCACTTCACCACGCCCGTGTTCCTGGCGATGCACGGCCATGACATCAGTGTCGCACACCCCCTTGAATCGCAGATCATTCAAGATGCGCGCCAAGTGCTGGGCAAGCGCTATGCCATCGAACATACCGACCTCGAGGGCTATTGGAACGAAGCGGAAAAGCATCTTGTGCTCAAGAAACTGCCTGTGCTCAAGGGCGAGCGGCGGTCTTATCTCAAGGAGGGCATGTGGACGTATCTCTTCCCCGGGACGATCAGCGCGCGGACCTACATGAAGCAGCAGGACTTCGCTGCCACTGCTGCATTGGTTAGTTACGCCGAACCGCTGGCATCGCTGGCGCTGTCGTTGGGCGCTGAGTACCCGGCGACGTACATGGCACGGGGCTGGCGCTTCCTGCTGGAGAATCACACCCATGACGCCAACGGCGGGTGCGCACCGGACATCGTCTGCCAGGACATGTCCTACCGGTACCGCAAGGCCAGCGACATCGGTGAAATCGTCGCCGAGGATGCCGTGGCCCACATCTGCAAGAACCTCAGCCCGCGCGGCCAGACGGAACAGGTGATGCAACTGGTGGTGTTCAACCCGCTGCCGTTTGAGCGTGATGTCACGGCTTATGTGGATGTGGAAGTGCCGCGAGGTTTGGCTGCCCAAGCGGTGGCGCTGTCGCATCCGGATGATGCGGATGTTGCCCGTCAGGCCATCAGCCAGGAGAAGAGCAGCAGCTTTGTCGACAGTGTGTGGGATGTTCCGACCATCCTCGATTCCACGCGGATCAAGTGCCATGCCGCGTTCCGCCGGCTGCCCGCGCTGGGGTACCGGGCTTACACGATTTCGCCGGTGACCAAAGAGCTGCGCCCGCCGCAGACGCTGATCACCGGGCCCAACACTATGCAGAACGAGCATCTGCGTGTGGCTGTCAACGCCAATGGGACGTTGGATGTCACGGACCTGGACTCGGGTCGGAGCTACGCATCGCTTAACTACCTCAGTGATGAGGGCGAAGTGGGTAACGCCTGGCGTCACGTGTCACCGACGTTTGACCGCAAGTTCAACTCGCTGGGTGTCAGTGCTCATGTCGCGGTGGTGGAAAGTGGCCCGCTGGTGGCACGTATCGCTGCGGAGTACCGCTTTGCTGTGCCCATTGATTACGCCGACGGTACGCGTCGAAACGACATTCTCGTGGACCTCCCCGTGCGTGTGGAGTATCGCCTGGCTGCTGGCGCTAGACGGGTGGAAGTGACACTAACGGGGGACAACGTCGCCAGGGATCATTGGCTCCGCGCTAATCTGCCCACGGGCCTCAAGACTGATGTGACCGTGGCGGACTCGCACTTCGACGTGGTGGAGCGGCCGATCCCACTGCCCGACTCAACGGGCTGGGTCGAGCGGGCCGAGGGGACCCATCCGCTGCGCACCTTCGTCAGCATGAATGACGGCAAGGCTGGCATCGCGCTGATGCCTAAGGGCCTCTACGAGTACGAGGCCTTCGAGGACGATAAGCGAACGCTGGCGTTGACCCTGATTCGCGCCTGCCGCATCAAACTGGCGGTCAGCGAGGAGAAGCAGACGGAACTGCCCGACCCGGGCGTGCAATGCCCAGGGGTCCAGCGGTTTGAATACGCCATTGCCTTTACGCGCGGCGACTGGGCCAGCGGAGACCTGCTCAACGCCGCCGCGGATTATGCCACGCCTCCGAGGATCGCGATGGTGGGCCGGGGCAAGGGTTCGTTGCCACTGGCGGCAGGGCTGTTCACGATGGCGGGTGCCAATGTTCAGGTCACGGCTGTCAAACAGGCCCAGGATGGCCAAGGTCTGATCGTCCGGCTCTTCAACGGCCTCGACCGCCGCAATACAGCCGCCTTGAAGTTCGCCGCCAAGCTCAAGAGCGCACGGCTTTGCCGAATGGACGAGAGCGACCTGGGTGCAGCGGGGCTAAGGAACAACGCCCTGACGCTGGACCTCAAACCCAAGCAGATCGCCACCGTCCGCGTGGTGCTCAGCTAGACAGCCGACGGCAACGGCGAGGCGGTGGACTGGCGGCGAGTTGGCAGCAAGTTGGCGAGCCCATGCCCGCCGAGCCAACGCGTCACGCTTTTGCCGCCCTTTTGAAGGCATCCTGCCGGATGGGCCGATAATGACCTACATCGTCCGGTGTATCTGGATACCGCTGCGTCATGAGTGAACTGCTGGATCAGGCTGAAGTCGATGCGCTGCTGGCGGCAGTGGATGGCGGGGATGTCGCTGCCGTCGCTCCCGTCAACACCAAAATCTTCTCGCGCACTCAGCGTGGGACGGATCCGCAGTCCGATCTGGAGATCCGCACCTACGACTTCAAACGCCCCGAACGTGTCAGCAAAGATCAAATGCGGGCTCTGCAGAACCTCCACGATGGTTTTGCCCGCAACTTCGGCGCCGGCCTGTCAGGCTTTCTGCGCACGATCATCGAGGTCAAGGTTGCCAACATTGAGCAGATGACTTTTAGCGAGTTCACGCACTCGCTGCCCAACCCGACCTGTTTCAATCTTTTGTCGGCTGACGCGTTGGAAGGCAATATGTGCCTGGAGGTCAGCCCGCTGATCATCTACCCGGTGATTGATCGGCTGCTGGGCGGAAGCAACGCCGACCTTTTCATCCCGCAGCGGCCGCTGACCGCCATTGAGCTTCGCCTGGTCAACAAAATTCTCGACCGGGCCATGATCGCCCTGCGCGACGCCTGGGCCAACATCCTGCCCGTCACCTTTCAATTGGAGGAGTCCGAGAGTAACCCGCAACTCGTGCAGATCGTGCCGCCCAACGAGGTGGTGGTGGTGGTCGGCTTTGAGTTGAAAATGGGTGGTCGTGCCGGCACCATGAGCCTGTGCATTCCCTACAACGTTATCGAGCCGGTGGTCGAAAAACTCTCCAACCAGACTTGGGCGGCTTACAAGCGTGGTCGGCGTGACGACCTGCTGCGAAAGCAACTGGCCACCCAGCTTGAGGCCGCCAAACTCACCGTCACCAGCGTGCTGGCGGAGACCACCATTAAACTCGGCGACCTGCACCGCCTACAAAAAGGCGACATCATCCTCACCGAAAAGCCCGCCAACAAGCCTCTGACTCTGCTTGTCGAAGGCAAGCGGAAATACATTGGCCATCTCGGACAATTCAAAGGCAACCGTGCCTTCAAAGTGTCGCGACCCTATTCCACCAAAGACCGCGTGTGACTTCCCTTCTTCAGGACGTGCTTCCCATCCTTGTTTTCTTGGTAGCTGCGTCACGTGCCGAAAGCTGAGATTGGAGATCCACCAGGCGGTGTTGCAGATCCGCCAGGATCGCGGCGTCGGTCGCATCGGCGGGGGGGCGGAAAGGTTCGCCAAAGACGACCGTTGAACGCGATGGCATGAGAAAATGGAGAAACAGATGGCGCCAGGCTGGGGTGCCCTCGATCCAGACGGGAACGATCACCGCCTGGCTTCGTCGCGCCAGCAGCGCGATGCCCCGCTTGAGCGGCCTTAGCTGCCGGGGGAACTCCTGCAGCCGACCTTCGGGGAAGATGCCTACGACCTCGTTGTTCTCAAGCCTCGCCAAAAGTTGGCGAAGTTTTATCGCATCACCTGTCTCACGTTCCAGGGCAATGGGCTTCATCGCTTGCCACACCGGCGCCAAAAGACGGTATTGGTGGCTCTTGAGCATCAGCCAGCAGACCAGGCGGCGACTGCCCGACTGGATCAGTACCGGGTCGATACCGGCCGTGTGGTTGGCGGCAAGAATAACAGGGCCCGCATGGGGCACATGGTCCCTGCCAATCCACCTGGCGCGGTGCCAGACCATGCAGTAGATGCGCCACAGCCGCCAAACGCAGTTGGCAAGCCGCGTGGTCATGGGGCCCCGCGTCAGGTGAAGCCAGCCGCCGATACCTGAAACCAGCGCCAGGATGCCGGCGATGATGTAGAGCAGCGGGACCATACGCTCATCGATGTTGGGGGTCCGCCAGATCGCCAGATTGATGAGCACCGCCGAGACCATGCTGGCCATATCGCGCACGCCAAAGACGCGCCCGCGGATGTAGTTGGGCACCAGCGACTGGAGCAGCGTTTCGACGCAGATCATCGCGGCGTTGCCGAAGAAGCCGATGGCAAACGCCAGCACCAGTCCCAGCGCATAGGAGCGGTTACTGGCCAGGCCCAACATGGCCAGCGCGGAGAACAAAAGCCCCAGCATCGTCACAAGGCCCGAGGCTCGGCGGTTGTTGACCCAAACGATCGCAAGCGCGCCGCAAAGCAGCCCGAAACCAGTCATGCCCGCCATGTAGGCGTAAAGACTGAGGTACCGATCGGCGGGGATGCCGTAGTAGTGCTTGCACAGCGCCGCGATGGCTGAGAGGACGACATTGGCCGAGGCCCAGAAAAGTACGCCAAGGCCCACCAACTGGATCACGCTGCGGTGCTGCCCGATGTAGTGAACGGCCTGCACCATGCGGTGCAACTGGTTTTGACGCGGTGGTCTGGTTTTGAGGTGGTCGTATGGCCGCACCTTTAGGAAGACCCAGAACCACCCGGTGACGGCATAGGACAGAAAGGCCACGAACACGCCGGCGCGAACGCCCCAGTGCTCCATCAAAGGCCCGCCGATGGCAAAGCCGATGAGCGAGGCGATCACACCGATGCCAAGTACCACGGAGTTGGCCGCCTGGAGGTGCGCCACGGGCACGATCTGCGGAACGGTCGCAGCCTTGGAAGGCGAAAAAATCGCCGCCAGCGCGCCGACGCCGATGAGAATGGCGTAGATCTTCCAATGCTCGTCGGGGGGAATGCCCTCGGGTCCCAGACCGGCCGGCACCATCCAGAACGCCAGCAGGAGGATGACGGCCCGCCCTATATCCGCCGCAAAAAGAATCCACTTGCGCGGCAGCGTATCAGCCAACCATCCACCAACCGGTGTCATTACAAGCCAGGGAAGAAAGAAAAAGAAATAGATGCTTGCCTGGATGGCTGCGGCGCTGGCGTCCTCGCCCTTGACGCCCAGAAGAGGCACAGCCGCCAACTCGATTAAGCGATCACCGAAACCGCTGGCGGCAGCGCTGGTCCACATCAGCATGAAGCTGATGTTGAGCCATAGCGACCGGGGACGCTGTTCATCGGCGGGGACGACGAGCTTGCTCATGCGGTGAAGAAGGTAGCAGGATTACGATTGTGAGAAACATCTGACAACGATCAGCAAACGCCGCGCCAGAATCGCGTCACGGCGATATCGCGGCTGGTGCACTAATTTGCTGGAAACGGAACTTGCCGGGCGATGCCGGGTCAAGCTGCAACTCGTAAAATTCGCGGTCAGGATACATCGATTTGGCGGCTGCCTCCCATCCGGAAATAGCGCGGACGTAGATGATGTCATTGGCGTCAAAGCCCCGGTCGCTGACTGTCATGAACGCCATGCCGGCCCGTGCGTCACGCGGAGGGTAAACGCCATCGGTGGGCATCGCGATGACAGCGTTCCTGATACCGGCGGCCAATGCCTGACGGTGGGGCTGGGCTGAAACCCCGTGGGGCGGTAGCAGCGTGTGGAACCACCATTGAACTGGATACCGCACGGTCAGCCCCAGCGTCACACCCGCCAGCAGCAGTGCCAGACCCAACGTGGCGGCGCTGCGTTGGCGTGGTTCCGTTGATCCCAACGCCCCAATCGCCGCATCGACAACGACCGCGCCAAGGATGGCCAGCGCCGGTGCCACGGGCAGCAGCCAGCGGGGACCCCACCAGACATTGGTAAAGCCGAACGCCGTGTTGAACAGGAAGAAAACGGTCGCGCAGGCGAGGATCAGCAGCAGGCTGCCGCGCCAGAGTTCTGCCGATGCACAATCCCTCACCTCCGCCGACGGTCTAGCCGGACCCTTGCGGCCAGCCAGCGCGATAAGGCAGCCGAGGATGCCGACGGTCATGGCCCCGATGCCCCAGCCCGGGAAACGCCCGTTGAGTTCGACCCATTGAAACGCCGCCCGGCCCAACATGTGCAGTGGCGTGTTCCAATCCTCTTTGAACCGCGGCTCGAGGGCATAGGGACTCATCAAAGCGTGCCCTGTGGTCTGTGCGTTACTCCAGAGGTAGATGCCTACACCCACCGCCACGCCCGCAGCCATCACCGGCCCAAGCACCAGCCAGTTGGCCTTCGCTTCCTTTCGCTTCCATAGTGCCGCGACCATGAGCCAAGCGACCAAAGGCATCACGGGCAATGCGAAGTTGGCGGCATCACCGGGCCGGATGAGCACCGCTGCACCCAAGGCCAGCCCCGCGCCCAACGCCGAGACCACGCCGTTGCTGCCACGGTTCGCCATGTTGACCGCCCGGAGCGTCAACCAGAGAAACGCCCACAGCGCACAGGTGGATGCCACGTGTGATGCCAACGCTGCCCCGCTGAACCAGACCCATGGCGAGAGGCCGAAAAGCAGGGCCGCAAGGATCGGAAGCCGTCGCGACGCCGTCACCTGACGGGCCGTCAAGCCGGTCAGTACTGCCGCCAGCCCTGCCAGTGTGGCGTTGGCGGCAAAGAGCAGGTTGAAGTGATCGAACGTCCCCACGATCGCCGGCCAACCCAGCGGATACTTGCCGAAGAAGCGAGTCCCTTCGTAGAACCATCGGCCGGTGTCAGCCGCGACGTGTTGTTGATCCGTGACGAAAAAGAGTGAATGAATCCACAACTCCGGATGCAGCGGTTTAGGCAGCCAAAGTTGCCCGCTCCAGATTGTGCGACCTTGCATGAGGTAGGTCAGTGCATCGCTGAAGTGCGGGATGCCATCCAGCGCCCATCGACACATGGCGGCACCCAGAACCAACGGAACCAGAGCCGCCAACGCCCACCAACTCCGTGCCGTCCAGAACCCGGGCCTGGTCAGCGGTGTCAGCGGCTGCGAGCGCCACACCGATGAAAGCGCCAGTGCTCCAAGGGTCGCTGCTGCCAGGAACATCCAACTCTGCAGATCCTCGCGGAGCATCCAGGCACGCAGTCCACCGTGACCATCGGGTCCCCATTTTTTGAGAAACGGATCGTAGAGCAGCTCGTAGAAGTCGATGCTGCCCAAGCCTACCACGACTAGCATGCCCAGACCCGACAACGGGTGCGATCGCAGCCATTCCAGGGCAAATGCCAACGCCGCGTGCAGACGTCGATCCATCACCATCGCCCAGAGCAAGCCGATCAACCCCAGACCCGCCCCGGCAGCCGCCCCAAGGACGAGCCACGCTGGCAATCGCATCAGCACGGTCCCGCCTTCGGCCAGGGCAAAGCCTAGGTCACCGCGGTCCAGCAACGGCAGCAGCGCCGCCAAGACCGCCAGGCCGATCATGCCCACCAACAGCACGAGACCTCGCAGCAGCGAGGGGCTCGCAGTGTTTTCGCCTAACCGATCATCCGTGTCATATCCACCCATCGTTGAACCTCCCCATGATCCTTCGAGGCAAACCGCCAAGTTGCGCAAAACGATGGCAAAGCGTAACACAACGCCACCAGATCTCGCAGGCAAGTACCATACCGCCATGGTCCGTCTTATCCTCGCAAGGCTTCTGCAGTACCCGTTGATCCTGGCGGTGATCTTTCTTGTGACTTTTGTGCTGGCCTGGATCGTGCCCGGCGACCCGCTCCTGCGCGATGAGGGCCAGCGCCCGCCGCCCGAAGTTCAGCAGGCCATGCGTGCCCAATACCACCTCGACAGCCCCACGACATTCATCTACCAGTACGTTCGCGGCGTCGTGACACGCTTCGACTTCGGCCCAAGTCTCCACTATCGGGATCAACGGGTCAGCGACATTATCCGTCAAGGAATGCCCGTCAGCATCACGCTGGGCATCGTCGCGGTCGTCCTGGCGCTTTTCATCGGCCTGGGGGCAGGAATCATTGGGGCCCTGTGGCCTCGCTCACCCCTGGATGCCACGAGCTTGGTCGTCGCCCTGCTGGGGGTAAGTCTCCCAACCTTCGTCACGGGATCCGTGCTCTTGGCGCTCTTTGCGGGTGTGGTCCACTGGGCACCCATTGGCCCGTGGGAGTGGCCCGGGTTGAATATCACTCAGGGGCAATGGTGGTCGGATTTTACCGAGATGCTCAAAGGCCTCGTGCTCCCGGCGTTGACGCTTGCAGCCATGCCCGCAGCCTATATCGCCCGCCTCATCAGGCTCGGACTCGCTGATGTGATGACCAGCGATTTTGTCCGCACCGCCCGTGCCAAGGGGCTCTCGCACACCCGCGTGCTCTTCGGCCATGCGTTAAAGGTGGCTTTTCTCCCCGTGCTGTCGTTTCTCGGGCCCGCAGCAGCAATTGCCATGACGGGGTCGTTCGTCGTTGAAAAGGTCTTTGCCCTGCCCGGCATGGGCGAGCATTTCGTCAATGCTGTGCTCAACAAGGACCAGTTCCTAATCCTGGGCGTCGTGCTGGTCTATTCGACCATGCTCATCACCTTTAACCTCGTTGTTGATGTGGCATACGCATGGATCGACCCGCGCATCACGGTGTGAAAAAGCACGCTGTCACGCTTCACGCTGCCAAGCGGCATGTTGGCACGCTAGCCCGGACTCAGGTGATGAAGGATTGGTAGGATCCAGTACGCCAATGGAGCCACAACCAGCGGCGAATCGACGATGTCCAACAATCCACCGAAACCCGGGATGCTTCGCCCCGAGTCTTTGATGCCCGCGTCACGCTTAAAGAGGCTGGCCACCAGATCGCCGAGTTGTCCCGTTAGGCCGATGACGGCCCCTGCGATGGCGGCTGCCCAAAGTGGCCAATCCTGCGGGACAAATACTCGGGACCCCTCGGGGCTCCGAGCCAGGTAATGCCCCGTCACTTCCAGGTGGTTACCCAGTGCCACCAACCCCACAGCCACCAGCGTGGAAAATACCACGCCACCTATCAGCCCCTCCCACGTCTTACCCGGGCTCAACCAGGGAATGAGCTTGTGACGACCGATGAGCCGACCGGTGAAATAAGCGCCAATGTCGCAACTCTTGGTGATGAGCATGATGCCCAGAATGATCCACGCCGAATGCCAGCGGCGAATAAGAATAAAAAAGCCCGGCAGCAGGCCCATGTAAATCAACGCGAACATGGTCACGCCCGCCACCGCCACCACGCCTTGAGTGCGGCCACGCCAACTGAAACGGATCAAGGTCATGAGAAAGAGCACAACAACCGTCGTGGACAGAATCGCCACGGAGCGTTGCGGATCGATCCAACTCGGCAGGATGTAGAGTGAAAAGCACCCCGCCATGCCCGCCAGCCCCACCATAAACGGGTCGGCATGAATGCCCTTGGCGCGGAAAATGCGGATGAGTTCTACGGTGCCGAAGGGAATCATCATTAAAAACACAAAAAGCATCACCAGACCGGCCGGCAGATAGCTGCGGCCCAGAAAGATGGTTTGCCAGATCGTGTCGCTGATGGGCAACTGATCCAAGCGGTCGTCCATGAAGAAAAGCGTCAGCATCAGCACGATCATGATCGGGCCGAAGATCAGGCGGTACTTGAGCATCGAAACATGTTAACCAACCCGCGTTAGCCTCGTCGTCACACCGCTCGCCGATTTTGTTGTTCTGCGCGATACCTTGGACTTGTTGGCGTGCAGCGCGATGCTGGCGAACTGGCGAGTGTCGAACATCGAGTTCCTACCCCGTCGCGTTGAAAACTCAGCATCGATTTGCTGGCGGACAAGAGCCCCCGTATAATCCCCCTCCTTGGCGGTGGAACTCCCACCGCCTATTTAGTCGGGGCCGTAGCTCAATTGGGAGAGCGCCTGGATGGCATCTAGGAGGTTAGGGGTTCGATCCCCCTCGGCTCCATTGAAATAAAACCGCGAGTTGCTTATTGGCAGCGACTTGCGGTTTTCTTTGTCCATATTTGAAAGGGGACCCGCCGGCACACCGAAATCGGCTGCCAATCGGTGCCTTTGGTCACGTGGTCACGAAGGGCGTGGGGCCTCAGCTTTCCCGCGAGCCGGGGAGTTTAGTGGTGTCCTTGCTGACGCGGCGGCGCAAGGCGTCCTCGTCAGCGCGGAAGGCCCGTTGCATGCGGACGGCGAACATCACCAACGTAATACTGGCGACGATGAAAATTGTTATGGCAAACGCCGGCCAGGAGACTTCCAGCCAAGTCAGCGCCAAAGCGGTAGGGGGGATTGTCAGGGCGGGAGTAGTCATCATGGCTTGGGTGCTGCGCCAATATCAGTCAGCCTCAGTCCGTCCTCGGCCTGATCGGTTAACGCAAGCGTCAACCATCGTCCCCAAGGCCAGGGACATTTGTCCATGGGCATATTTTCGTCATCGCTTACCGGATGCGGCGCATCAACATGGAGGTCGTCGTGCCATGGAGCATGATGGACAGCAAGACGATGAACCCGGCTACCGCCCAGATAACGTCGGCATGGTAGTGTTCGATATGGCTCTGGTTCAAGCCGTGGGCGAGATAGTAAAACGTGCCGATGCCGCGGATGCCGAGGATGGAGATGGCCGCCCGTTCTTCGTACCTGGCTTCGCTACGGATCAGGCCGAGCAATCCCGCCAGCGGGCGAATGACCAGTAGGAATCTGCCCGCTAGCACCACCCCGGGCCAACTCAGCGCCTCAAACAGGCCATGGGTGATGGCCATGCCAAAGAGCAGCAGCAGGATCACCATGAACTGTTGTTCGATCTGCTCGGCATAGTCATGGACATAGCGGTGGTATTCATGGTGCGATTCGTAGCGTCGAAACATCATCGCCGCGACAAAGACTGCGATGAAGCCGTAGCCATGGATCAATTCGGTCAGGCCATAGCTCGCCAGCGTCAGCGCGAGGGCGAGCAGTCCGCCGCCGATGGCGGTTGGTTTGCACCAGCGAAAGGTGATGATGGCAATGACATATCCGATGGCGGCCCCGGCGGCGGTGCCAGCGAAGATTTTCCAGATGACATCAACCGCCACCCAGTGTGTCAGCCCGCCGATCGCCAGCCCGGAGGCCGCGACGGTGAGGGCCAGATTCACAAACGGAAACGCCAGGCCATCGTTGAGCCCCGCCTCACTGGTCAGGGCGAACCGCACCTCATGCTCTCGTTTTTCGCCCGGCGGGCCGACCTGCACTTCCGACGCCAGCACCGGGTCGGTCGGCGCCACCACCGCGCCAAGCATGATCGCCGCCGCCAGCGGAAGTCCCAAGGCGAAGTAGCCGCCGAGTGCCATCGCCCCAATGCACAGTGGCATGGTGATGGCCAGTAACCCCCATGTCGAGCGCCACCGCCGCCACCCCAGCCGACGGTCAAGCTTCAACCCCGCACTGGTCAAGGAAATGATCACCGCCAACTCGGCCAGGTGTTCGGTCAGTGTGCCATTGTCCACCGGATCCACCCGAGGTAAGGACGGCCATATCCAGGGCAGCGTAATACCCACCCCTACCAACAGCATCGGCAGCGAAACGGGCCACTGCTTCATGAAGCGCGGCAGCGTTGCCGCCGCCAATAGTGCCAGACCGATGATGGCCAAGCCAAGCATGTACTCATTCATAGAGTGACCATATTTTTCTCAGGGAACTCTAAGGTTGCCTCAGGAAGAACGGGAAATCATAGCCTCGCCCCGCGCTGCCGTATGGCGGTAACCGACGTTGTCTGTGGCGATGAAATGCGCCCAAAGTCCGGATGTATCCACCTCAAACCGTCCTCGCCAATAAGCTTGAAGCCGCAGGCACGCGTAGCATGTCAACAGCTAGGTGTAAGATTGTTACGACCTGCAGGTGATATTCAGCACCTATGAAATCGAGGGCAACGGATTAGCTTTCCGAGCCTGGGAGTTTAGATTTCTCCTTGCTGACTCGGCGGCGCAGAGCGTCTTCATCGGCGCGGAAGGCCCGTTGCATGCGGAAGGCGAAAATCACCAACGTAATACTGGCGACGATGAAAAATGTTATGGCAAACGTCGGCCAGGCAATTTCCAGCCAGGTTAGCGCCATGGCGGTAGGGGGGATTGTCAGGGCGGGAGTGGTCATCATGGCTTGGGTGCTGCGCCTAACTCCGTGATTTTAGGCATCAGATTGGCCATCTCAACCGCAGTCAGCAGGGCGCTGCGACCAGCATTACCCATCTTCGCCCCGGCGCGATGAATGGCCTGCTCGAGGTTGTCGCAGGTCAGAACCCCGAAGATGCAGGGCACACCCGTCATGACGCCCACATCTTTGATGCCTTTAGCCGTCTGCGCGACAACGTGGTCATAATGATCCGTCTCGCCTCGAATAACGCAGCCCAGGCAAATAACCGCAGCGAACTGGCCCGTCTGCGCGAGTTTGAGCGCTGTCACAGGCAGTTCAAATGAGCCGGGCACGTGGGCGATGGTGAGCGACTGCGTGTCACCGCCGAGTTGTCGCCATGCCGTCAGTGCCCCCTCAAGCAGATGCCCGGTGATGAACTCGTTGAAACGAGCCACAACGATAGCGATCCTGGCCTGAGGAAGGGTCAATTCTCCGAGCAGTTGGTTGGGCATCGCCAGAGTTTACATCAGTCCGCCCCTGTGAGTTGCCGCGCTTTGACTAACGCCCCGCGCACAAAGTAAGCGGACAAAACCCCCGCCCCCCTAACCCTCCGCCGCGAGTCGCGGGAGTGGGAGTCAACGCGGCCATTGATCGTTTCAAAGCGACGGTTGAACACGAAGCCGCGAAAACGCGAAGGGGAAGGTTGAGTCAATGCGGTCATTTGCTCCAAAGCGATGGGTGGCTGTGGCAAGGCCTCTGCGTGCCACAGCAGAACCACCAGTGACGCGTGACCACAGTTCGATGCCTCGATCTCTACTCGCCGCCACCGCAGGGCCTCGGACGCCTGGGGCATTCATTTTTACCGCGAAGAAGCGAAGCACGCGAAGGTCGCGAAGGCGATGCAGGCGAGCCCGCGGGCTATGGCCAACTCCAGCCGAATCGATCAATTCAGGTTCTGTATCCCTCGTGCCCTCTGTGCCCTTTGTGGTTCCTCCCCGCCCTCCGCTCCCCCTCCGCTCCACGCCTTCCTTCGCGGCATCGCGGCTTCGTGTTCATCCTGTATGCCTCGCACGCACTTGATATTGACACGCTCGATCGTTTACGCCGCCTTCTTCAGGCCTGCCTTCGTCCCCACGCCGCCGATCTGCAGATTGGCGGATTCCGGCATACTGATCGGGCCAGTCTCACCCTTGAGTGTCACCCACGCAGCACACAACCAGACCCGCGCACCGGGCGTCGCGTTGTAGAACGTCACCTCGTGGGTGTACTTGCTGGTGGCGCCTTCAAACTCCCAGAGCAACGGGTCGGTGGGATAGTCCTCGCCCACGAAACTGTAAACCCATGCTCCGATGGCGCCCTTAACCTTACTTCGCTTCCTGGCTGAAGTAGGATCGTAGATACACAGTGTCACGGTTCGGCCCACGACCTGCTCAATCCTCATCGACGGCGCCACCGTCGGCCGACCAATGGGCGTAGGCTCACGATTACGAATAGGAATCGCCAGCATCCCACGCTTCTCGTTGGTCATCACCGGCGAGGCCTGCAACGTCTGCACCAGTGGCCGGGTGGCTGCGATCAATACCTTCTTCTTCTCCTTCTTGGCATCGATGTTCGGCTTGGTCCGCGTCATCGGGTCATGGGCAAGACCGTAGGCCGCGGCAAACGCCGACTGCACATCGTCATAGTCATTGGCCTGTGGGGTCGAAATACCATAGTACTCCGGCGCCCCTAGCAACTTGGTAGACAGATTCTTACTCCAGCCCAACAAGTCCGCCTCACGTACCGGCATATAGTCATTTGGCATGGCTCGTACTCCTGGGAGCGCCAGGTGGCCGCCCCCGGTTGTCGCCCCCGGTTTTTAGCGATGTGCCACTCGGAACACCCGGATAGTCGCATCGCCCATGGATCCATCGCCAATTTCCAACCGCAAGATTAGCGCAATCGCTACAAATCTCACGACCACCCCAAAGCGCACAAGCCATTCCGTCCCAATAACACTCGACATCACCGCGTAAGTAATGGCTTTCCGGCATAAGGGAATGGCTCTCTGGCAGAAAGTAATGGCTTTCTGGCCGAAGGGAATGGCTTTCTGGCAAAAAGTAATGGCTTTCTGGCAGAAGGGAATGGCTTTTTGGCAGAAAGTAATGGCTTTCTGGTCGAAGGGAATGGCTTTCTGGCCGTAGGGAATGGCTTTCTGGCAGAAAGTAATGGCTTTCTGGCCGAAGGTAATGGACTGCGCGGCGCAAGCCACCCCCCCCCCCGCCCGACAAAGCCACCCGCCCCCCCGGCCGATAACCCAACCAACTCGATTGCCCACGGGCTGCTCATGAGAATGTTAAACTGGCTTACGAACAACCGTCTCCCGCGCTTGCGGGGACGTTAAACTGACCCCCGGAGCGTTTCCGGGGTGTTATGCGGATCCATCTAATTACTGTTAGGAGTAAGTGCCAGATGGAAGGAATCACATGGCGTCGCTGAAGTTTCGGGAAAAGATGCTTCTTGAGACGTTCTTTCAAATGGAGCAGGGATTCGTGTTGAACTTCACCGACCGTACCTTTTCTGACTTCTTCAGTGATTTCGGCGTTGAGATCAATGATGCACAGTATAGGGCGGGGCATAGCGGGTCCAAGGCGAATAGAATGCGTAGTTTTTGGAACCGCGCGCCCAACGAACTTGTCGGGGAGGTCATCCTAGAGCTTGTGCGGTACGCTGAGTCGTACCGATCAGCCAATCCAGGAGCAGATGGCTGCCGAGCTATCGCGGCTCAATTGCAGAAGAGTCAAGAGCCCACGAGAAAGCCTCAGTCAACAACAATTCACACTGAGAACGAGTCCCTGGAGCCTTCTTGTTTACGTGGACCAATCGAGATATTCTTCTCATACGCGCATGAAGACGAAGCTCTGATGGACGAAGTCCGACTACAACTCGTAGTTCGGGAGCGGATGGGTGAGATTGTAAAATGGCATGACCGGATGATTCCCGCCGGCGACCAGTGGCGGACTGCAATAGACCATAGGATCGAACAGGCCAATGTAATTCTTCTTTTTATGAGCCCGCATTTTCTGTCGTCTCGCTACTGCTACGAAGTAGAGGGTGGGATTGCGCTCCGCCGGCATCGCGACGGCACTGCGATAGTTATTCCTGTGGTACTTAGAGCCTGTGATTGGACGGCTACGCCATTCGGTGCGTTTCAGGGACTTCCCAGAGGCGGTGTGCCATTTACGCAATGGCCCGACCGAGACCAGGCGTCCCTCGATATTGCTCGAGGCATCATGGAGAGTGTACTGTGAATCACAAACACAGGACTCCTAACAGACCGTTGGAGCAGACGGATCGGCCTTGTCACGTCGCTGGCAAGAGCCAGCGACGCGCTGAGCCCGCCCGCTGCTCAACGCTGACGTTATCCCGCCATGCGTAGACGTAAGCTCAAACTGATCGGGCTTTCGTCGGCAATTGCCACCGCTTGCTACGTCGGTGCATTCTTTCTGACTGTTGGCACTGTCCATGTCACTTACGGCCCGGGACCTGGGCCACAACCCCCGCAGTTCGTTATGTTTGTATCAGATACGTCCAGCCGCACGAATCGTCTCGCCCATATGGTGTTCGCCCCTCTGATTCTCGCATGTGAATCCACCGGCGAGTTTGGCTATCTCGATGAAGCTCCCCAACTCGACATGCAGGGAGGGTGGTTACTTCCCAAGCTGTGGGACGTTGTAGCGGGATAACCACCGTCTGCAGTTGACCGGCGACGCCCGCGATGGATAATCCAGGGGTCGGTTGAGCGCCTGCTCCGCGGGCCTCCGGCGACTGAGCCTTTTTCGTATGGGATACGGCATGCTTAAGCCGACTATGGTGACTATACTTACGCTGTGTCTTTTCGGATGTGTGACGCAGCAACCACCCGCCGCATTTCAACATGACGGGCTGCCACAAAATCGATTGGCTTATCTTGTCACTGCTGACGGAGAACGAGTTCCTCTGGAAGGTGTTGCGATAGTCTTTCCGATGCCCGAAGGATACGAAATTACCGCTGAGCTAACCCAAGGTCCAGACCGCATCAGCCTGACAACGGGCTACACCGACGACATCCCGGGCATCAGCGTTATCCCTGTCGCTGGCAATGTGATACAGGTTTATGTCGTGCCCCACGAGGAGGCCCCCTAACCACCGGCTGCAGCGGCTGTGTTTAAAGTCAAGCGGGGATCGTTAGATTTTGGGGTTGCTTTTCGTCGTTGTTCGGGCATGTGGGGTACTCCGGGTTCCAGGCTTCTTTGTTGCGCCGCTCCCTGCCTCGCTTCGCGGCATCGCGGCTTCGTGTTCATTCTGTATGCCTCCCGCCCCCGCCCGCCCCGGAAAATGGGCAGACCCGGCGGCGATTCTGGCCGCTCTTGATGTTCGCTGATGTGCGGTTACACTGTCGCGACATCCCTCATTCCCTAAAGGATCTCCCATGCTCAAGAGCAAGTTGATTCATCCTCAGATCGCCGCTGCCCTGGGACGGGGCGGGCATACGTCGCGGGTGCTGATTACCGATGCCAACTTCCCCCACGCCACACGGCTGGGCCCTCGGGCGACGCTGGTGCACATGAATCTCATGCCGGGGCTGGTGACGTCGGTGCAGGCTCTGGAGGCTGTGGTCAGCGCGGTGCCGATCGAGGCGGCGACGGTGATGCAATATCACACCAGCGGGCCGTATGCGTTGACGCAGGACCCGCCGATCTGGGCGGACTTCCGCCATGTGCTTGACGGCGTTGGGTTCAAAGACCCGTTGGCGCGACTGGAGCGCTTTGCGTTTTACGATGCAGCGGAAGGCGCTGATGTGGTGTTGACGATCGCCACCGGTGAACAGCGGTTGTACGCCAATATCCTTCTGACCATCGGCGTGATCATGCCCAAATAAACGGGCATGTCGGCGGCGTCTGTGAGCACCCATCATTCAAGGCGATGCCATGACAGAGTTTTATACACCCGCGCAGGATCGGGATGCGCTTGGGATTGCTCAATCGGTTGATGCGCATCTCCCCAACGTGCTGATTCTGGGGGATTCGATTTCCATCGGCTACACCCCCGTGGTGCGACGACACCTGGCGGGAATAGCCAACGTGCTTCGGCCTGATGCCAACTGCGGCGACACACGCAATGGACTGTTGCATCTGGATGCTTGGCTGGGCCAGACGCCATGGCGGGTGATTCACTTCAACTGGGGCCTCCATGACCTGTGCTATCGACATCCATTGGCGACGGTGTACGGCAACCGCGACAAGGTGCGAGGCACCCAATCAGTTCCGCTACCGCAGTATCGCGCGAATCTGGCGGCACTCGTCGCTCGGCTGATCGAAACGGGGGCGACGTTGATTTGGGCCAGCTCGACGATGGTGCCTGAGAACGAACCGGGGCGAGTGGCGGGCGAAGAAGTCAGTTACAACGATGCTGCATCGTCGATCATGCGAGAGCACGACATCGCCGTGAACGACCTTTACGCGCTCTCACGATCCTTCGCGTCGGACTTCTTCGTTGAGCCGGGCGATGCGCACTTTACCAAGCACGGGTATGAGCAACTGGGGCAGCAGACGGCCCGGACGATTACGCAAGCGCTCGGTGATCCAAAATCCCGAGGGTGACCGAACGGGACCGACATCGACCGATGTCCAAAACATCGGCAAGACGGTGGTCTGTCTACTCGTCGCGTCTAGTATTGATGGCGTCGCACACTGGTTCGAGCGCTCAGGGGCCGTTCATCAGCAGGCGCTCGAGCAGATCCGCGACCAACACCGTGGCCATCGTGGTGGCAGAATCCGACACAGCATAGGGGATGATCAACTGCTCACCATGGATCATGGCGCCGCAGGAATATACGACGTTGGGGACGTAACCCTCGCGCTCATCGGCATTGGGCGAGATCAAAGGCCGCCGCAGTCGCCCCAGTACCTTGGTCGGATCATTCAGGTCCAGCAGCATGGCGCCGATGCAGTACTCGCGCACCGGTCCGACGCCGTGGGTCAGCAGAATCCAGCCTGCTTCTGTCTCCAGCGGGGACCCCGAGTTGCCGATCTGGACCAATTCCCAGGGCTCGACCGGCTCCTGCAGGAGCTTGGCCTCGTTCCAGAAGTGTGGATTATCTGAGGTGAGCACAAAGAGGTTTTCGCCATCGTGGCGGCTTATCGCCAGATATTGGCCATTGACGCAACGCGGGAAAAGGGCCATGCCCTTGTTCATTGCGTACCGCCCGTTAAGCGTGCTGATCTGGAAGCGGTGGAAGTCGCGGGTTTCAATCAGCATGGGCATGATGCGGAAGCCGTCGTAGGCTGTGTACGTGCCGTAGTAGCAGACCTCGCCGTCGTCACCGATGAAATGCACCAGGCGAAGATCTTCCATCCCGCGGCTTTCGTTTTCCGTGGCGGGGAAGATGACGATCTCCGAGGGCAGGTATCTGGCTGGGTAGCGCAGCTCATAGTTGGCCCGCGCTAACCACAGCATTGATGCGACATCGACCTCGAATGTCAAGGCCGTCACGGGCTGGGCACGCATCTCCGCAATGCGACTTTCAAGCTGCGCCATGTCGAAAAGGTCCGGAAGCGCGTCGAGAACCGCGCCGCAGACATCGTTATGACCCCCCATCTCCCCCAGCTTTCGGCAAAAGAGTTGCTTGTCATACCGTCGATCGGGAATCGGCTTGGACGTGTAGGCGTAGCGCTGGGGCGGGTCAAAAGTCACCTGGGCTTGTGCGTCGATGATGCCTCGACGAAAGACGATTGACGAGATGTGCCCTTCACCCGTGGCACGCATACTCATCAGAAAGCGAATTGAACCCGTGGGCACGCCCGACTGGTCAGGGTGAGGCACAATCGAAGGGTTGAACAGCGCGGCACTCTCGATGCTGTACTCCATGGTGAAATAAGCACCCATGAGCAACTTTCGCTCCTTGGACAAATGGGCCCCGCCATCAATAAATGGCAACACTTCATGGAAATGCTGGCGAAAAACGCCTTCGATATCGTGGTGTCGATCGGCGAAGCGGGTGCGGACCCGTTCTAATGTCTGGGGCACGGCACTTTCGGGGATCATCAGCACTCGCTCCAGAATGGATTGAATGCGATCAGGCCCGAAGCGGAGGAATCGGGTGATGACCCGCTTGTCATCCGAGACAAATCGCTGGGGCAGGCGCACGATTTCCAGCGGTTCAATGTTGACTGTCACTGTGGCGTTCCCAAAAAAAGTCACGTTCGCTCGGAAAAGGACGGCACCAGGCAAACGACCGACATCTCAACGTGATCATAGGCCTTTGGCTCCACACCTCAGCCAGTCAGCTGGGTACAATACAATGCTCGCTGTTCGTTCATGACTGCCCTCGTGCGGCAACTAATGACTGGAGTTTTCACTATGGTCGACCGTAATCGCAAAAGCCAACTGCTCAAGGACCCCATCCGCCACTACGACATGACCCAGCAGGATGTCGTGCCCGTTGTCGAGGCGATGAATCACATGGCCTTTTCATCGCGCGATCTTGCGCGAGCAGCCGACATCTACGACCGCATGTTAAAGGACACGGATTGCGGCATTTTTCTCTGCCTGGCTGGTTCACTCATCAGTGCCGGGTTGAAGAAGATCTTCGTGGATATGGTGCGCAACCGAATGGTGGACGGCATCATCAGCACGGGTGCCAACATCGTGGACCAGGACTTTTTCGAGGGGCTGGGCTTCCGCCACTGGATTGCCGAGGAGAAATTCCGCAGCGGAATGTACGACGGCGAACTGCGCGATCTGATGATCGACCGCATTTACGACACCTTCATCGACGAAGAAGAATTGCGTTTCTGCGATGAGACAACCCAGAAGATCGCCGATGGCTTGGAGCCGCGGCCGTATTCGTCCCGCGAGTTCATTGCTGCCATGGGCGCTTACCTCAAGCAGTTGGGCAAAGCCAAGGCCGGCGGAGAGAACGACTCGATCGTTCTGGCGGCGTATGAAAACGATGTGCCCATCTTCTGTCCCGCGTTCTCCGATTGCTCGGCTGGCTTTGGCCTCGTGGCGCATCAACACGCTCGTACGCAGGCCGGTCAGCCCATGCTTTCCATCGACTCAGCCCGCGACTTCTACGAGGTCACGCAGTTGAAGCTCAAGAACCCCACGACCGGCTTGTTCATGATCGGCGGGGGGGTGCCCAAGAACTTTGCCCAGGACATCGTGGTCGCCGCTGAGGTTCTGGGCTTCGATGCCCCGATGCACAAGTATGCTGTGCAGATCACGGTGGCCGATGTGCGCGACGGTGCCCTGTCGAGTTCCACGCTCAAAGAGGCGTCGAGCTGGGGCAAAGTCGACACCGCCTGGGAGCAGATGGTTTTCAGCGAGGCCACGCTCGCGTTGCCCCTGATCGCGGGTTACGCCTATCAGCGGCAGAACTGGAAATCGCGCCCCTCGCGGCAATGGTCGAAGTTGTTCCAGCCCCAGCCAGCCAGCGTGTGAGGCGGCTTTAAAAAACAATCGAAGACCGTGCATAACGACCAGGCTGAGCCGCGTACGACCATTTCCGCAGTTGACATCCGCGGAACTACGGCAATCGCGATTGGCTAATTCCCCAGGCCCCGGTTACAATCAAAACCAGACGTCCGGCCAGCGTTGTTTTGCAGCGATGGAGCCGATGACGGGGTGTAGCTCAGTTTGGTAGAGCGCTTCGTTCGGGACGAAGAGGCCGCAGGTTCAAATCCTGTCACCCCGATTTGTAAGTGGTTGAAAAATAAGAAGTTGCAACGATCGTCTAGTATCTAAATTTCTCGGCATAACTTGGTATCTAATTCGGTATCTAAATTTAGCCAAATTTTAGTGGAAAAACTCCCGTCAACAGCCTCCTTGAAGGCGCCCCGTTCTGGCGTTTAGCGAAGCGGGGCCTTTGCTACTACTCCGAAGCCGCGCGGCTCCCTCTCCTTGTAAGCCTCTGGAGAAGCCGGCTTGAATATTTGGCCGGTCGGTGTGGTGTCTGAAACGGTCCCATCGACCGGACGGCATGCAGAGGGGTTTTATGCGCCGGGCGTCGTCACACTAGGTGCCGCATAACGGGGAAGGCCGCGCGTTCCAGTAGGTGATGCGAAGGCGCGTGCGGACGCTGGGTTGGAGTGAGTCGAGGTGGTTGAGCAAAGACTTGGGCTGTCCGGCGGCGGGCACGGAAACATCCAACACTCCGGCAAGGGTGCAGTGGGCGGAGGCGCTGTAGGGCAACGCCGTAAACTGAAGTATAAATCGATAGAAAAGCAGCGTCCTTGCCGATGTTCTGTAGTCCGGACAGAAAGGCAGGGACACTGTTAATACCCTAAAGATCAAGGGAAATAGTTGGCGGGGTTCATAGAAGCTCCGACAAGGCGACCTACGCCAATGGCCACTACGTCGACAACTGGTAAGTCATGTCCGCGACGATTGAGCCTATCTCGGCCATCATCCGCTGTGGACCCCAGCACCGACACCGATGAGACCGGCAGCGACCAGATCAAGTTGACCCACGACCGCCTGGGCCGCGTGCTGACCCACACTGACCCCAACGCCACGGTGCACACCTACACCTACAACGCCCCCGGAACCCCCGGAAGCGGCCAACTGGCCTCTGATGCCGTGACCACGCTGGGGACCAACGTTGATGGCACGGTGCGTCGCATCCAGAAGAGCTACGACACCCGCGGCCGCACCACGGCGGTCACATCCTACGATGCGGCTTCCGGCGGTAGCGTGGTTAACGATGTGGCCTTGACCTTCAGCGACGCCACCGGAAGCTGGGGTGCGCTGACTAAGATGCAGCAGAACAACACCGGGGCGGTGGCTGGCGGCAGCCCGGCGGTGGACTACGCCTACGCCGATGGCGCTGCTTCGGGTGTGGCCAGGTACCTTCGCGTCACGAGCGTGACCTATCCCGGCCCGACGACCCGCAGGGTGGTCCACTACAACTACCCGACGACCGGCGACGGCGCGATGCTGGGCCGCGTGGACAACATCGCCGACGACTCCAGCGGTACCACCAAATACGCCCAGTACGACTACTTCGGTGCGGGAAGCATCTTCAAGGTGGCTCACCCGGCCGTCTCAGGCGGTCTGACCCTCAGTTATGACACCACCGGAGGCAGCGCCTACGCCGGCTTAGACCGCTTCGGGCGGGTGACCCACCAGAAGTGGACCAACGGCGCCGGGGGCACGACCTTCGACAACTACGAATACGGCTACGACAAGGCCGGCAACCGCACTTACCGCTACAACGCTCTCTCGACGGCCAGGAGTGAACTCTACAGCCACGATGAACTGGATCGTCTGATCAACGTCGCCCGCGGTACTTTGAACGGCGGCAGGGACGCCATCTCCGGCACCCCCGCCACGGAAGAAGCCTTCAACCTCGACATCATTGGCAACTGGGCCGGCTATGTCGCCAAGGTCAGCGGCAGCACCATCCTGGACCAGGCTCGTACGCACAACCTAGTCAATGAGATTGACACCGACAATGACCACAGCAACAACCCAGGAGCGGCGATCACCGCTTCCACGGGCACCAACTGGTTTGATCCCAAGTCTGATGCTTCAGGCAACATGACTCAGATGCCCAAGGTGAGCGACGAAGGCAACAGCCAGAAGCTGGTCTACGACGCCTGGAACCGCCTGGTGCAGGTCAA
>JBGSTK010000044.1:0-1737 GCA_041736565.1 Phycisphaeraceae bacterium | reverse complement strand
TTGGCAGGCAACTAGGGGCCGTGCGCGCATTATGGCAGTTCAACGCCCTTCAGAAATGATACGGGGATATTTATCGGATTGTGTCCCAAAGATGTCTGTACAAGCGATTTAGAGGCAAATCTCGTCGGATGCGACCGAATGGCGCGGAAATTGAGGGTCTGTAGTACGCCTGTTCGCAGCCACGTCGGCTCCGACACGGAGAGGTGGTCCCCAAATCCTGGACAGCCGGTTAAGGTGGATCGGCGTCGAGATTTGAAAGGACCCATGCGATGGCAAAGCGACGACAGTTTTCGGCTCAGTTCAAGGCGACGGTCGCTCTGGAAGCGATTCGCGGCGAGCTGACGGTGGCGGAGATGGCCAAGAAGTACGAGGTGCATCCGAACATGATCGCCGGTTGGAAGCGTCGGCTGACCGACGAGGCGGCGGGGCTGTTCGCGCGGGGCAAGGGCGAGCAGGACCCGGTCGGCGAATCGCAGATCAAGGAACTGCACGCGAAGATCGGCCAACTGACGGTCGAGGCGGACTTCCTAAAAAAAGGATTGAGCCGATGAGCCACGCCCAGCGCTGCAACATGATCGATCCGAACGAGCCGCGCTTCCGGGGACTGAGCATCGTCCGTCAGTGCCAGCTGGTGAACATCAGCCGCTCATCGTTCTACTTCAAGGCCCAGGGGGACAGTTCGTTGAACCTGGACCTGATGCGTCTGATCGACGAGCAGTTTCTGCAGACGCCGTTCTTCGGCTCACGGCAGATGACTCGCTGGCTGCGTCGGCAAGGCCATCCTGTGGAGCGCAAGCGTGTGCGGCGGCTGATGCGCATGATGGGTTTGATGCCGATTTATCAAGCGCCCCGGACCAGCGTGGCCCATCCGGATCACCAGGTCTATCCGTATCTGCTGCGGGGCCTGACGATCGATCGGCCCAATCAGGTCTGGTGTGCCGACATCACGTACATCCCGATGCGGCGGGGCTTTTTGTACCTGGTGGCGATCATGGACTGGCACAGCCGCAAGGTGCTCACCTGGCGATTGTCCAACACGCTGGATGCGTCGTTCTGCGTTGGGGCGTTGACCGAAGCGTTCGTCACGTACGGCAGACCGGCGATCTTCAACACCGACCAGGGCAGCCAGTTCACCAGCGTCGCGTTCACCGCCGCGGTACAGAGCGCGGGCGTGAAGGTGTCGATGGACGGGGTGGGCCGGTGGATGGACAACGTGTTCATCGAGCGGCTGTGGCGTTCGCTGAAGTATGAATGCGTCTACCTGCATGCCCCGGAGACCGGCTCGCAAGCCCGCGAGGAGATCGGCCGATGGATGGACTTCTATAACCACCAGCGTCCGCATTCGGCGTTCGATGGACGGACGCCCGGTGAAGTTTATAATGACCTGAACATTCAGCCCGTTCGGCCTGCGGCGGCGTAACCATGAACACGCCATCCACCTTAATCAGGCCAACCGGCTGTCCAGGATTTGGGGACCACCTCTGACTTCTCCGGAAGCAAAGCGGAATGTGATGGAGGCGATATTCGAACTGAAACAGAAGGCGAAGGAAGACAATCGATCCGATCTGGCGCGATATCTGGTTCGGATGCGGGTGCTTGGCGAAGACCAGGCGTCGGGGATGGTTGCGGAATACCTGCTGTGGGAACTGTTCAATGAATCGGAATCTCGCGTCTTCGTCCTGATTCCCCTGTTATCAGCCGATGAGCAGGAGGTCCGCTCGTTTGTCTTTACCTCGC
>JBGSTK010000014.1:0-47398 GCA_041736565.1 Phycisphaeraceae bacterium | reverse complement strand
CGGCAAGCCGCCGCAGCTCAGCAGGCCGCCGCCTTGGCGCAACGCCGACGTCAACTTGAAGCCCGGCAACGCGCCGCACGCGATAAGGCCCAGCAACTCCAGGAGCACGCGCGTCGTGCCGAGCAGGCCCGTAGCGCACAAGCGGATCCACCCACCCATCGCATCGGCAAACCGGCCACCCATCAACTCGGGGCGCCTAAGCAGGCATCGGGCGCGACCACGATCATCGAAACGAGAGATCATGACAGCGACACCGGCGAATCCAGCGTGCATCGCCATGTTACGGACGCGGGCACGACCAGCGCGCCCCATGCCGCTGGCGCATCGGTGGTGCTGGGCAACGTGCGCATCCCCTTGACGGGCCCCAATCTTCGTCACGCCATCGTGTTTAATGAGATTATTGCGCCGCCGCTGGCGCTGAGGGACTAGCCGGCGACGGGCCGCGCAGGTGATACCCAAGCCGACGTTGCAGGCCGGTGAGGTTGGCGGTTTTTGCAATGCGTTGACGGCTATTCAAACTGGCCGACGAACTCGATTTGAACGTGATCGATCTTGAAGCCCAGAGCAGCCTCAATCTTGCGCATCACATCTTTCGAGAGGCTCTCGTGGAGCTTGTGGCTCAAGTGCTCCGGCGCATCCGCCACGCGACCCGTCCGTGTGCAACGCAGGTGAACGTGAGCTTCATGATTGGCGTCGTAACGGGCCGATCCATCTGCTGCAGCGAGCTTCTGCGCCAAGCCTGATCGGCAGAAAGCTTCGAGCGTGTTGTACACCGTCGCCAGGCTCAAACCGCTGGTACGATTTTGCACATCGCGGTAAAGCTGATCGGCTGTGGGATGCTCTTTGGTCGCCGCCAGTGCTGAGTAGAGCGCCTTGCGCTGCCGCGTGCATCGCAGGCCGTGGCTGGAAAACATCGTGGCGAGTTTAGCATCGTCGAACTGCATCATGGTCGAGACTCCGAAGTGCAAAGCTCCCGGACAACAGTCGGCATCTCAATGCCGCTTGTTGGGATTAGAAGCATTATACACTACAAAAAGGATGTTGTCATCTTTTTATATTTGTTGTTTGATGTGGATAACGCTTGATCAGGGGCGAGTGGCGAACGATCAAAGGTGGGGGGCAAAGTTAATGAAGCCCGGCAACTCCCGGTCACAATCGGGGAAATAGCGACGAATTACCGAACAATCGAACTTGGCCAGAATGCTTTGGGCTGACTCTCGCGACAGCAGAAACGCGAAAGCTGCCCGCACCACCCGTTCAGGGGGTACCCGGCCGTGGGACCAGAGGTCGTAATCCGCCCAGCTCAAGGTCACCCGGAACTGATGCGTAACTCCCGATTCTTCAACGCGCACGTCATAACTCCAGGCTTGGCCGGTCTCTGTTTCGGTGCCAATGTGGATCGTCGCTTCTGCCATGCGTTTTAGGCTACGCAGCGACGGTTACCAATGCAACAAGGCCACGCAGCAGCGAGACCGACCCATGCAACAAGTCAAATGCAATAAGGCCGGCCCGGCAACGCAATAGAAATCGAATGATTGCGTTAGACTGGGGGATGTGGCATAATCAGAGTTAGACCAAGTTGGGGGCTAATAAAGGGGGTGTGTACCCATGACCCCAGCCTTGCGAGGCTGCGACATCCTGCCAGCGCCTCATTGCGACCCACTGGGCGTACATTAGTATTTGTGCGCCCCGCGTTTACGCAAACCGGACTCATTCCATACCGTTTATACAACGTTGCGTGAGGCACAGGACCGACATGCTGAAGTTTCAGGTTTATGACCAGGGGCGCTTAGCCTCGAAATGGCCTTTGCGCAACGCGCATCTCGTGGGTGCCGACCACAGCGCCATGCGTGCGGACATCACCTTCACTGAAGGTGCTATCCAATGCCAGAAGCGTGAGATAGGGCCAGCCGCCCTGGCGCTGCAACAGCGCGTGGGTGAGTGCGGCGAACTGACAATCCAGACCACCCTTCTTCCCGATCGACCTGAGCCGTATTTGCTGTCGCTGGAGCAGGCCAGGCATCGATTGATGCTTATCTACAACAAGCTCGAAGAGTGGAGCTTGTTTGATCTTGCTGATGACCATCCGGTGAGCAAGCGGGTGGATCGGGCGCGGAAGCAGTTCGTGGAGGCCGTTTGCCTGGCACCGACGGAGCCGGCTAAAGCCGACCGGCTGGCGCAGGAATGCCTGATGACCTCCATTGATGCCAGCGAGGAGCTTTCGCTGGCGCATGCGGAGTTGCTGTTGACCCGCCGCAGGACGACGGGGCAGATGCCCAAGACCCCCGTGGGTTGCGGCGTGGCGTTGGATTCCGCGGCCGACCGAGTGCGTGCAGCGCTTCTGGCCAACTTCGACTTCCTCTACCTGCCGACGCCTTGGCGGGCGCTGGCGCCGGGTGAGGACGCGTACAAGTGGGAGCAGACCGACGCCTGGATCGACTGGGCCAGCCGGTCCAAGATGCCCGTCATGGCGGGGCCGGTGGTGAGTTTCGACCCCGGCGTGCTGCCCGATTGGGTCTTCATGTGGGAACACGATTTTGAGACGGTTCGCGACCTACTCTTTGAGCACATCGAGCGGGTGGTGGGGCGGTATCGCAACACGGTGAGCGTCTGGAACGTCGTATCGGGCCTGCACGTCAACAGTCACTTCACCTTCAGCTTTGACCAGTTGATGGAGTTGACGCGGATGAGCACGATGTTGGTGCGCAAGCTTCAGCCCACCGCCAAAGTGCTGGTGGAGATTTGCGAGCCGTTTGGCGAGTACTACGGCAGCAACCCACGTTCGATTCCGCCGCTGATGTATGCGGACCTGCTGGTGCAGAGCGGCGTGAATTTCGATGGCTTTGCTGTGAAACTGCTCAGTGGGCAGGCGGCATCGGGGCAATACACCCGCGATTTGATGCAGATCAGTCACCTTTTTGATCAGTTCTCCGGCTACGGCAAGACCCTGCATGTGACGGTGGCGGCTCCCAGCGAACCGGTTACCAGCATGATGATCGCCGCAGCCTCGCCCGATGTGGTCGTGGATGACAACAGTGGCTGTTGGCGCAAGCCCTGGTCGCAACTGGTACAGAGTCGCTGGCTCGAAGCGACGATGAATGTCGCCCTGAGCAAGCCGTTTGTGGAAAGCGTGGCCTGGCAGGATTTTGTGGACCACGGCGAGTGCGAGTTGCCACTCAGCGGGTTGGTGAGCGAAGATCTGCAGCCCAAGGCTGCGTTCAAGCGTCTGGTGGGTTTCCGGCGCTCGCTTCTGGCCAAGGTTGCTGCTACGGCAGCAACTGCCGGGGTCGGTAATTTCTCGCAGAATAATGAAGTGGCACAAGCCGCGATCGCAGGTAGTGGCGCGGTGCGTAGCAACGGGGCCCACGGTGCCAACGGGACTGGCGACATTGGGACAGCGAGTACTTGATACGAGCACAGCCTGGCACAGGGTTTGCCCATGCATAGTGGAGCAGAAGGCAACAATGGAATGGAGAATGGGCAGGGCGCCACGGATGAGCCTTGCCCCAACGGGGCGTTGGTGAGAATGCGGGGGCCGGGCGGACCGGCGACCATCCTCCTGGTGGTCGGCCTGCTCATTGGGCTCTTTGCGGCCATCGTGATGCAGGTGGGCCGCATGTTGGATCGGCAGTCATTGACGGCTCAGGCGGTCCCCGAGGTCATCGACCTCAACGAAGCCGATGCCGCAACCTTGACGTTGCTGCCGGGCGTTGGACCTGTCATGGCGCAGGCCATCGTCGATTATCGACAAACGCATGGTCCCTTTCACGACCTCGAAGCGCTGGGCAACGTCCGTAATGTTGGCCCCATCACAATGCGCAAGATTGCGCCCTATGTGCGGTGCGGCCAAACGGCGCAGCCCTGAATCGGGAAAACTCAACGCGACAGCAGCGGTGACTGCAGCCGACTAGCGTCCGTCGTACAATCGTGGCGACGAACGGGCATCAAGCCCGATAACGTTTCTCAAGCGAATAGATCGCGTGAAATATGACTTTTTTTCAATCCACAACGTCCAAATCACTGGAGTTGCCGTGCGCAAAACCGTACTATGTGTGGTAAGTGCGATACTGTTGAGTGCGACGATGTCGGGCTGCAACAAGGGGCTCTTCCCCGAGAACTCGCCGCGGTCCCAGTATGACCGCTATGACGAGCTTCGCGGCCGACAAACACCTCGGCGACTCGAGGTGCCTTTCGGACAGGGAAGCGACAAATCCGCACTTCGCGAGCGTCTGGAGCCTTTGGAAACGCGCTACTGACGCCACGATGTGACGGGTTTCAAAACCACCGGGGATAGAAAAGTGGGGGAGTCTATCTGTGTCGAATAATCCGTTGGTACGGGTGACTGTAACTTCGTTTGGCGAACTAAATGCAATTGTCCAAAGTCATCGGCCCCGACTGCCCGATGAAAATAGCGTCGGGTGAAAGAATCTGAGTCCGAGCGTCCCCTTACGCGGGTGGGTCACCTGTCATGGCAATGGTGGTTCCTGATCGACGAACACTGATCGTGCTTACGGCACTGATTTTCGCTATGACGTTGGCCAGTGGAATGCTCATGGGCCTCGAGCCCCGCCCCACCCAGGCCGGTACGGGACTGGTCCCTCTGACCGCCACCCAGCCCACCGCAGCGCCCGCCTCGACGCTGGTCTCGCGCCCGCAGAACCCCCAGCGATGGAATGCCATCGCCATTCACTTCAGCGGATCGGCCTTTGGCAGCACCCAGCTTATCGCCCAGTCGCATGAGCAGATGGGGTTGACCGGTTTGGCGTACCACGTCGTCATTGGTAACGGTCAGGGCATGGACGATGGCTTGGTTGCCGCAGGCCCGCGCTGGAAGGCCCAGGAAAAAGGCATCAGTGCCGGCAACGTCGATCCAGCATCGCCGGGGCCCACCGCCATCGACATCTGCCTCATTGGTGATGGCCACCGCCGTGGCCCCAGTGAAGCCCAGATGCGTCAACTCGTGGCGCTGGTCCAGCAACTACAAAGCGATTGCGAGATTCCTGCGGAGCGCGTGCTGCTTTACACCGATCCCGATACCGGTCGCGGCCGCCTGTTTCCTCTGGCGTGGTTCCGTCAGCAGCTGCTCAGCTATCAATGACCCGCCGGGCGCCTCTCGACGTCTCGCGGGCACCTCTTGTGCAACTTTCCCCGTCCACAAACCCCTTGTACGATTTTTTTTAATAGCTCGGCTCATGCTACCATTGTGCAGGAACGCCCCGAGCAGGGTGAAACGGTTGGACGGGATCAAGTCCGTATCATGCCGGGTCGATTAACAGGCTATGTTCGGCGGCGTGCCGGACAGGGAAACGCAACTGGCGTGACCTTCGACTTCGGCCTGATCGATCCGTGCCGACGAGCATCGAGTTCGTCGCCATGTCCATCACGCCACACCTGCGTCGAGATAGGGGCCCGATGTGTTGTCTATGAATGTTGTCAACGAGATTATGGGCTACGAGGTTCTGGCGACGCTGGGTTTCGGCGCGCGCAGCACCATTTTTGCCGTCAAGGACAAACACGCACAGGTATTTGCCCTCAAGCGGGTGATCAAGGAATCCGCCGGGGATCAGCGGTTTCTGGACCAGGCGGTTCAGGAACACGAGATCGCCAGCCGTTTTGAACATCCCGCCTTGCGCAAGAGCTTGAAGCTCATCCGCCAGCGTGCCCTGATTCGCACCAACGAAATCTACGTACTCATGGAACTCGTTGACGGCTTGACCCTGGAACACAGCAAACCCAGTGACCTTAACTCGCTCTGTTCCATCTGCAAGCAGGTGGCCGACGGGCTTTGTCACATGCACCAGAAGGGCTTTGTCCACGCGGATATCAAGCCCAACAACATCCTCGTGGCAGGCAAGAACGCGGTGAAGATCATCGACTTTGGCCAGAGCTGCACGACCGGGACGATCAAGCAGCGCATCCAGGGGACGCCCGACTACATTGCGCCCGAGCAGGTGTTGCGCAAAGAGATCACGCCGCTGACCGATGTGTTTAACTTCGGCGCCACGATGTACTGGCTGCTGACCAACCACCATGTGCCGACGCTGATTCCCAAGGGTGAGCCGGGCATGGTGTTGCGGCGAAGCAGTGAAGGGCGACAGACGCCAGCCGAGGTCAATCCCGAGATCACACCCGCGCTGTCACAACTGGTCATGCACTGCCTGGAGACTGAGCCCGCCAATCGTCCGCGCACCATGCAGGAGGTCTCGGATCGCCTGGAGATCGCCGCCGCCCAGTTTGAACGCCTGCGCAGCGGTAAGACCGACATCCTCTTGAGTCCCGGCAAAGATGGATCAGGCGCCCACGATATTGAGCTTGCCGATGATATTGAAATCGTAGGCGATGGCGAGTTGATTTAACCAGCCGTCGCTACTTCCCCCTGACCTCTGGCCCCCCGTCCCTTCGTCCATCACTCTTCGCCGTCGACAGCCTCGCGCCAGCGTCGCAGCGACACGGCGATGCCCAGCAGCGTCAGTTCGGGCACCAGCCGCTCAATAAGTTCGAAGCCTTCAAACAGCACTGGTGCATCGCCGCCGGTGGCGACGACCATGGGGAATCCGCCGGTGACCTCAGCATATTGCTCGGTCAGTTCGCGCACCATACCCCGCATGCCGTAAAAGACAGCCGACCGCATGGCCTCGACGGTGTTGTGACCGACAGGCTCCAGCGGTTTGTCGAATGTGATCTCGGGCAACTGAGCCGTGCGCCAGTGCATGGCATCGAGCATGGTCTGAGCACCGGGAGCAATGGCGCCGCCGTGAAACGTGCCGTCGCCGTCGATGAGATCGATGGTCATGGCGGTACCGGCATCCACGACGATGCAGGCCTGTTTGAGCCGGTCATACGCCGCCGCGGCATTGAGCAACCGATCCTCACCCACGATCGCCTCGCGGTCCAACCGCCGACCGATGGCGATAGGCACATCGCGCTCCGTGCGTAGAACGCTCAATCCCGTGATCTTGGCCACATGCCCGAGCACTACATCAGTGAGCGTCGGATTGACGGACGCCAGCACCGCCACCGCGTCCGATGTCTCCCGCAGATGTTCGTGAGCCTTGGCAAGGGGCACTGCAAGCCCCTGACTCAATTCGGTGTTAGGCACAGCCCAGGAGTCAACGAGGTTGTCTTCAACAAAGACACCCAGCTTGGTGCGGGTGTTGCCGATGGTGATGGCCAGCAGATTCTGAGGCATGTACAAGTCTCGGGCCAGGGGTGAAATCAAAACCGCCGCGACTACGGAGCTTCGTCGAGGGTGGTGTGGGCACGGGATTCAGCATCCGTGTCAGCATCGCCGTTGATATCGTTGTCGATGTCGGCATCGGCGTCCGTGTCGCCATCGGCATCGATGGTGGCGTCACCATCAAGGAACTCCGCTGCAACAGGAATCGGCGGCTTCTCCGCAGTGCGAATCTCCTGCAGGTGGGTCCAGCAAACCTCCAGCAACTCCGTCACGCCCTGCCCCGACGCGGCGCTGATGCAAAGCATCGATCGGCCTTTGAGCATCTCCTTGCCCAGAGCCTCCTGAACCATCTGCTTCGCGGCTGCGGTATCCGAGGCATCGCCCAGCAGGTCCATCTTGGAGAGCACGATGATTTCAGGTTTGGCGGCCAACGTGGGCGAGTAGGCTTCAAGCTCCTGGCGGATCACGCGGTAGTTCTCCGCCGGGTCCGTGCCATCGGTGGCTTCGATCTCCACGAGGTGTACCAGCAGCCGCGTACGCTCGATGTGTCGCAGGAATCTATGTCCCAGCCCAGCGCCTTGGGCAGCTCCCTGAATGAGTCCTGGCAGATCGGCCATCACCATCCGCCGATTGCCGGGCAGTTCAGCGATGCCCAACTGCGGCTCCAACGTCGTAAACGGGTAGTCGGCGATTTTGGGATGGGCTTTCGACACGCTGGCCAGCAATGTCGATTTGCCCGCGTTGGGCTTGCCCACAAAGCCGATGTCAGCGATGAGCTTGAGCTCCAGCCTCAAGTTCCGCAGTATTCCCGGCTCCCCCTGCGTGGCGGTACGCGGCGCTTGATTCGTCGGCGACTTGAAATGCTCGTTACCGAATCCGCCTCTGCCGCCGCGGGCGATGCGAAAGCGTTTGCCCGGCACGTTCATGTCCGTGACGAGCTTCCCCGTGTCGAGATCGAAGACAAGCGTTCCCGGCGCAAGTTTGAGAATGAGGTCCTCACCGTTGAGGCCCGTGCATTGCTTGGCGCCGCCGTCGCCGCCGTTCTGGGCACTCCAGTGATGGATACCGGCGAAGTCCAGCAACGTGTCCACCTGGGGATCCGCCAGGAGCCAGACGTCGCCGCCCTTACCGGCGTCGCCACCAGCCGGTCCACCCTTGGGGATGTACTTCTCTCGCCGGAAGGCGACTTTGCCGTCGCCGCCTTTGCCCGACTTTACGTGAATGATGGCCTGATCGATGAGCATAGTGAATCCGCTTGGAGTTGCGGAGTCGGTGGCGGACAAAAGACAACGGGCGCCGCAACGACGCCCGTGGGGTCTTTGATAATAGGCAGCCCGGCGGGTGATCCCTGCCGTGGCTGACTTAGGCGGTGACGGCAACCGGCTTGATGTTGACTTTGCGGCCCTGGAACTCGACGGTCCCGTCGATGAGGGCGAAAAGCGTATCATCGCTGCCGCGTCCCACACCGTAGCCGGGCTTAAACGGCGTGCCGCATTGGCGCACCAGGATGTTGCCTGCGATGGCCACTTGGCCGCCGTAGAGCTTCACCCCGCGGTACTGGGGGTTGCTGTCGCGCCCGTTGCGCGTTGAGCCTTGACCTTTTTTATGAGCCATAACATCACCTCGTGGGGGTCGGTGGTCTGATTCGAGCCACGCATTATACCGTCTTGTCGGCTCAATCGCAAAGGCGATGATTGGCGGCCATTTTACAACCAGAATTTATAGCACTAAAATACACTGCGGTGTTCCACTTTTTTTGGCCGCCGGATGCAACCCCGGGGCCTCCCGTCTTACTGGAGCAATGTCATGCTGCACGCCCGATTTCTGCCGGTCCTTATCGCGATGGTGGTGGCCTCAGGCTTCAACACGACCTTGTGGGGGGAAGACATCCGCTTCCCGGATGATGCCGGCGTGGTGAACATGAGCCAGCCACCTTATAGCCTGGTGGGCGACGGCAAGACGGACAACACCGTCGCGTTTCAGAAGGCGTTTGACGACCTTCGAGGTAAGAACCTGACGTTCTATTTCCCCAACGGCACCTACCTCGTCAGCGATCGGGTGGGTATCACCGGCGGTAAGGCCCATAGCAATGACCGCTTCATCAATCTACAGGGCCAGAGCGAGGCGGGCGCAATCATCAAGCTCAAGGACCGCAGTCCCGGCTTCGATGATGCTGCAAACCCGCGCGTGGTCGTTTCACTCTATGACGGCGCCAGCACGGGTGACGCGATGCACACTTATGTGCGGAACCTCACGGTGGATGTCGGGGCGGGCAATCCGGGTGCCGCGGGGCTGCGATACCTCTCGAACAACTCCGGCGCCATTTACGATCTGACGGTCCGCAGCAGTGATCCCCAGAAGCTCGGTGCCATCGGTTTGGACCTGCGCCAGAGCCAGAATGGCCCGGCATTCATCAAACGGGTCACGGTGGAAGGCTTTGACTACGGAATCCAGACCGCCAACACGTTTTCGCTGGTTTTCGAGCATCTATCATTGCAGAACCAGCGTAAGGCGGCGTTCAATGCGGGTAACTCCCGCTTGACCATCCGGGGCTTGAAGACCAGCAGCACCGCGGCCGCGGCATTCCTGGGCGACAAACACACGAACATCACCCTGATCGAGGCCGAATTGAGGACTAAGCCCGGCGGAGCGCCGACAGCCATCGTCCTAAAGGGCGGCAAGGCCTTCTTCCGGGACATCAAAGCCAGCGGCTATGCCCACACCATCGAGGCACCGGGCGGCGACTTCGTCGATGGCCCCGTGGATGAGTGGTACCCCGGCAAGGCCCAGAATCTCTTTGGTGTAGCCAAGGCCACCACACTCCGCCTGCCTATCGAAGAGACACCCGAGATTCCCTGGGAAACGGACATGAACAAATGGGTGCCGGTGGGTGTGACGGGAGCCCAGGGCGGTTTGACGTTCCAGCAAGCCATCGACAAAGCCGCACGCGAAAAAAAGACCACGGTCTACTTTCCCAAGGCACGGGGATCGGCTGGCAAGTACGTCCTGGATCAGCCCGTGCGTGTTCATGGCAGCGTCAATCGAATCATCGGCATGGAAAACATCCTGTGGATCGACGGTGAGGGAGTCAAGGAAGGCCAGGTGGCAATCACCTTCGAAAACCTCGACGGTCCGGTGGTGATTGAGCGGTTCTTCAACATCCTCAAACTCGGCGGGTGGAAGGGCCTGTACGATCGCTACCTCTTTGAAAATAAATCCACGCATCCAGTGGTGATCCGCTCGTTAGCGCATGGTTCCTGTATGCACAAAAAGCCTGGAACGGGCGGCAAGTGGTTCATCGAAGACCTCGCAGGGGGACGCATGGCGCAGTTTGGCAAGGGCGAAAAGACGTGGATGAGGCAGTACAACCCCGAGTCGCCTGACCTGGACATGTGCCTGGTCGATGGCGGGCAGGCATGGATTCTGGGCCTCAAGACCGAAGGACGTTCCCGGCATATCGTGGCGACCAACGGTGCCAAGGTGGAACTGCTGGGCGGTGTGGCTTACCAATCGTGGAAGAATCAGCCCATTGACCCCCCGATGTTCACCGTGGTGGACTCCGATGCGTCATTTACCATCGGTTTTTATCACTGGAACCTGCCGTTTACGAATATCGTCAGCGAAACCCGCGGTGGCCAGACGAAGTTGCTGGAGCGCACCGCGTTAAAGGACTATCATCTCCCGCTCTACCGCGCTGATGCAGGGAAATAGAGGCCCCAAAGTCGTCGATAGTCGCACGGGGCATGGCATGGCACGGCTTTGCATGACGTCGTAGAGCGTCGCATGGCGTTTGGGTGATGACCTGCGGCCACTGTCGCCAAGGCGATGTCCGGAGATAGTGCGGCACTGCTGTGATTGATAAATGGGCGGTTTTTTGCTAGTTTGCACATGGAAATCCTCCCTGTCGGCCCTGCTTGGCGGCGGCTGAGCCGGGCGGGCTACCATCAGTCAGAGACCGAGGATTTAAAGGCAATGGCCAAACCGATGGTGAGCGATTCCGACTTGACGCCTGTTTCAACCTCCCCCGAGCGTTTTGACATCGCCGCGCCCCAGGTCGAAAAACGAGCCAACGGTCGTGCCACTGAGCAAACTCGGTCGCTGGCGCCCCAGGCGGTCGTGGCCTCCGGCCTGGTGGATAGCGCACGCCTTCACCTCAAACGAGCCGTGGACAACTTGCTTTCCGAGCAGAAGCACCCCGAGGGTTACTGGTGTGCGGAACTCCAGGGCGATTCGATCCTCTGCAGCGAGTACATTCTGCTCAAGTGGATTCTCACGCAGGAAGATGACCACCGCCTGCCCCTGATCGCCAACGCCCTGCGGCAGCAGCAGCGTGAGGACGGTGCCTGGGTGCAGTATCCCGGTGCTGCCCCCGACCTGAGCGCCACGGTGAAGGGCTACTTCGCGCTCAAGCTCGCTGGGGATTCGACCCACGCACCCCACATGGTCAAGGCCCGCGAACTCATCCGAGGCCTGGGTGGTGCCGAGCGTGCCAACACCTACACCAAGTTTTATCTCGCTGCCCTGGGCCAGATCAGCTACGACGCGGTGCCTTCGATCCCGCCTGAGATCGTCTACTTGCCCAAGTGGTTCTACTTCCACTTGGACAAAGTCTCCGCCTGGACGCGGACGATGATCACGCCGTTGTCGATCGTCGTGAGCCATCGCCCGGTGCGGAAGGTGCCGCCTGACTTGGGCATTGATGAGCTTTACGTCAACAACGACAACCGCAATCGCGTGATGCCTAATGGCGACCGCCACCGCACCTGGTCAACGATTTTCCTGTCGCTGGACAAAGTCCTGAAACTGGTGGATCGCACGGGCATGTCGCCACTGCGTGAGCGTGCCATGGCGCGGATCGAGGACTGGATCGTCGATCACACGGATCGCTCCGATGGGTTGGGCGCCATCTTCCCGCCGATGGTTTACATCCTCGTGGCCCTGCGTTGCCGGGGATATTCCGAAGACCATCACCTCGTGCGTCAGGCACACAAGCATCTCGATGAACTGATGGTTTACGACGAGGCCCGCAATCACATTCGCATTCAGCCCTGCTTCAGCGTGGTGTGGGATACGGGGATTGCCGCCTACGCACTAACCGACGCAGGTCTCGACGGCCACCATCCCGCCATGCGGCAATGTGCCGACTGGCTCCTGAGCAAGGAATGCCGCGAAGCTGGCGATTGGCTGGCGAATGTGCGCCATCCCGTCGAGCCCTCCGGCTGGTACTTCGAGTTCAACAACGGGTTCTACCCTGACGTTGACGACACAGCGATGGTGGCCATGGCATTGCGGCGAATCGGTGGCGATGACGCGGTCGCGGCCGGGCGACGTGGCGTCAAGTGGCTCTTGGCCATGCAAAACGACGACGGCGGGTGGGCTGCCTTCGATCGCACCGTAGAACGGCCAATTCTCGAACACGTGCCGTTCGCCGATCACAACGCCATTCAAGATCCCTCCTGCCCCGACATCGCTGGACGTACGCTTGAATGCCTCGGGCACCACGGCTTCCTCCCTGATCACCCAGCCGTGCAACGTGGCATCCGCTACATCCGCTCCAAGCAGGAGGTCGATGGCTGCTGGTTCGGCCGCTGGGGCGTCAACTATATCTACGGCACATGGCAGGTCGTCTGCGGCCTGCGAACCGTCGGCTGCGATATGTCCGCCGATTGGATCCAGAAAGCCGGGCAATGGCTCCGCATGGCGCAGAAGCCCGATGGCAGCTTCGGTGAATCAGCCGACACCTACGAACGCCCCGAACTCCGCGGCCAAGGACCCTCCACCGCCAGTCAAACCTCCTGGGGCGTCATGGCGATGATGGCGATCTACGGCCCGCAAGACCCCGCCGTGCAAAAAGGCATCGCCTGGCTCTGCCGAACTCAACTCGAAACCGGCACGTGGGACGAGCCGTGGTTCACAGGCACCGGCTTCCCCAAAGTCTTCTACCTCCGTTACCACTACTACCGACTCTATTTCCCCATCATGGCGATCGGCCGATGGCTCCGGGCGCAGGGGCGGTTGGAAGACTGAGGCTTGCTCGCCCCACGCCAAACGCCTTACGCCTAAAGCCCATCGCCCAACTCGGAGTCCCAGACATGTCCCGACGCGTGCTAACCATCCTGACGCTGATCCTGCTGACCCTGGCGTTGACGGGCGACCGAAGCACCATCCTCGCCGCCCCCGAAGACAAAGATTCGAATTCGCTCGATGCATTCATGCAAAACGCCCAGCGGGTTAACGATGTCCGCCTCATGGGCATGGTCGTGCTCACCCTGCGCGACCCCGCCATGGCCACTGCCCATCGCGCTGAGGTCGCCAAGAACTATTGGGCGTTTCGGCCCGATGCCAAGCTCAGCCCCGCCGAGGATGAACTCGAACTCACCCGCTTCAACGGCATGTACGACAGCCTCGTGGAAACCGTCCGCCTCTACGAAATCGACGAGCTATTCTTCGCGGGTTACGACAATGTGGTCATCACCCGTTGTCAGGATTGGTACTTCGCCGCCTTGACGCCGCGAGGCCCCGTCATCGTTCGCTTCTCAATCATGTTCAAAGATCAGCCCCGCATCTTCAACATGGAAACGATCACCGGCTGGGAGCAGGTCAAACGCACTCACAAAGCCATCGAACACAGAGCCGGCGACAAAATCATGCGCATCGCCCTCAACCCGCCCAAGGACGATAAAACGCCCGCGTCACCCGAATCCCCCAAGTGATCCCCGCACCCGCCTCAAAAGAGCCGCGCGCAAAGCAATCGGAAAACCACCCCACGCAACCCCAACCACCACCGCCTCCTCACCTCTCCACCGCCGCCAGCGCCTCATCAATCGTGAACCGCTCCTCATAAAGCGCGCGCCCCACAATAATCCCCTGCAACGGCAACCGGCGTAACTGCCGCAGATGCTCCAACGACCCGACGCCTCCCGAAGCGATCACAGGCACGTGCGTCGCGTCAGCGATGATCCGCGTGTTCTCCACATTCGGCCCCGCAAGCGTGCCATCAGTCGCGATATCCGTATAAACAATCGCCGCCAGAGGCCAATCGCTGACCCGTTGCGCGACGTCCAAGGCCGTGAGTTGGGTTTCCTGTTCCCAACCCGCCACCGCCAGTTTCCCCTCGCGTGCATCGAGCCCCAGAACGATCCTGCCGTTGTACGTCGGATTTCCGAACAACCCCTCAAACCATCGCCAGTTTTCCAGCGCCGCCGTCCCCAGAATCACCCGCCGCACACCGGCATTGAGCAACCGATCAATCGTCGATGTACTTCGCACCCCGCCGCCCACCTCCACCTGCAGCCCGGTGCTCTTGACGATGTCAGCAATCACATCAAGCTGCGTCAGCTTGCCATGACGCGCACCATCCAGATCCACCACGTGAAGCCAGGTCGCGCCAGCGTCGGCAAACACACGAGCCTGCGCGACAGGGTCCTGCCCGTAGGTCGTCTGCTGGTCGTACTCGCCTTTGAGCAGACGTACAACCTGGCCTTCACGAAGATCGATGGCGGGAAATAAATGCATGGAGCGGGACCGTAAAAAGTTACTTGCGTGGCACGTTAGCCAAAAGATATCACCATGTCGCGGGGCCATGACATCAAGCGCGTCGCTGATGTTCGATCCACGGCTTCACACCCGCATCGTCCCGTTGCTGTGCATGCCGCCGAGCGTTCTCAACATAGCGTGGCGGAATGTCCAACAGGTACTGCCGCTCCCGATCGCTCACGGGCCTGACAATCTTCGCTGGCACACCCATCGCCACCATGCCATCGGGAACCTCCATCCCCTCGGGGACCAGAGCCCCCGCCGCGATCAGGCAGCCGCGCCCCAGCTTCGTGTGCCCCAGCACCTTGGCACCCATGCCGATGAGCGACCCATCGCCGATGCTTTCGCCGTGACAGATGGCACTGTGGCCGATGGTCACGTGAGCGCCGATGACGTTGGCAAATCCCTTATCGCAGTGGATGACCGCTTGGTCCTGCACGTTCGTGCCGACCCCCAGGCTAATCGGCGCCACATCCCCGCGGATCGCCACGCCGTACCAGATGTTGACGCCCGCCGCCAAAGTCACCTCGCCCACGACGCGGGCCGTATCAGCAATAAAAATCCCATCATATTCCAGAATGCTCATCCGGCGATTGTATCGCAACCCACCAACCGCGCCCCCGCGCGCAAACCCCCTCATCCCCCTTGACCACCCCCGCACCACCTGTCAAACTATCCCAACACCAAACGGGGGCACAAATGTCCATCGGGGCCCAAAACCCACCTCTCTCCACCGCGACCCGCAACACCCCTATCACCCAAACCCAAGCCGCTTCATCGCGGCGGTGATCTGTTCCTGATAATCGCTCTTGCCCGTCCAGCAGAATGCGACGGTCTTGGTGTCGTCGCGCGCCTCCCAAAGCTCCCCAATGACGCGCTTGGCGTTTTCCTCTTCGGTCCCCTCCATCAACCCCTTATGCTCGATCACCAGTTTGCGCTCCCCGATCAACTCCACCACAAAGTCCGGATAGAAATAGCCGCTGGGCATGCGGAATCGAAAGAACCCGGCTTTGCGCTCAAGGTTGCGAACCCAGTAATCGACATGTGGGCAACTGTCGATGAACTTCGCCACCGCCAACTCTTCCGGGTTCATCGCGCCCACATCACGATAGTAATGTTTCTGCCATTTGAATCCGCCTTCGTATAGCTCGTTGGCAGGGTAGACCAGGGGAAACTGGATGAAGCAATCCAAGTCCACCGCCGCGGAGCCAAGCAATTGCTGATAATGCGTAGTCTCCACGTTCAGCTTGTGAGCTGCGATCTTCGCCGCCGCTGCTTCTTTAAGCCGATGCCGGTGTCGGCTTAGCTCTTCGAGTTTATAACCCCGCCGCTCCGCAACATCGCGTACCAGATTCTTGAGGAAGATTAGCTTCTGCGACGGGATGATCATGTGGTCGCGTATCTGCCGATCCAGCCAGACCGCCAAGTCCGTTTCTGTCTTGGGGCCAAGCTCATCGAATGCGAAGAGCAGCTTGTCCATATCGTCACGAAAACGAACACTGATGCCCGTGCGCAGGCCTTTGTCCGCATCGATCTCGGCGACCTGTTGCCCATCTCGAACAATGCGAAACTCCGATTCGCTTAACTGGTGGTTGCACTCCGCGAGGTTCCAGTCCGCTTCAATCGGCTGATCCTCAAGCAACTCGCGCTGGTCATCGGTCGTCACCGTCAAGCCCGGCACGCGAAACGCCTTGCCCATCGCTGCCGGTGAACTGTCCGCCTTGCGGCTCTTGCGCCGCAACACTTCCACCTGCCGTTTGTCCGCCTCCGTCTTAAACACCTTGGCCACGGCCGCCGCGTCCTGATCAGTCATCGGGCTGCCTGTCCAGATCAGCGTCACCCCCGTGGCGGATTGCTCCAACTTCACGTTCTGCCTGACCTCATCGGAGAGCTTCGACAGGTCGGGCGCAATTGTGACCGCGACCGCCACATCGTCGCCTTGAGCAAACAACGAAGCCTCTTGGTCCTCACTGGGAATCACCGCAGCCTTCGCTTCGTACTTGCTAAAGCCGCAATCGCAGATGGCATCAGTCAAATTGTCCGCTGCCTGCTGGAAGTCCGTGCTCGCCGCGTAAACGTACGCCAGGTTCAAGGCTTCGGTGACCCGTCGCTTGGCATAGGGCATGCGCAATACACGCCCGATGAGTTGCTCCACCGCGCGTTCGCTCGACAGATTGCCCACACTGCACAGCACATAGGCAAACGGGCAATCCCAACCTTCGCGCAGCTTCTGCACCGTGATAACGTGACGAACCTTATTCACCCGAGACAGCATCGGCACATCCGGCAACTCGTCCTTGCTGCCCACGCAAATAGCAACCTCGTGCTCCGGTATTTTGAAATCTTCGATCAACAGCGCCTTGAGAACATCAGGCGTCAACTCCCCACTCTTGGTCTCAGCCTGATACAGCACCACCGGCCGCACGTAATCCCCGCCAGCCTGCTCTTCGGCATCGGCCAGCTTCTCCAACTCATTGCGTTTCTCAACCGCCTGCAAGACCGCATCCCTTGCCACCTTGCGTGTTCGCAACATCACCGGCAGCTTGATCATCTGGTCGGCCTTCAACTCCGCCGCCGAGACATGGTGCAGGACGTTGCTTTCCCCATGCGGTGTGGCTGTGAACTCCAGCACGCAACCCGGATTGAACCGGCGTAGCGTCTCAAAGCTCAGGTCGGTTCGGAATCCATGTGCCTCATCGACGATCACCGCCGGCTTACGCATCCGGATCACGTTCTGCAGTGAGGGATAGAGCGGGTCGTCGCCATCCTCACGCTGGGTCAAAAGCGCCGTCCGTTGCTCCTCGGTCATGCCGTCGAAATGGTGCTTTAGTTGCCCGTTGGCTTGAAACACCTTTCGCCGCTCAGTCTCTTCGCTGCGCAGCGCCGCCATGGTCGTGAGAATGATCGTCACGCCTTGGTCCAGTGTGGCGCGCTGGACATACAACGCCGATTCAATATCCAGCAACTGCACGCCGCGGAATTGGTCGTCGAGTGCCTGTCGATAGGGGTGCTCGCGGTTACGCAGCGCTTCCATGGTCTGCTGGACGATCTTGGTCGTCGGCGCCAGCCAGAGCACGAGTCCCGATTCTCGCTGCTGCCAGTCCTGGAGTAACGTCTTGACCGCATAGGCCGCCATCAACGTCTTGCCGCCGCCCGTCGGGACGCGCAGGCAGACGTAGGGCATGTCCTCCAGTGTCGCGATCACCTTGCGGTTCCCGTCGGTGACGGGGTGATACAAGCGGCTGGTCTGTTCGTAGAACGCAGTCTTCGCCTTGCCGATCTCCCGCGCTCGCTTGAGGAACACCGAGAGACGGTCCAGACAATCGCGCTGATATTTCTTAAGAGTCAGGCTCATGTCAATCGACCTTGATTTCGTAGGGCAGTTGCTTAAACGTCACGCCCAGGTCTTCGAGCCGGGCCCGGCTGATACGACTGGCTTCACCGTAAATCACGCGCTGGCCGTTGTGTGTCGGGAGCGCGTCGAGCACCTTGTGCGTCAGCACGTTGCCGCCGTTGGGCCGCTTGTCGCCCAGCACACCGTTAAACAGCAGGTACACCGCCTTGCCTTGATGCACGCCCAGCAGCGGTGTCTTGCCATCGGCACGCTTGGGGATTGGGCTTCCAGTTTCAGTAAAGAAAACATGGGCTGCAAGATCGGCGAAGCGCACTTCGTGGGCAATGTTCCCTGCTTCGTCAAACAGTGGCGCGCCCAGCTTGCAGAAACGGAACCCGCCGCCCAGGCCGGGCTTTTCGCCGTATCCCTCAATCGCCTTACGGATGCGCTGCGCCGTCACGTCCCGCGATATCGCCTCGTCCATTTCCACGGTGATGAACCGGCGGTTTCCGCCGTCCGCTTTGTTCTGCGCAAGAACCGCATGGCCGCTCGTCCCGCTCCCCGCGAAGGAATCTAGAATCAAAGAATCCTTATCGCTGGCGATTGCCAGAATGCGCCGGATCAGACGCAGAGGCTTTGGCGTGATGAACACTGATTGAGAATCATCGAAGGCGCATGCCGCCAGTAGCTCCTTCTTCGCCTCTTGGGTATTACCAACGTCGCCATGCGGCCAAATCGTTTCCGGTACAACGCCGTCCTTCACGTCTGACAGGAATCGTTTCAGCCGTGGCACGTTTCCACCGTTCCTGCCCCACCATACCCGGTTTTCTTTCACAAGGGCGACAAAGTTCTCTTTGGAGACTGTCCAATAGCGTCCCGGCGGAGGTTTTTCGATAACGCGCCCAGTTGGCGACGTTACCGCATAGGTTCCCGCGCTGTAGTAATTCCGGGCAGAAAGGTCGCTCGACATCCACGGGCCGCGTGGGTCATTGTCGGGATTCTTATAGCGGTCGTTCTGACGGTCTTCACGAGGGATGAGGCGTGGCTTCCACTGGTCCGCGTCTCTGGCGTATAAAACTATGTAATCGTGACTTTCCGAAAGATGGCGGGCTGAGTTCTTTGGCGAAAATATCTTCTGCCAAATGATCGTCGCCACAAAGTTGCGTGGCCCGAACAGTTCATCCATCACGGCGCGAAGGTTTTGCACTTCGTTATCGTCAATGCTGATGAAGATGGCCCCGTCTTGTGTGAGGAAGTCGCGCAGCAGCGCCAGGCGCGGGTACATCATGCACAGCCACTTGTCATGACGGGAGAGGTCTTCGCCTTCCTTGCCCACCGTGGCGTTGATCCACTGTCGAATCTCCGGGCTATTGACGTTGTCGTTGTACGCCCAGCCTTCGTTGCCCGTGTTGTAGGGCGGGTCAATGTAGATGCACTTGACCTTACCAGCGTAGTAGGGCAGCAGCGCCTTGAGCGCCAGCAGGTTATCCCCTTGCACCAGCAGGTTGCCCGCGCCGGCGTCGCCCGCGGATAGCTCCCGGTCGCAACGCAACAGGTGGTACGGCACCTTGCGGTGATGATTAACGACAGCGGGCTTTCCAATCCAGTCCAGCGTTGGCATCCGTGCACGATCCCCGTTGATGCTTGCGACGAAGCAACAGGATAACCACATCGGCAGATCGCTTCCGGGCAATGGAGCGCGGCGCTTCCATCAACTCGCGCGCGCTGGATCCATGCGCGCCCCACGCGCGCGGTGCGCGCTGTCATCTTTGGTGCGCGCGAAAAATGACGAAATTTGACAAGTGCCAAAAACACGGGGTTTTTGAGGGGTCTGGTTTTTCAATTAGGGTCGAATAGGTGCCGGTACAGTGCGATATAGGGGGGGTACAGGGGCGTAGGTGGGGGGTACGAGCGTTTACAGGGGGTGATGGAGCCAACATTTTGGAGAGTTTTTTGGAACAAGACTCACCTTGATGGGGGGGCCGGGGGGCACGGGTGCCGCTGGGGAGGGTATCATCGCGGCATGGAAGATCGACGGGTGTTTCTGGGTTGGGATGGTCCCTGTCTGCCGCGGGCGGCGGCGTGGCTGCGGGCCCGTTACGGCCGGGAAAACACGCTGGATTTGAGCAATGTGATCGTGGCGACCTCCGCCAATCGCGCCGGTCGGCGGCTTCTGGAGTTGCTCGCCGATGCCCCGCCGGGCGTCGCCAGTGTGCTGGTGCCTCCGGCGATCGTCACCATAGGTCATTTACCGGAGCTACTTTATGAATCGCCGGGGCCCGTGGCGGACGATCTGCAGGCTGCGTTGGTGAGGGTTCACGCGTTGCGGCAGGCGCCCCGGGAGTTGGTGGCGCGGTTCATCGTGGACCCGCCGGAGGCCGACGACTGGCAGGGCTGGCTGCTGGTGGCGGAGGACTTGGCGGGGCTTGACGCAGACCTTGCGGGACAAGGGGTTACGTTCGATACGGTCGCGGATCGTGCCGAGGCGGGCCTGCCGGACTTTATCGAGCGGCCGCGCTGGGACGCCCTGGCGACCTTGCAGGAGGCATATCAGAACCTGTTGGCAGACATGGGGTTAACGGATGTGCACCGCGCCCGAGCCGCAGCCTTGGCGTTGGGCCAGGTTCGCACCCAGCGCGACATCGTGCTGCTGGCGACGTTGGAAATCAGCGGCACCCTTCGGCAAATGCTCGAGCAAGTCGCCACGCAGGTCACGCCGCTGATTCACGCACCCGCTCAAAAGGCGGCGAATTTCGGCCCTTTGGGTGATGCGCTTGTCGAGCCCTGGGCCAACCATTGCGTCAATATTCCCCGGGAAGGCATTCGGGTGGTTGATCGCCCTCGGGATCAGGCTTTTCAGGTGCTGCGCGAACTTGAGCGGTTAACCCTTGCTGATGGCACACTTACGCCGGATCAGGTAACCGTGGGTTTGGGCGATGAAGCGCTGGCCCCGATGCTGGAGCGCATGCTGGACCTGCAAGGGATCGCCTCGCGATCAGCGGCAGGCCGGCCGATCGGGCAATCGCGGCCGGTGATGTTCCTGGCTGCAGCGGGGCGGTTCCTGGCGTCGGAGCGGCTCGATGATCTCGCGGCCCTGCTCCGTCACCCGGACCTCGCGGGTTGGCTCCACCAGCACCAGGAAGCCGCCGCCATCGACGATTGGCTCTCGCTGCTGGACAACTACATCAGCGATCATCTTCAGGGTCGACTGGCGGGGCAATGGCTTGGTCGCGATAGCACTCGTCGGAATATGAACGCTGTGTACGACGCTGTGTGGCACCTGGCGCCCGACGATCACGCCCGCCCAAAGCCGCTGCCTGATTGGGCGGAGTCCATCGCCCTGATGCTCGAGAAGATCTACGGCCAATCGTCGCTGCAACGGGATGATGCCGATGATGCCCAGCTTATTCGTGCGTTGACCGTGATAACCGACGCATTGCGAGCGCAACGCCGTCTGGATCCCCAAGCCCCGACCACGCCTCGGCTGTCGCTGTCGCAGGCGATCACGCTGACGCTAGCGCAGCTTGCCCAGCAGGCGTTGCCATCGCAGGCGGGCGATGCTGCCATCGAGATGCTGGGTTGGCTGGAGTTGCAGTTGGATGATGCCCCGGTGTTGCTGGTGACGGGCGTGAATGAGGGTGCGGTTCCGCAGAGTCGTAACGCGGATGCGTTTCTGCCTGATCGAATGCGCTCGGTGCTGGGGCTGCCTGACAATATCAGTCGTCTGGCGCGGGATAAGGCCATGCTTGCCGCGATGTTGGAGAGTCGGCCGGAGGTCGTGTTCGTTTCAGGGCGTCGTGATGGCGATGGCAACCCGCTTATTCCCAGTCGGCTGTTGTTGGATTGCCCATCCGATGAACTTACGCGTCGGGTGATGGAGTACTACGGCCGGGAATCGGAGCATTCGCAATCGCCGCCGCTGCTGACGTCGGGGCGTGACACCTTTGCCATTCCGATGCCCCGGACGCCCAACCCGCCGATTACGAAGCTGCGTGTCACAGCTTTTGCCGACTACCTGGCGTGCCCTTATCGGTTTTATCTCAAGCACGTGCTCAAGCTCGGATCGACAGATGATCGCGCGGTGGAACTCGATGCGTTGCGCTATGGCACGCTGGCGCATGAGATCATGCGCCGCTTTGGAAACGGGCTGTTGGCGCAGAGCCACGATGAAGGGGCTGTGATCAATGAACTAACGCGGCTGCTTGATGAGTGTGTTCTCGAATCGCTGGGCGATGAGCCTTGCACTGCTGCCATGATCCAGTGCGAGCAGTTGCGGCAACGGCTCACTGTGCTGGGACGCTGGCAGGCGAAGCAGGTGGCTGAGGGCTGGCGCATCGCGCCGACGCATATCGAGCAGGAATTGCACGCGACGATTGACGTCGATGGATCGCCCTTCACCATCACCGGGCGGATCGACCGCATCGATCACCATCCGCAGCAGGGCTGTTACCGCATTCTGGATTACAAGAGCGGTGACACGGCTGCGACACCCGATCATCACCATCGCACCGGTCCCAAAACGCAGCGTCGGTGGGTTGATCTGCAATTGCCGCTCTACACGTTGCTGGCGCGAGCGGCTGGTTTGCAGGGCGAGTTGCGGCTGGGCTATGTGCAGTTGCCCAAAGACCCGGCGAAGATCGGCCTGGCTGCGGCGGAGTGGACGGCGGAGGAACTCGACGAAGCCGTTGAAGAGGCACGGAAGGTGATTCGCCATCTTCGCGCGGGCGTGTTCTGGCCTCCTGCTTTGCCGTTGCGTGATGATGAATTCTCAGCGATCTGCATGGATGCGGTGCTTGATCGACAGAAGCGTATTGAGCGGGCGGGCGCATTGACCCTGGCGGGCGTGGCCGATGGTGGCACGGGGGGTGACGCATGACCAGGACGATCCACGACCAATCGCGGGCTGTTCCAAGCGCTGTGATCCCTCACCGCATGATTCGCGCCTCGGCGGGGGCAGGGAAGACATTCGCGCTTAGCAGCCGCTATCTGCAATTATTGTCCCGCGGGCAGAAGGTCGATGGCATTCTGGCGACGACGTTTACCCGCAAAGCGGCGGGTGAAATCCTCGACCGCGTGTTGGTACGTTTGGCGGGGGCAGCGCGCGATGAAACCTCGGCGGCGATCCTGGCGAGCCAACTCGGCGAGCGCACACTGACGCTGGCGCGTGTGCGTGAAATACTCGGCAGTGTAGCGGGGTCGCTTCACCGCATTTCCATCGCCACGCTCGATGCATTTTTCAACCGCGTGGCACAGAGCTTTCGCCATGAGCTGGCCCTGCCGCCGCAGCCGAAGATGGTCGCCAACGATGATCCGCTGGCGACGCGTCTTCGTGCGCAAGCTATTGCCGCGATGCTCGGCGACGAGCCCGTGCAGGTGCTGGTGGACCTTCTGCGCAAGCTTCACCACGACCAAGCGCGGCGATCCGTCACGCAGGCCATCGATGACACTGTCAGCAAGTTTTACGACGTGTATCGCCAGGCTCCCGAACGGGAACTCTGGTCACGCATCGAAGTGCCTGCCGGGCTGCTTCCGGAGTCAGAGTTCATCGCGGCTGTCGAGGCATTGCAGGAAACGGGCGATGCGCTGCCCAAGACCAAGACCGGGCAGGTCAACAAGCGAATGGCCGAGTGCTGGCAGAAGAGTGTGGAAGCGATTCGGTCGCGGTACTGGGACTCTTTTCTGAGTGATGGCCTGGCTGCGAACATTGCGGAAGGCAAGGAGACGTTCGGGGGCGTGGAGATTCCCGCCGCGGTGCGTGACGCCTGTGAGCCGCTGATTGCTCATGCCCAGGCCGTCGTGATCGCCCGGCTTTGCGATGCCAACCAGGCGGCTCATCGATTGCTCCAAGCCTTCGATGTCCACTACACCCGCCTGCGACAGGCCCATCGCGTCATGCTCTTTTCCGATCTTGCGCACAAGCTGGCGCGACAGTTGCCGCGCTTGGGCGATGACCTGCTGACCGAGGTCTATTTCCGTCTTGATACCGCGGTGTCGCATCTGCTGCTCGATGAATTTCAAGACACCAGCCTCGAACAGTGGCAGGTGCTGGCACCGTTTGCCCAGGAGATCTGTGCCACTGAAGAGACCTACGGCGAGCGCAGTTTCTTCTGCGTCGGCGATGTGAAGCAGGCCATCTACGGATGGCGGGGCGGATGTTCCCAACTCTTTGATCACGTCGAATCGCAGTTGCATCTCACCGAGGACCACCGCGAGAAACTGGCTAGGAGTTATCGTTCTTCGCAGGTGCTGCTCGATGCGGTCAACACGGTTTTTGGGACGTTGGGGCAGTCGCCGACAATCGCGGCGCAGGACCAGCCGCAGGCTTTGGCGATGAGCCAATGCTACGAGCACCACACCGCCAACGACGCTGCCAAGCCTGGATATGTCGAGATCATCACGTCCCCGGCACCAGTGGTCGACGATGGCGACGAGAATGAGAACGGCCGGGGCGATGCTGCGGACTCCGGCGAGCAACAGCGGGACGGTTTCCAATCTGAGGGCGAAGATGTCGGGGCGCTGGGTTCCGTCGCTCGCGCTGATACCCACGAGGCGTTTGCAGCGCGACGCATTGCGGAACTGGCGATGGCGGTGCCGCATGCGAGTGTGGGGGTACTGGTCAGCACCAACCGTGCTGTCAATCGGTTGATCTTCCAGCTTCGTCAAATGGGCCAGGATGCCAGTGGTGAAGGTGGCAGTGCGGTGACCGATGATCCTGCTGTCAACACCATTCTGGCGGCCATCGCTTTGGCGGATCATCCGGGCGACACCGCTGCGGCATTTCTTGTGCATCACTCGCCACTGGGCGCGATCGTCGGCCTCGATTCGCTTTTGCCGAGTCGCATCATAGAGGTGACATCGCAGATTCGTCGCGATTTGCTGACGCGCGGCTATGGCCCGCTCGTGAGTCATTGGGCTCGTCAACTGGCACCTCACAGTGGCGCTCGTGGCGTCCAGCGTCTCATTCAACTTACGGAATTGGCGGATCGCTTTGGCGGCGATGCCACGCTGCGGCCGCGACATTTCTGTGATGTGGTGGCAGCCACGCCCGTCGAAGATCCCAGCCCCGCGCGCATTCGCATCATGACGGTTCACAAGGCCAAGGGCTTGGAGTTCGACATCGTGGTGCTGCCCGAGTTGGATCGGCCATTGCGGGACAACGAGGCGATCTACGTGTCGCGCCCTGATGAGACGGCGGCGATTGACGGCGTGTTTTTGTCCGCGAATAAGAATCTTCGCCGGGCCTGCGGCATCGTTGACAAGGCCTACGCCCAGCAGCGTGCCCGGCGGACGTGGGACAACCTCTGTGCGCTCTACGTCGCCATGACTCGGCCGCGATCGGCTCTGCACATGATCCTTCGGCCGCTGAAGCAAACCCGCAGCGGTAAGCCCGCGACCAGGGGCCGCTGCGACGGCTCGTATGCTGCGATCCTGCGCCAGGCATTGTGCGTCAGCGGCGAAGTCGAAGAAACTTTTGCGGGCGATCAGACGTTGTTTGCCGCGGGCGATCCAGACTGGTTTGCAGACGGCGATCCGCCGGGCGACAGCATCAGCACCGCAACCACCGCCACAGCCACCTCATCCCCCACAGCCGCCACAGACCAACCTCAACCGTTGCGAATTGCGATGGCCTCAGCATCGCACAGCACGCGCACGTGGCGCGTTGTCAGTCCGTCATCGCTTGAAGCGCAGGGTCGTGTGCGTGGCAGTGATCTGTTGCGGCTCGAGTCGGCGAGCCTTCAGTATGGCACGCTGATCCACGCATGGTTTGCGCAGGTCGGCTGGCACGATGAGGCCGGGGTGCTCGACGATGAGCAATTGCTGGCGGCAGGTCGTGCCGCGCTGCCCGAGGCGAGCGATGATGTGATCCGCCAATATTTGCCGAAGTTCCGCCGCATGTTGAATGACCCGGCTGTGTCGCGCGTGCTGGCCAGACCGACCGGCGGTGGTGAGGTCGAACTCTGGCGTGAGCGGCCGTTTGCTTTGCGATTGGGTGATCGATTGCTGCGCGGTGCCTTTGACCGCGTCGTGGTGACGCGCGAGGCTGGGGCTGCGCGCGCGGCGGCACTAGTTGATTTCAAAACCGACCGCATCGAGCCGGGCGGTGCTGATCTGGCAACTGTTACGGAGCGCTACCGTCCACAGATTCACGCCTATCGCAGCGCCCTGGCCGCGATGCTGGCGATCCCCGAAGCATCGGTGACAGCGCATCTGCTCTATGTCACCAGCGGCGACGTCGTGGCGGTGTGACGCCGTTCGCCTCTCACCTTTCTCCTCTCACATTTCAACTCTCACAGCGCCGCCAAACGTTGAGCGCGATCCTGCTCAATGAGCGCATCGACGATGGGGCCCAGTTCGCCGCTGATCACGCTGTGCAGGTTGAAACTTCGCTGCTCGAGGCGATGATCGACGACGATGCTTTCCTTGTAGCGGTAGGTGCGGATACGTTCGGAGCGGTCACCTGAGCCGATCATGTCTGATCGGTTCTGGGCACGCTGGGCGTCTTTTTGTCGCTGGTAGTGGTCATAGACGCGGGTGCGCAGGAGTGCCCAGGCTTTGGCGCGGTTTTGCTGCTGGCTCTTGGATTCCTGCATCCGCACCTCGATGCCGGTGGGGATGTGCACCATCTTCACAGCCGTGGCCACCTTGTTGACGTTCTGTCCGCCCGGGCCCTGGGCAGTGGTGATGTCCATCTTCACATCGCTGTCGGGGATGTCGATCTGCAGCTTTTCGGGTTCGGGAAGTACAGCGATGGTGGCGGTGGAGGTGTGAATGCGCCCCTGGGCTTCGGTGGCTGGAACGCGCTTGACGCAGTGAACGCCGCCTTCGTAGCCCAAGCCCTGCCAGACGCCGGGACCCTTGACGTTGGCGACCGCGTGACGCAGCCCGCCCATTTCGCCCATGGCTATGTCGAGCATGTCGACCTGCCAACCTCGGCTGGTGGCAAAGCGCTGGTACATCGCCAACAGGTCGCCCGCCCACAGCGCCGCCTCAGCCCCGCCGGCGCCAGCGCGAACCTCCAACATCACCGACCCCACCGACCGGTCATCAGCCGTGACCAGGTCGTTGGCCATTTCACGCAACAGCGCCCGTGCGGCCTGTTGCAGTGCTGGTAACTCCTCCCGCGCCATGGTTGCCAGTTCCGCCTCTTGGTCATCGGTCGCGAGTTGGGTGTTCTCCTCGATCTGTCGCTGGATGTGTGACCACTCCTGATAGCGGCTTGCCAGGTTGTCGAGAGTCGCCCGCTTGACCGAAAGGTCACGAACCTGTTCGTGGTCGGCCATCACCACCGGGTCAAGGAGTCTGGACGACAACATCGCATGCTGCTGAGCGATGGCGTCGAGTTTCTCAATGAGACGTTCGTCAGAAGTCATGGTCCCGCATCCGGTAAGGCGGCGCAAGAAAAACCGCAGCGTGTCAGCGCTGCGGTCGTCGTGGTCGAGGCGTGATGTCCCTAAGCCTTGGCGGTGGTCTTAGGAGCGCTCTTGAAGTAGGAGCCGCTGAACTTCTTCTGGAATTTCTCAACGCGCCCAGCGGTATCGACGAACTTCTGCTTGCCCGTAAAGAACGGGTGGCAGGAGCTGCAGATGTCCAGGTGCAGGCTGGGCTTGGTGCTGCGTGTTTCAAACGTGGCACCGCAGGCGCAGGTGACCTTGCAGTTGACGTAATCGGGATGGATATCAGCTCTCATGTCGAACCTCCCGGCTTTGGGCCGGCTTGGGCGTGAAGGAAGCCCCTCATTATAGAAAACCCCGCCCCGGCTTCAAGTCGGGCTTTTTCGAGGCGTAATGGGTAGACAGTGGGGCAGGCCAGCAGGCTGGCATCTGGCTAACGGGCCAGTTCGGGTTCCGGGGTCTGATGGGTCGCAAAGGCGTCGTGCTGGGCAGGGTCGAGTTTGGCGTTCTGAGCGGTTAATAGATCACGCAGGCGACCGGTATCAATCGCACGAAAATCGTTGAGGTTGTTGTTAATGAAGAGACCAGCGGCGACACCGGCGGCCTGGCCCATGGCGCAGCAGGTGGGGGTCATGCGGTAGCTGCTCATCGCCACCTGATCGCCGCTGATGCACTTGCCCGCCACCAGAAGGTTTTTGACCTGTTGGGGGATCATCGCACGCAGGGGGATTGCGTAGGGCTTGACCTTCTGTCGCCAGCCAGCATCCCCGGGCCGGGTGAGGCTGTGGAAGTCGATCTGGCAGGTTGCGACTGCGACGCCGTCGGGGTGGTCAGTGTTCACGCCATCCACGATGTCCTGCCCTCGGATGGTGTACTCGCCGGTGATCCGCCTGCCTTCTCGGATGCCGATGCGAGCGCCTGAGGCTGCGAGCATGTAGGTGGGGAACTCTGTGCGGTTGAGGTAATGCACGATGCGTGCGATTTGTCGGCGGGCCTCAGCCTCGGCGCGGGAGAGTTGCAGCGGATCGGTCGGATCCAGACCCATGACCTTGGTGGCATTGCAGTAGGCGCGTCCGTCGGGCGTGCGTGTGCCGGTGCCCAGCCCGGGAAGCTCCTCGCGGCTGTTGATCGGTTCAAGGCCGGGCGGAAGGTAGGGCGTGACGGGGCGGTGCGTATCGAACAGCAGAAACGTGAGTGTCATGTGGAGCGTGCGACCGGTGTCGGGGTCACCTTTCAAAAAAGGTGCGCCTGCCATTGCAGCGAGATCGCCTTCACCCGTGGCGTCGATGAACGCGTGGGCTTTGACCGTCAGACGCTGTCCGCACCCGGCCAGGCCCAAGTGGCGGATCGTCCCCGACTCGGTTGGGGCGTTGAGCAGCGTGGTGTGAAACAGCACATCGACGCCCGCTTCATCGGTCAGCCGTTGCCAGACCAGTTTCAGATATTCGCCGTTGAAGAATCGTCCGAACTTCGCACCATAGTTGGACAATTCGCTGAGGAGGTGATCGAAGATGTCGCCCAGCCCTTTGAGATTGGCGAACCACTCGTGCACACCGCCGGTCGTAGAGACACCACCCAGGGCGTTGGATTCCTCGACGAGCAGTGTTCGGAGTCCGGCTCGTGCTGCTGCGACTGCCGCGGCACTGCCCGCCGTGCCGCCACCGACGACGACGAGGTCGTACTGCAGATCATGTGGCGAGGTAGCGGGCCCGGACCCGACGGTAAGTTGAACTGGTGTCATCGGATTCTGGGCCGTATGGAAGTTGAAGACGCTTATTGTACTACCCCCGGGGCCGATCCTCGGCGGTGATCGAGGTCCTGCCGCCGCCGCGGTATGGGGTCCAAAATCGGGCAGTGGTTTGACACTCCTCATTAGCCGATCTAGATTTGCATGAGCAATAACCCCGGAGTATGCCTCATGGACCCCAAGGAATCCCGGCTCAAGGTCACCCAGGACGGTGAGATTACCAAGGTCGCCTTCCTGGATCGCAACATCCTCGAAGAGGCCAGCATTCAGCAGATCGGTGACGAAATATCCTCGCTGATCGAACACGCCACCAATCCTAAGCTGCTCCTGAATTTCTCCAACGTCGAGCACCTTTCCTCGGCGGCACTGGGGACGCTCATCACCGTTAACAACAAGGTTCGCCAGAAGGGCGGCCAACTCCGACTGTCAAACATCGACCCGCAGATTTACGAGGTGTTTGCCATCACCAAACTCAACAAACTGTTTCAGATCCACGACAACGCACAACAGGCGGTTGCGAGCTTTAAGTAAACGAGAATCGTCGCTCCGCACGGAGGGGGGTCGGTTCCATGAGTCAACCGCTGCCCAACAAGCTGATCATCCCCAGCCAGCAGACCGAAGTCCCCGCGGTCGTCGAGGCTGTGTTGTCGGAGGTGGCGAAGCACGATTACGACGAGCAGGCGCGGTTCGCCATTCGACTGGCGTTGGATGAGGCGCTGATCAACGCCATTCGTCACGGCAACTGCTGCGATGCGCATAAGCAGGTCACCGTCGAGTACGGCGTGACTGACCGCGAGTGTCGCATCGCCATCAGTGATGAGGGCTGCGGATTCAAACCTGATCGCCTGCCGGACTGCACTCGGCCCGAGAATATTGAGCGGCCGCACGGTCGTGGCGTGATGTTGATGAAGGCCTACATGAGCGAAGTCAAGTTCAGCCGCCGCGGACGTACGGTGACGCTGGTTAAACGCCGCAAAGACTAGCGGCCGGGGTGGGGTGGGGCCGGGGTGGCGAAGGATGGGGGATTGCGTTTGCGGCCGTGGGGGGCTTCACCAATCGCGTGTCGAATTTGTTTATAGTTGATGCGATGATCCCAACGCCCATGGTGCTCTCGCCCAGTGGCGGATTCCCACTGACCAAGATCATCGCCACCCTCGGGCCGGCGAGTGCCGATGTGCCCACCGTCGTTCGGCTCATTGAGGAAGGCGCCCGGGTTTTTCGCATCAACTTCTCCCATGGCCACCAGGAAGACTTTGCCCGTTTCCTGGCGTTGGTGCGCGAGGCTTCGCAGGCGACGGGTATCGAGGCGGCGGTCCTGGGCGACTTGGCGGGACCCAAGATCCGCGTGGGCCAAACACCCCCCGAGGGCATCGAGACACAACCCGGTGATAGTGTCGCCTTCACCGGCCGGGGTCGCGATGCCGCAGTGATCGTCGGGGCCGAACCCGGCCTGCTGGCGGAGTTCCCCACCAGCCACGCGCAGATCGTCAATGATGTAGCCATCGGGCACCGACTGCTGGTTGATGATGGGGCGGTTCGCATGCTGGTCGTGGATCGCCAGATCGCGCCGTCGGACGGCTCCCCTCCTCGGCTCATCTGTCAGGTCATCGTGGGCGGGCGAATCACGTCGGGTAAGGGCGTCAACCTGCCGGACTCGATGTTGAGCATCTCTTCAATGACCCCGCGCGATGAGGACTGCGCCCGATGGGCCGTTGAAAATCAGCTTGATTTCCTGGCATTGTCGTTTGTGCGTCAGGCGGAGGATGTGCGAGGGCTCAAGAGGTTGTTGCGTTCGATAACGGGCAACGCGGCACAGATGCCTCCGGTGATTGCCAAGATTGAAACACCGCAGGCGCTGGCGGATCTGGAGGGCATTCTGGGTGTGACGGATGCGGTGATGGTGGCGCGGGGAGACTTGGGCGTGGAGATGGATTTGGCTGAGGTGCCCGCATTGCAGAAGCGGATACTCAGACAGGCTCATGAATTCGGACGTCCCGTCATCGTCGCCACGCAGATGCTCCAGAGCATGATCGTGGACTTCAACCCCACCCGCGCCGAGGTCAGCGATGTGGCTAACGCCATTTTCGACGGAGCCGATGCGGTGATGCTTTCGGGCGAGACGGCTGTGGGCAACCACCCGATACAGGCGGTTCACATGATGGCTCGGATCGCGCGAACGACGGAGAAGGAGATGGCGGGCGACCCCGCGTACAAGGCGCGGGCCCCGATGCGATTGCGGGAAAGTCGCTATCGAACCGCTGCGTTGGCGCATGGCGTCAGTGCCATGGTCTCGGACCTTAGCGCTAAACTCGTGGTCAACTGGGCGGAACTGGGCGGTGGCGCCAAGTACCTCTCGCAGAACCGCATGGATGTGCCGATTCTGGGCTTCAGCGAAAGCCGTGTCGCCATGCGACAGATGAACCTGATGTTCGGCGTGATGGCGGTGGCTATGGAGCGACCGGCAGACGGTGAGGAATTCATCGCCAAGGCTGACGCTGTGATCCAGTCGCGGGGCTGGGCCAAAGTCGGCGACCCGATTGTCATTGTCAAAGGCGAGCCTTTAGGCATGCCCGGCGTCACCAACCACATCGTTATTCACTACGTCGGTGACGTGGTGCGCCTGCGTTGGCGGGCCAAACCGGGGCTATAGGTCCGCCCGTAGTAGGCCCGATGTAGCGCTTCGGAGCCACGCATCGAATCACATCACACGAGATCGCAGGCCTCGGGCGGCATCCAGTGGGCGTCCTGCTTCCACCACTTGACGTTGCAGCCAATCGGGTTGGTCACCGCTGTGCGAACCGGGCGACCCGCCAGCAGATCATCCAGGGCGTCACGCAGTTCATGGGTCGTCGCCTTGGTGGCGTCACGCGGCTGATCGTCTATCCGGCCCGTGTAACGCAGCTTCCGCTGACCGTCAAAGACGTAAAAATGCGGCGTGCGCAACGCACCGTACACCTTGGCCACTTCCTGCGAATCATCCCGCACGTAGGGATACCCAAGCTTCAAAGCAGCAGATCGCTGCACCATGTGATCAAACGAATCCGTGGGATGACCATCGGTCTCGTTGCTATTGATGGCGATCATGCGGACGCCCCGCGACGCGTATTGTGCATAGAGCCGATCAAGTCGATCCTGCGAACCCGTGACGTAGGGGCAATGGTTGCAGGTGAACACAATGATCAGGACGGGTGCATCTTTGACCGCAGCCAGCGTCCACGTTTTGCCATCGACGCCGGGCAGTGCGAAGTCGGGTGCGGACTGGCCGAGAGAGAGGGTGAAAGCCATGAGAGGACTCCTTGCTGGAGGTCAGGTCAAGTGAGGTCAGGTCAGACGAGTTCAGAGCAGGTGATGTCAGGTCAGGTCGTTTTGGAAAAACTCGATAATTTCGCCATCGGGTCCCTGGATAAAGGCCAATCGCACGGGCACCGTGGGCGCCACGCCGGGCAGCTTATTGGGGATGTTTGCCGTCTTTGGTTCGATGGTCACCTTGCATCCAGCGTCGCGGGCACGTTCGAGCATGGTGTCGGTGTCATTGGTTCGCAGCGCCAGGTGAAGGATGGCTCCTTCCTCGGTGGGCGGCGGCGACTGCTGCGGCCGTTCGAAAATCTCCAGGTAGTTGCCATCACCCGTATCGAGCATGATGGCGCGTTTGGGGGCATCGCCCCAGGCGATCTTGGCGCGGAAGCCAAGGATGTCGGTGTAAAAGGTCACGGCACGATCGAAATCGCGGGTACGTGTGGCGACATGGTGAAATCCAGTGATGCGAGCGGTGGTCATGGCGGGCCTTGGAGTTGGGCGTGTTCGAACAGGCGTGATCGATTGGGACGGAGTCGAGCCTGCGATGTTTAGTTTAGTGCAATGCCCGACAGGGGGAAAGCCTCGGCTGACCTGGACTCGCCGCTGCGTGTAAACTACGGGTCTCATGCGCCGTTACAAAATCACCCGCAACATCCACCTGGGGATCAAAACGCTTCTGTTGCACAAGCTGCGGTCGATGCTGACGATGTTGGGCGTGGTCTTCGGCGTCGCCAGCGTGGTCGCCATGCTGGCCGTGGGCGAAGGCGCCAGTGCGCAGGCGCTGGAGCGGATTCGACGGCTGGGTTCCAACATCATCATCATTACCAGCACCAAGCCCGCCGAGGATGAGAGCCAGGGCAATCTGCGCACACGAATGAGTGTCTACGGCCTGCTCTATGACGATCAGCAGCGCATCGCCGAAACGTTTGAGGACGTGCAGCGCACTGTGCCCGTGAAACTGGTGCGCAAGGAAGGCCGACTCAGTGACCGCGCCATGGAACTGCGGGTAGTGGGTACGACGCCCGACTGGTTTGACCTGGTGCGACGGCCGATCCTGGCGGGGCGGGTGCTCAACGAGCACGACATGGACAACCTCGCCAACGTCGCGGTGCTCACTGAGCACGGTGCCCGGCGACTACTGGCAACACGTAGCGTCCTGGGTCAGACGCTGCGCCTGGGTGGTGACACCTTCGAAGTCGTCGGCATCATTAAAAGCGATGACTCCGACGAAGGGGGAATCCAGACCCCAGACCAACAGGCTGACGCTTACATCCCCATCGTCTCGGCCCAGGCGCGCTTTGGCGATGTCAATACGCGACGATCCTCGGGGTCGTATGAACGGGAGCTTGTCGAACTGCAGCAGATGATCGTGCAGGTGCGGTCAACGGACCGAGTCGAACCGACAGCCGCGGGCATCCGCGCGATGCTGGCGCTGTTCCACCCCAAAGGCGACTATCGAATGGATGTCCCCCTGACGCTGTTGCGGGAGGCGGAGCACACCAAACGGATGTTCAACATCGTGCTGGGATCCATCGCCGGCATCAGCTTGCTGGTGGGCGGCATCGGCATCATGAACATCATGCTGGCATCGGTGACGGAGCGCACCCGCGAGATCGGCGTCCGCCGCGCCATCGGTGCCAAGAAGCGGCAGATCATCGGCCAGTTCCTGATTGAGACTATCGTGCTTTCGACCTTGGGTGGCCTCATCGGGGTGGTCATCGGCGTGGCTTTGCCACTGCTCATTTCGCATTTTGCGGGCATGCCGACGATTGTCACATTGTGGAGCGTGCTGCTGTCGGTGGGCATCAGTATGGGGGTGGGGATTGTATTTGGCCTATATCCCGCCAGTCGCGCGGCCAACCTCGATCCCATCGAAGCCCTGCGGCATGAGTGACGCCGCCGACGCGACCGCCTGACGGTCCGATGGCCGGACGGGCGAGGGCCCCACGTTTGGTGCCCGTGGCAACACGGGGGTCGGATAAGGTAGGATTGTTCCCATGGCTGTCACCGCAAGCGCCCAGCATCGCCAACTGCTTTCCGGTGATTTCATGCACCGCCTGGATCAGCTTGATGTGTTGTCGCGCAAGATTCTGGCGGGCAAACTCCAGGGCGAACGCCGCAGCAAGAAGAAGGGCCAGAGCGTAGAGTTCGCCGACTACCGCCAGTATGTCGCCGGCGACGACTTGCGCTTCATCGACTGGAATCTTTACGCCCGCCTGGATCGTCTCTTCCTGCGCCTGTTCATGGAAGAAGAGGACATGACCGTGGCGATTCTGCTCGACGTCTCCAAGAGTATGGATTGGGGAGATCCCAACAAGCTGCTCTATGGCAAACGGCTGGCGGCGGCGTTGGGGTACATCGGCCTCGTCAACTACAACCGTGTGAGCCTCTTTGCCTTTGCAGACGGCGTCGAAGATCAGATGCTGGGGCTCCGCGGACGGCGGCCGCTGCCGCGGATGTTGTCGTTCCTCGCTCAGCAGGAGGGGCATGGCGGGGGCAACCTCGAAGCGGTGTGCAAGCGGTTTGCCTTGACGATGCGCGGCAAAGGGGTGGTGATCCTCATCAGCGACTTTTTTGACAAGGGTGATTTCGGGCAGGCGGTCCGATATTTCGTGGGAGATCGCTTTGATGCCTATGCCATCCAAGTCCTGGCACCCCAGGAGATCGACCCGCAGAAGGGCAACATCGTCGGTGATCTAAGACTGACGGATATCGAGGACGGCAACGTGGCAGAGGTCTCGGCGGGACCGGCCTTGATCAAACGCTATAAGGCCAATCTGCAGGCTTACTGCCAGCATCTGCGTGCGATGGCTGTCAAGCGGGGCATGTCGCACATGGTCAGCGACACCAGCGTGCCCTTTGAGCAGTTGGTGCTGCGTTACCTGCGCCAGCGCGGTCTGCTTGGTTGAGGGCGTAGAACGGTCGATGCAAATCCGTCACCCAGACTGATTTAGCCCTCAAGTTAATGATTTTGGTGGTCGATACTTCCCGAGGCGGCATTCAAGTCGCACGGAGAGCATCGACATGCCACAGGCCACGCTTTCACCTCCCGGCTTCCCCGCCGGTGATGCGGTCGCGGAATTAGCCGATCCCACGCAGGTGGCGTTGGTCAATGCCGCGATTGCCGAGATCACTCAGATCGCCACTCTGCCCGAGGTGACGCTGCAGATCATTCGCCTCGTTGAGGACCCCGACAGCTCGGCTCAGGACCTCAACAAGATCATCACCAATGACCCGGCCCTGGGGGCGCGGATTCTCAAAGTCGTCAACAGCGCCTTCTACGGGCTGCCTGGCCAGATCGGCTCGATCAATCGCGCCATCGTGCTGCTGGGTCTTAACGCCGTCAAAAACATCGCCATTGCCGCGAGTCTTGCCAAGTTATTTCGTGGTGGCCAGATCTGTCCGGGCTTCAATGCCCGCGATCTCTGGCAGCATTCCATCGCCGTCGCCACGGGAACGCGGCTCCTGGCCAAAGAGGCTGATCTTGGCCTGCCTGACGAGGCGTTTCTGGCGGGGCTCATCCACGACCTGGGCATCATGATCGAAGTGCAGGCCCGGCGGCCGAAGTTCGTGGCGGCGTGGGCACAACTCGAAAGTGGTCGTGCCCCGACGCTGCGGCAGGCGGAACTGCAAACCCTCGGTGCCACGCATGAGCAGTTCGGTGCTGCGCTGTGCAAGACCTGGAAATTCCCGTCGAGTTTCATCTTCGTGACGGGCTTCCATCACCGCCCGCTGGAACTGGCGCCGCAGCATCGCGTGCTGGCGTGTCTGGTTCACATTGCTGACATTCTGGCTGCACAACAGAAGTTGGGTTGCACTCGCAGCGTCGAGTTTGCTGAGGTCCCAGACAACGTCGCCAAGGCCGCGAATCTATCGCAGGCCACCATCGCCAAGGTGGGGCAGATGTTGCCCGAGGCGGTGACGGACGCAGGCACCGTGATGACCGATTGAAATCTCGCCAGGCGATGGGATTCCCACCGCTGGCGTTCTCTCTTTCCCTCCGGGCGACGATGTGGCGACACGTCGTCGCCTTTTTGTTTCGATGAGGTTGCCGACTTACCAGCAGGCAGATGATTCAGAGCACGCGGTCCAGCAGGCGATACTGGACGGCTTCGCCCACGTGTTCGGTGGTGATGTCGCCTGCGCCGTTAAGGTCAGCAATCGTTCGCGACACACGACGGATCTTGTCATAGGCTCGGGCGCTTAGACCCATCTCCGTCATAGCCTGCTTGATGACCATGCGGCTCTGCTCGTCCATCGGTGCCAGTTTGTCCAGTTCGCGTCCGCTGAGGCTGCTGTTGGGTCGCGCGGCGCCGTTGCGGGTTGTCTGTCGCTTGCGTGCTTCGATCACCGCGTGGCGCATGGTGGCGGAGTCCGTGCCGCGCGACGGGCCTGTCAGTTGGCGGTAAGGAACGGCGGGAACCTCGATGTGGATGTCGATGCGATCGACGAGGGGCCCGCTCAACTTCGCCAGATATCGCTCCATGGCGCGTTGCCCGACTTCATCGGTGGGCTTGTCACCCTTGGGGGTCGGGTTCATCGCCCCCACGAGCATGAACCGCGCGGGAAACCGTAGCGAACTATGTGCCCGGGCGATGGTCACGCATCCGTCTTCGAGGGGTTGACGCAGAGTTTCGAGCACAATGCGGGGAAACTCCGGCATCTCATCGAGAAAGAGAACGCCGTGATGCGCCATGCTCACCTCGCCGGGCCGGGGAATGGCGCCGCCGCCGATCATCGCCACGCTGCTGGCGGTGTGGTGCGGGCAGCGATACGGCCGGCGGGTCATGAGTGGTTGGCCACGGGTGATTTGACCGACACTTGAAAAAATCCGCGTCACATCCAACGCCTCCTGACGCGACAGCGGAGGCAGGATGCCCGGCAACGCCTTGGCCATCATCGTCTTGCCCGTGCCCGCTGGGCCCAGCATCAGGATGTTGTGTGCCCCAGCAGCCGCGACGGTCATGGCGCGTTTGGCACCCTCCTGACCTCGCACATCGCCAAAGTCGATCTCAGGTGTTGCATGATCCAGCAACGCATCAATATCCGCTTCGGGCTGCGGTTCGATCGTGTGGTTCTCGTTGAGATACCCCACCACGCTGGCCAACGTGTCAGCGGGAATGACCTCGATGCCACCGGCTGCGGCAGCTTCGGCGGCATTGGCCACCGGGACCACCACGCCCGGCGCGCCGATCTGTTGAGCCAGCATCGCCAGGTTGATCGCGCCGTTGATCGGACGAATGCGGCCATCCAGTGCCAACTCGCCTGCAAAGAGCATGAGTTTGTGCTTACGCGTCTGAATCGTTCCGTTGGCGAGCAGAAGTCCTACTGCAATGGGCAGATCGAAGATCGGGCCCTGCTTGGGAATATCCGCCGGTGCCAGATTCACCAGCATGCGTGCATCGGGAAAGGCAAAGCCACTGTTGATGATGGCGCTGCGCACCCGTTCGATGGATTCTTTGACGGCGATGTCCGGAAGGCCAACGATGGCCGTCCGCGCTAACCCGCGGTCAGCGACGTCCACCTCAACTTCACAGGCAACCGGATCGATCCCCTGGAGCACAAAGCTATGAACTTGTGCGAGCATGGCAAGAGTGTACCGACCGCAGGGCCAGTCGGCTTGGCCTCAACCGGGCGGCCGGGTCGCGCGGACCTTGACCTTGTATTCCCCAGCCCAGTTGTAGCTGCGGGTTGCGTAGTTGTCCGCGCAGGCCCAACCCAGTTGGAGCGTGCCGTTGCGGTCGGCCACGAACTGTTGCGAATTGCCCACCTTGATGAAGTCGCCGCTGGGGCCGACGCGTGCCAGCAGCATCCCGACTGGGATGCCCGGCCGGTACGTCCCGTAGTTGGCGGCACCGGCGGGAGTGACCATGGCGTTGGAACCCCGGGGCGTGTAATTGATTGTGCCACTGGCCTCAATACTCACCCGGTCGCCGCGCTGCAGCCGTACCCCAGCCGAGGCCATCTGCCGCTGCACCATGTGCATGCCCTGCACCGTGACAGTCTTGTTCGTGGTCTGAGCCTGGCCCGTCTCCCGCTGCACGTGGCGAATATCGTTGAGCGTCACGGTGAGCTTGCCGTACTTGCTGGCGATTGAAAAATCCCGCGGGTTGATCTCGCCCACGATGGTGAAGGCCGTCGTGACCAGACGATCACCTTCGATGAGATGCTCAGATGGCAACTGATCGCCATCGAGAAGCAGGTCATCCTCTTGCCGCAGTTCGATGAGGCGATCGACAAGCTCCTGCAGGCGAACGCGGGCTTCCTGATTCTCGACCTCGCCAAGCCGATCCTGAATCACGGGAACAATCCGCGGCCCCAAGGTTTCCAGTTCGCGCAGCGCGGATCCGAATACCGCAGGATCTTCGCTTCGGGCTTCTTGAAGCAGCTCGTCGAGCTGTTGCGCCAGATCACTTCGGCTGTTGAGCCCCGGGGTGAAGTTGATGATCTGGGACACGGGGACCGCCAGTGGGCCGTAGCGGGTGTTGATGGTGACGGTATCCATCGACAGTTCGCCTTGGACCACCGTGCCATCCGCCAAGTAAATCCGTAGGGGTTGATCGTCTGGGGCCGCTGCCCGGGCGTCGGGGGCTTGGGATTGAGGCTGGGCCAGCGCCTGGGCTTGGGCTTGCCAATGGGGGGCGAACAGTATTAGGATCAGCAGCAGGAAGACGGGCAGGAGCGAACACAAAACCCCGGTGCCACGCCAAGGCCGGCTTGGGACGGTGAATGGCGACATGCGAATCTCCGGATCGAAGGGAAAGAATCTGCAACGATTATAGGGGCTGTGACTGGCCGCGCCGACAAAGTCTGGTCGATACCTTTAACATACTGATCATTGATGCTCGGTCGGGACGGCTCGTCAGCCGATAGCAGGGGCACCGGGGGTGGGGACTGTCAGGGGAACTTCCAAGCCGATGCAATGGCCCGAAGGAAAACTTTTTCATCCCGCCAGGGTGATGGTGGTTGTCGGGTCGGCCATCCAGTTGGTCTTCGCTATCGATTTCATTTTCCAGCAGATCATGGGCCGGGTCCGCCATCCTGTGCTACTGGTGGTGGCGCTGGCGCTGGTGTTTGTGGGTTCCGCTGGGCTCATGGTACAGCGGCGTCGCTTCAATCCGCGCTTTCGTCCGATAGTCATCAGTTTCAACGCCGTGGCCATGATCGGGTCGGCATTGGGCGTGGTGGTGGTGGTGGTGCTGGCGGCCGAACGTGGCCTGATCAACCCCGTGGGATGGGTATTTGCATTTCTGCTTTTGACTGCGGCCTGTTTCGCCAACATCGTCGGCGTTGGGCATCTTCCGATTTCGCGTTCGCAAGCAGGATACTGAGCCGGGCAGGTAGGGCTGGCAGTTGAGTGCAGCGGTTAAGGCCGGGGCGATATTGCCGATCAATCCCTGTGTGATCGGCGCGAGGTCATCAGGCTCGCCAGCGCAGCCGCCAACGACAGAACCAGTGCAATAACGTACGCCACCCATTGCGACCGCTCGGGTGTTCGCGTCGGAGCAGCGCTCTGCGCTACCGGGGCGGTGGTGGTGGCGGCGGGTCGCGACGGTGGCGGTGGAGGCGGGGCATCGACGACCTGAATCAACTCCCGCGCCGGGGGCGGAGCCGCCTCGACCGGAGGTGGCGCTGCCGCCTTCTTGGCCTCGGCTACCTCATTGGCGGCAAAGACAATCGACGTCTCGATGCGGAAGTTCGACGAGCAGCACTGACGCTCAGCAAAGAAAAAATCCAGCTTCGTCTCGATCCCGCCCGCGCCGTTGGCACCGAAGTATTGCGGCTTGAGGCCTTCCTTGCCCGCCATCGGCACAATAGCCACCTCCACACCCGCTGGGGCTTTCCCCGCGTGGGGCCCCGTGCCGGTGAAGATCGCACGACCGCCGACCTTTACCGTCCCGCTATTGAGTTCGCCGAAAACCTGGCGCTGGCCGTCCGCATACACCAGCGTCACACTCTCCAGATCGCGCGTGGCATAAACCTCCACGCGATCGCTGTTGAAGACCACTCGGGTGTCGGCATCGCTGTAATCCAGTCCCAGATCGATGTACAGATCGTCCGCCTTGATGGGGCAAAGGCCCTCCAGCACCAGCGTCGCCCACTTGATGGCCAGATCGCGCTCCATCGTCGGGGTCACTCGGCGGACCTGGCTCTTGCCATCTTCCGACACGTGGATTTCAAAGGCCTTGTCAACGAAAGCCTTGCCGTCAAAGAGCAGCACATCACTCTTGAGTTCGGAGTGAATCCCACCCAGATCGATCACCAGCGTGCCGTTGATGAAGACCCAGACATCGTCATCGCCGGAGAACGTGAACTTCTGGCCGGGCATATAACTGAAGGTCGTGGCCAGTTGGAAGGTGAAGTGGTAGTTGTGGGGGAAGCCCTCGTTGCCAAAGAGTTGATCATCGATGGGAAAGAAGGCGTTGTTCTGATATTGGTAGACGCCTCCGGGCTCCGACTTGCCATTGTCGAGCGTGATGGTGTAATCCATCTCTCTGTTTATGGGGGCGGCGTTAAACCATGTGTTGAAGGTGGCGGCGCTCTTAACCGACCCCGCGGCGGTCGGTTTGGGGTCGAACCGCGGCAGGCCATCGTCTCCCAGGCGCAGCGCCACGATGCCCGGCTTGTGTCCGCCTTTTTTGTTGGCGCCCGTTTGAAAATCGGTGTGACCGCCCGCCTGATCGCCGCGACGGAAATCTCGGATCTTGCCGTAGAACTCGACGCTGTGCGCCCCGGCCGGCCATGTTGCGGCGAGCATCACGCCCACCGCCAAAGTTAACACTTGCCACGGACGTAACCGACTGATGAATCCGAGAACGTACCGCATATGCCAACTCCGATCACAGTGAGGTGCTTTTAGCCACGGGAGTCAGGTCAAAAATGGTCGGAATCATTATACATCGTGGGGCCCGGTTTGACCTGCGAGCCGATTGATCGCACACTAATCGCTTCTGTTTCACACCACCACCCCAGGGAAATCACCATCATGGCCAAGAAAGACCGCTTCGCACCCTCGCCCGCCGATAAGTTTACGTTTGGTCTTTGGACCGTCGGCAACCCCGGCCGGGATCCCTTCGGCGAGCCGACGCGGGCCAAACTGTCCCCGGCGGAGATCGTCGACCTGCTGGGCGAAGTGGGTGGCGTGTATGGCGTGAACTTTCACGACAACGATCTGATTCCCATCGACGCCACCGATGCTGAGGCCGCGGGCATCAAGCGCGACTTCGCCAAGGCTCTGAAGCGCAACAAGATCAAGGTGCCGATGGCGACGACCAATCTCTTTGGCGACCCGGTGTTTAAGGATGGTGCGTTTACCAGCAATGATGCGGAGATTCGCGCCTACGCCATTCAGAAAGCCATGCGCGGCATGGAACTGGGCGCGGAATACGGTGCCAAGGTCTATGTCTTCTGGGGTGGCCGCGAAGGCACCGACACCAATGCCGCCAAGGATCCGGTGCAGGCGGTGCGGTGGTTCCGCGAGGCCATGGACTTCCTCTGCGAATTCAACCTCGAACGTGGCTTTGGCTATAAGCTCGCGTTGGAAGCCAAGCCCAACGAGCCGCGCGGCCACATCTTCTTCCCCGTCACCGGCAGCTATCTCGGTTTCATTGCCTCGCTCAAGCACCCGGACATGGTGGGCCTCAACCCCGAGTTTGCCCACGAGCAGATGGCGGGACTCAACTTCGTGCAGTGCGTGGCCGAAGCTGTGGCAGCGGGTAAGCTCTTCCACATCGACCTCAACGATCAGGAAGTCGGCCGCTTCGACCAGGACCTGCGCTTCGGCAGCCAAAGCTACAAGCACGCCTTCTTCCTCGTGAAACTGCTTGTGGACAGCAAGTACGACGGCATGAAGCATTTTGACAGCCACGCCTATCGTACTGCCGACCGCGATGATGTCATCGCCTTCGCCCGCGGGTCGATGCGCACCTACAAGATTCTCGAAGACAAGGTGCGGCAGTGGAACAAGGACAAGCAAATCCAGAAGCTCGTCAAGCAGATCGTCCACAACGACAAGAAGCTGGCCAACATCGTGGGCGGGTACAGCGCCGCTGGGGCTCAGGCACTGCTGGCACGCGGTTTCGACCGTAGCAAGCTCGCGGCTCGACCCCTGCCTTACGAGCAACTCGACCAACTGACCTTCGACCTTCTCATGGGCGTCCGCTGAGCCGTCCATCCCCACGCAGGAGCGTATATGCCATCGTTTGACGTCGTGAGCCGAGTTGAAATGCACGAGTTGGAAAATGCGCTTAACAACACGCGCAAAGCCATCGCCACGCGCTATGACTTCCGCAACAGCCCCACTGAAATCACGCACAACGCCAAGGACAAGAAGCTGCACATGGTGGCGGCTGACCGCATGAAGATGGAGGCGCTCAAGGAGATGTTCCAGAGCGCTGCCGCGGCTCGAAAGATCGACCTGCGCACCTTCGACTTCAAGGACATCGAGCCCGGTGCGCAGGCCAACGTCAAGCGCGATGTGATGATCCGCGAGGGTCTGGAGCAGGAAGTCTCCAAGAAGGCGGTCAAACTGATCAAAGACGCCAAACTCAAGGTGCAGGCGTCGATCCAGGGCGATGAACTGCGGGTCACGGGTAAGCAGATCGACGACCTACAGGCGGTGATGGCACTGCTACGCAGTGCGGACCTGGGCGTGCCGTTGCAGTTTGTGAACATGAAAAAGTGACGGCCCGGCGCGGCGTGTGGACTGGCCTAAGATTGTCGCATGGCCGAGTCGATTTCCATTGATTTTCGCAAGCCGATCGCGCTTTTCCCGCTGCCCAATTGCGTGCTTCTCCCCCACGCATCGATCCCTTTGCACATCTTCGAGCCACGCTACCGTCACATGATCAAAGACATTCTCGACAGCCAGGGTCTCTTGGCCATGGCGATGTTTGACGGCGACGATTGGAAGGAAGACTACGAAGGCAACCCGCCGCTCAAACCGGTGGTCTGCGTGGGCTATCTCGCCCGGCATGATCAGGTGGAGGATGGCCGGTACTACATTCTTTTGCAGGGCATTTGTCGCGCCCGCATCGTCGAGGAGGTGGGCAGCGAGGATTACCGTGCTGCACTGCTTGAGCCTCTGGAAACTGCCGCGACCATGAAGACCGCGCTGACGAGCCAGCGAAGCAGGATCGAGGCATTGCTCAACGATGAGACGCTGGCGAATCTCACTTCCGTGGTGGGGATACGCAACTGGCTCACCGACCAGATGCCTACGCCGGTGGTCATCGACTTGGCGGGGATGGCGTTGCTGGACCGTGTGGAGGATCGCTATCGCCTGCTGGCTCAAGCTGATCCGGCACTGCGGGCAGCAATCCTTGAAAACCACCTGCGTGACATGCGGCGAGTCGTACGCCACGCCCAGACCAACCCCGTGCAACTCAGCGATGAGGGGCATTGCCTCAATTGATCTCGCGACCGCGGCGAGCGCGACGGATTTGCCCCGTGTGTTAAACTCGCCCGATGCCCGTGACCGATCCCGATCCTGATTCCGCCACAACCGCGCCTGACCGTGATGCCCCGGACTCGCCCGTCCGTGGTGAGGCCCTGCTCGACGACCTCACCGAGCCGCAGCGGCAGGCGGTCATGCACGTGCAGGGCCCGTTGCTGGTGCTCGCTGGTGCCGGGTCGGGTAAGACGCGCGTCATCACCCGTCGCATCGCTTACATGGTGCAGCACGTCGGCCTGGCACCGTGGAACATCCTGGCGATCACCTTCACCAACAAGGCTGCGGGGGAAATGCGGCAGCGCGTCGCCAGCCTCCTGACTCAGCGACAGAGCCAGGCGGTGACGGTCTGCACCTTCCACTCGCTTTGCACCCGCATCCTGCGCCAATACGGCAGCGCCATGGGCCTCAAGGCGGGCTACTCCATCTACGACACGGGCGATCAGCAAAAGGCCATCAAAGACGCGGTCGAGCGGCTGGGCCTCAACACCAGTAATTTCCCGCCCGCACGAACGCTGGCGACCATCAGCAACGCCAAGAACGAACTCATCGACCACGAGGCCTTTGCCGCCAACGCCCACGATTGGTCAGCCCGCAACGTCGCGCGTATCTACACGCAATACCAGGAAATCCTGGCGAAAAACAACGCGCTGGATTTCGATGACCTGCTGGTCAAGACCGTGCAACTCATGCGCCGTCACCCCGATGTGCTCGCGGCACTCCGGCAGCGCTATCAGTACCTGCTCATCGACGAGTATCAGGACACCAACCACGCTCAGTTCATCATCGCCAACGTGCTGGCCTCGGGCGACAGTGCGCATCAGAACATCTGCGCGACGGGTGATCCGGATCAATCCATCTACTCCTGGCGCGGCGCCGACATCCGCAACATTCTGGAGTTCGAGGAACACTATCCGCAGGCCACCACGGTGCGCCTCGAGCAGAACTATCGTTCGACCAAGAACATTTTGGCCGTGGCCGATTCGCTCATCAACCACAATCAGCAGCGAAAGCACAAGGCCCTGTGGACCGAGAACGAAACCGGCGCCCCAGTGCGGGTTGTCACGGTTGTCGATGAACGTCACGAAGCGCAGTGGATCGTCGAACAGCTTCAAGGCATGCACGATCGGGAGGCAATCGAGTGGCGTGACATGGCGGTGTTCTATCGCACCAACAGTTTGAGCCGCGTGTTGGAAGATGCGTTGCGCGACGCGGCACTTCCCTATCAGATCGCCCGCGGAACCGCCTTTTATGAACGCCTCGAAGTCCGCGACGCCATCGCTTATCTCCGCGCCATCGCCAACCCGGTGGACGAGGTGAACCTGCTGCGGATCATCAACAAGCCCACCCGCGGCATCAGCGACACCACGTGCAAAACCCTTCAAGCCCAGGCGGTGTCGCAGGGCACGACGGTCAACGGTGTGCTGCGCGAGCCCAGGGTCCTGGCGCTGCTCAACAAGCGTGCTGAGGGCAGTGTGCTGAAGTTCGCCAACTTGCTCGACGGCTTGCGCAAAGAGGCGGGTTACCGCGACGCGCTGCCTGCTGCGGCCGACCATGCCGACCACGACGGCCCGCCTGAGCATCGCCACGAAATGTCGTTGCGCGGCTTTGTCGAGCACGTCCTGCGCGAGTCCGGCCTTCACGAGTTCTACGCCAACGACAAGGCTGACCCCGACCAGGAACGCCTGGAAAACCTCGGTGAGCTTGTCAGTAGCGCTCAGCAGTTTGAGGATGATTACGAGGCAACTCATGAAGCTGAGCCATCGGAGGACCCCACAGCCTTGTCGTTACCGCGAAAGCTCGAAGCCTATCTTGAACAGATCAGCCTGGTGTCGGATGTGGACTCGATCAACTCATCGCAGGGCGCCGTCACGTTGATGACGCTTCATGCCGCCAAGGGTCTGGAGTTTCCGGTCGTGGCGTTGGTGGGGTTGGAGGAGGGATTGTTACCGCACAAGCGGGCTGTGGAGTCCAACAACACGGCTGCGCTCGAGGAGGAACGTCGTCTTTGTTTTGTGGGCATCACGCGGGCCCGCCGATTCCTGTCACTCTCACGAGCGCGCAGCCGCACCATTTTTGGGCAGACGGTGCCGACGTTGCCCAGCCGATTTTTGAGTGAGTTGCCGCGAAAGGGCGTGGAGAAAGTGGACGCATCGTCTGACGAGGACTGGATCACGGGCGGTAGCGCCGGTAGCGGCCGCGGTGGTAGCGGAAGTAACAGGGACACGGATGTGGATTGCGGGGAAGAGACCTTTGGCATCGCGGCGGGCATGGCTGTGCAGCATCGCGTGTTCGGCGTGGGACGTGTGATGACGGTGCAGGGGCGAGGTTCGCAAGCGCGGGCGGTGGTGCATTTTCAACGGGCGGGGATCAAGACTTTGGTGTTGGAAGCGGCGCGGCTGGAGCCGGAGTGATGGTCGCGGTGCCCTACGTTAACGGGCGTTGTATCCGGGGCTAAAGCCCTCGGCTTGTGGGGTTAGAATGAGGCGCCATGAGACACACACGAATAAAAATTTGCGGCATCAAGGATCCGGAGATGGCGCGGGCGGCTGCGTCAGCGGGTGCCGATGCGGTGGGACTGGTGTTTGTCCACGGCTCACCCCGCAGTATCGACAAAGCCAGAGCCAAAGCCATCATCGATGCCCTGCCTCCGTTCGTCGAGCCGGTGGGTCTCTTCGTCGATGCGACGGTGGAACACGTGCGTGAGGTAGCCGGTGAATTGGGTCTGCGCATGGTGCAGATACACGGCCATGAAACCCCTCACTACGCCGCGGCTCTGGCACCACTGCAGGTCATCAAGTCCATCAGCTTCGTGGATGATGTCCGCCAGGTGCTGGACATGTGGCGAGAGTCCTGCCCCAACCTCGCCGCCATTTTGTTTGACGCCCCGCCCACGCATGCCGGTGCGCTGCCCGGCGGTTCGGGTCACACCTTCGACTGGAACGCGTTAGCGGAATTGCAGCGAACCGATGCCCTGGCGGAAATGCCCCCGCTGATACTCTCGGGTGGTCTTACGCCCGCCAACGTTGGCGATGCCATTGCGCGCATTGGGCCGTACGCCGTCGATGTCTCCAGTGGCGTGGAGTCCACCCGGGGTGTTAAAGACGCCGCGCTGATTGAGGCGTTCTGCCGCGCCGTGGCTGACGCCGATGGTCTATGAGTCGTCTCCGACTGCGGGCCAGCCTATTTTCCGGGGCGGGCTTCACAACCCACCGAAATAAAGCGGCCCTTGCGAGCCGCGATCGGAGGCAGCGGACGATCACCCCAATGCCCGGACGACAAACACCGCCCCCTGACAGGCGCGGCGAGCAGCGGGCAACGGCCGTTTGAGTCGCTTGGGTTATCGGTCATGTTCCTTCGCCGCGCGTGTGCATCGCCTTGCATCCTGCACGGGGTTCCTTCGAGACCGTAGGGATTTCCCTTTAGGTCGTTGGGATTTCCCTTTGGGTCGTAGGGATTTCCCTTT
>JBGSTK010000231.1:0-16604 GCA_041736565.1 Phycisphaeraceae bacterium | reverse complement strand
TTGCCGACCGCCAGCAGGCCCGACCGAGGCGTGCCGACGTAAACGCGACCGTGCGCCACCGTGGGTGAACTGATGAACAGGTCCCCGGCAGCCAACGGCTCGCGTTGCAGCGGCATCTCCCATGCCACGCGAAGTGACCGGGCATCAAGGCAATACAGCACTCCGCTGGTGGACACCACATACACGTGATCTTCCGCGACCGCGGGCGAAGCGATGATGGGTGAACGCGCATTCCATCTCGCAGTCTCTTTGCCGTCGTAGTCCACGCGATACAGATGCCCGTCACGCGAGACGAAGTAAATCGCATCGGGTCCCGCAGCGACCTGACCAAGCACAGTTCGCCCAACTGCGAATCGCCATCTCACCTCGCCGCTGCCTAGATCAACAGCCCACACTTCGCCTGCTGGGCCCAGACGCTGGCGCGCTTCTTCCAGTTCCTGATCGGTAGCGCCCTTTGACCGAAGGAAGTTCAACTCACTGGGCATCGCCTGCTCAGCGGTCTGGACGAAGTTGCCGTTACCCATGCCGATGAGCACGAGATTGCGGTCCGCAACGATCGTCGGGCCGGAGAACACCGGATAAGGCGTTGTGACCCGCCAGCGTTCCGCACCGCTGTCCGCATCGAGACAAGCCATACCCAAGCCACCCCATCGGCCCATCGGCACAAACACGCGGTCGCCATGCACGTTGGGCGGTCCCGATGCATCCATGTATCGCTCGCCGGGAACATGCCAGTGCAACTTCGGGTTGCCCTGGGCGTCGGGCTCCAAGTCGTAGGCGCGGTAACCATCGCGACCAGCACCGGCATAGACCCGGCCGCCAGCGATCACGGGCGTGGACTCGGCGTGGCTTTGTGTGCGATAGCTCCACCGCAACGCACCCGTGCGGCTGTCAAACACACTCACACGTGAGTCGCGGGTCAGGTGCAGCCCCTCGCCGATGGCGACGTAATCGCCTTGGACCACAGGAGAAGAAAACGTCGCACGCAAGTCACTGAACCCGCCCCGCCAGACCAACTCGCCCGTGTGAGCGTTGAGACATAGCAGTTCTCCGGACCCGGTCGGATCAAACGGCGTAACACGAGCGGTCGTGAAGAACACGTAATCGCCTGCGATGGCGGGCGAAGCGTAAATCGACGCGTCATTGGCCGGGCGGTAGATCCACTGCACATCGGGTGCTGTAGGGTCAGGCGTGCCGGGCTGGTAGCCACGGCGCTCAGATCCGCCGCGAAAATTAGGCCAGTTCACCTCACCGACCAGAGCCGCACCGCCACCGCCCGTACTCGCCGGGAGTAGCCCCGCACCGATCCACGCTGCTGCGACCAGACTGACCAGCAGAACAACCGCCAGCTTCTGACGCCAGAGCAGCTTGATGAAAATCCAGGCATTGCGCGGCTTGAATAACGCCACGACCATGCTGCCCAAGGCGAACAGAATCACCGGCAGCAACGCCAGCAACGCCTGCAACGGCCCGATGAGAATCGGTACGACGCCCTGCGTGATGTGCGGCATTGGGTCCATGAGGATCGTGAGTTCCGGGTGGATTCAAGCTCGGCGTTTAGCCGCAAACGACGCAACCGCGTTGTGGCGACGACTATTGACGCTTGAGCACGACCGGGGTGGTCATGACCGCTTCGGGCACGACACGCTGGCGATGTTCTTTGCCTGCCGCGTCGCGCCAGACCACGATGACCGGCTTGGAGCCGCGCAGTGTGATGTGCGTTCCAGGCCCGGCTCCGGGGACGTGAAACACTCCGATAAGCTGCGCATTATCAAGGCGAACGTCATCGAGCTGAGCGCTATTGATCCGAGTTTCATCGCTATCTTCATAAACACGCACCGCGGCTGGTGCGTCACTTGCTCCATCGCCCATCATCACTCGAAGCGCCGGCACGTCATACAAGTCGTTGAAGAAGCAGAGCACCCGCCCGTCGTTGACCGCCACGACCAGGTCCGCCGAGCCATCACGATTGAAATCACTTACCGTCGCTGCGACCGGATGCGTGCCGTCAGGCAACTTCTCCAATCGTACTTCGCCCTCTTCGGTAAACGTGCGGAAACCACGATTGAAGTGGTATTGCGTCGGGTCGGTCTGATAGAGCAAGCCGACATCCGGTAGCTGATCGTGGTTTAGGTCTTCGGCGAAGACGGCCAGCGCATCTGGCACCGCTTTGCTGCCCAACCAACCCGCCAGCGCGGTCACCTCACGAAAGCGGCCCTGGCCATCGTTCTCCCACATGCCGTGGATACCGGGGCCGTTGAGATACAGATCGAGCCAACCATCGCCATCAAAGTCTGCCATAGCAATGTGAGTGCCGGGCCCGCCCCGCACCGGCATGCGAACTGAATCGGCAAACCCATCAGCAGTTCCGCGCCACCATCGAGAACCTTTGGTGCCGGTCTGAAGAATGTCCACGCGCCCATAGTGATCCAGGTCGGCTACGAGCAGCGAACCGGTCTCGCCCTCCACACCCAGGTCACCGGGCAATACCTGCTGCGACCACCCGTCGCCCTTTCGCATCAGAAGCACCGGCCTATCAGGTCGGTTCACCACGATGCCCGGCACACCGCCGCGACTGATCGCCGCCAGCCCGAGACAATCAGCCAATTCCATGATCGGCGGTGAACTCTCGAACCACTTGCCGTCAAATGCATGAAGGCGCAGCCCCTGACCATCCCAACTCACCACATCATCGTGACCGTTGCCGGTGGCATCGAGGATCACGGCATAGCGGGATTTCGCTTGCAGCCCCAGTGCCTCGGTGACATCGGCGAAACGTCGCCGCCCGGAGATCGAAATGATGCGATCACCGCCCAGCGCAGCGACATAGGCGTGCGGCCGCGCCTCTTCGCCAGCGCGAATCAACAGCAATTGCTGCACATCCCGGGTCTGACCCACCTCCACGACGGCATGCCAACGCACCCCGGCGGTTGATGGCACTGATCGTTTCGGATCACGGACCAGAGCCTCGGCCATTCGACGAAGCATCGCCGCGTCGCCCGAAAATGTACCAAGCAGGTTCTGGTTGTACGCCACGACATGCCACACACCATCACCGGGCTGACACGTAAACCATGACCCGCCGACGAAACACAACGCGGTGGCGCGGCCGGTCTCGTCGCGTCCCTGCAGCAACACAGCGATGGCGCCTTTACCCACCGTTTGCGAAAAACGCATTTTGTCGTCATCGGCGGGCTTGCGCAGCGTGAGCCGACTCACCTCGGCCTTGTCACCCTTGATGACATGCGGTTGGTCCAACTTCCACCCGCCTTGCGTGTCGGGTGCAAGGTGTCCACTCACGATGAAAGTTGAACCACCCACCAGATTGGCGGGCGTGAAGCCGGGGTTGATGAAGGCGTCGGCCACACGTGGTGCCAGGACAACGATCATGATCGCCAGGGCGGCTGCAAGTGTTCGCATAAAAGAGAGTCCGTATACACGAAGGAAACACGCTCGTCGATCAGTGGTAACGGTGTGCTGAGGGACTATATATTGCCCGCACCGGCGTCCGAGCGCCTTCGCTCTGCTGCGGTGAATTTTGCGAATTTTTTGACGTCGATGCTGTGTTGTCAGCAATCTGGATCGCCTTGCAGGTTGGATGGACGATGATCGGGTCTACTGCGTGGAGGCGGTTGCCGGTGATCGAGCTGTTGCGAGTGTTATTCAATTGAACATCCCAAGCTTGGCCCAAGAGGTCATTGTCTTCGATACGAATGTTGGAGATATGGGCAGGACCAATACTGCGGCGACCGCCCGGGTACTCACAGTTGGCGCTGATCGGAAAGCGGGTGTTGAGTCGGTTGCCGGTGATCAGCACATCATGAGGCGCGTAGCCTTCTTGCCAGACCAGCCTCATGCACAGGTCAATGGCAGCCCAGGAGTGTCGGCTGAAGTCGCAGCCGGTGATGATCCCGTTGGACGCCTTGAGCTTGATACCCGCCACCGCATTGCCATGGAAGCTGCTGTCGATGAGAGCGAAGCCGTCCGACTTGGTGTTAAGATTAACCACAAATGTTTCGAGCGGATGGTCCGGCCCGACGCGCAGGAAGTCGCCTGATCGGTTGACTGTCCCCTTCTGGCCTATGTCGCGACGGCTGATGACGCCCGTGATGTCGCGATCCAACTCGACTGCGACGAGGCGATCACCGTCGTAGGCTTGATCCATCACAGCAGTGACGGCTGCGACCCCAAGCACCAGCCCCGTGTGGGTCTCGATGAAAGCGAGTTTGTCCCCGACTCGAAATGCATTGCGGTCGGGTCGCCACCCCCACGACAATGGAGTTTCATCGGCGTTCCACTTCGAGTCAACGACGACCTTTCGCGGGCTCACACGCTCGCACACCGACATCATACGGGCATAGACGTTGTTGCAGTCGTCGGGCACCGCGGACACCTCACACGATTCCAAGTAAGGGCCCTGGCGATTGCTTTTGGCGTGGAAGCCGTCGGCATTGACGCTGCTGAGGCGGCCGGTGTGGGGGCGTGGAATGACGCGAGAGCGATAGAACGCTGTGCCCGTGCAGTCGGTGACGAAAATGGCGAAGTGATACGCGGCATACACATTGACGGATTCGCAGTGGATGAACCGGCTATGACGCAGCCACAGGCCGCAGCGTGCGCCGGGCACACCCCGCGAGTGAATCACCAGCGGCTTGCCCGGCGACAGAGGGGTGGGATCGTCGTCCTTGCACACCCCTTTGAATCGCCACAGGTCGTCGCGCTCACGCGTCACCTCGTGGATCGTGAAGCCACCCGGTTGATACTCGCCGCTGGTCGCGTCACGGATGGAACCGGACAGCTTTTCGCAGAGGGTAAAGGGCGGCTCGTTCGGCGAGCCGTAGCCCACATCCCGCTGCCAGTGCATCTCACCTGCGTCGGCTTCGAACTTGACGATCCGCCCCTGCGTGAACGGCAGCGGGTCGAAGTCGATACCGATGTTCTCGAGGCGGATGTATTCACAGTCCTCGACTAATAGCGCGCCGCCGATCTGTTCGCAACGGAGTACAGCCTCGCCTTGTTCACACACCATCTCAACGTGACGAAGCCCGCGAAGGACCAGGTGGTAGCGGGCGGAGGAGTCATCAAAGTCTCGCAGCCGATATGTGCGGGGTTCAAGCAGGATGATCGCTTTGCCCGTGAGGGTGGCCGCCGCCTTGATCGCCGCCCGCAGCGCAGGCCCGTCGTCGTCCAATGCGTTGCCCGCATTGGCAAAGTCGGCGAAACGCAAGCGAGTAATCGGCATTGGGTTCTGCGACTGCGCTAAAGCATGCTCGACTTGCTCGCCAAGCACCGATTTGAGGGCACGCAGTTCGCTCTCATATACCTCGTGTGCCGCACCGCCGAGAGGATCGCCCGGGTATCCTTCGACTGCGCCGCGACGGACTTTTGCCTCAAGCCGCTCGATGATCCCGATCTGATACTTGAATTGACGCTGGAACGGGTAGCCAAGATCCTCCAGCCGACCGATGGATGCGGTTAGGTCATTCATGACGGTTATCGCGCTGGGGTGGATGAACCGCTGCTGGTTACAGCTTGGACAGCGTCGGCGAGAGCATACAACTCGGCACTTCGCTGCTGCCACCGCTGCGGGTGGTCGTAGTGCTTGGCACTGTTAAGCAAGTAAAAATACGCCGGTACGTAGCCGGTCTCGCCGACACGGACACGGAGCGTTTCACCGACTCGCTCCGCCAACTCCGCGGGCAGCTTGCCAGACAGCTGTTGGGTGCTGAGCCAGTCGCATACCTCAACCTCCTGAATCGCCTCGCGGAGTACCTCGAAGCGCTGTGAACTGTGGACTCTGTCGCCCCCGGGCCACAGCAGGCTTTTGACGCCGAAGTCAGGCACACCACCTCGAATGTTGTTGCCCTTACCCCACGCCCCCCAGTAGTCGGCACCCATGCGACCGATGCCGGTGTACCCCGCCCGCTGCGCACGCTCGGGCAGGATTCGGAATGCCAGAGGTAGTGCGTGACCTTCTACGAGGTGAATCGGGGAATGACGCCTGGGGTTGTGTACATGCATCGCGCCTTCCGGCCGGTCACGCCAGCTTGGGAACACCTCGGACTGAGCGCGGACGCGAGGGTGAATGCCCCCGGCGATATGACCAGCGCGAGCCCAGTACACATCCGGGGCGTGCACCGCCATCGTGTCGAGCAGCTTATCCTGCGGCGGGTGGTCCCAGAACAGGCCCCAATGGAGTGACCGCTCCCAGCCCCGCGCCTTCATACTCTTAATCACCTCCCGCGCAAGCACCGCGTAAAGATGGGGGTGCTCGGTGATGTCGACCACGCGGCCATCGGTGAAGCACAGGGTGTTGACCTCGTCCATGGTACTCTTACCGCCGCCGAGGCGACGATCGATCCCGCCACCTTGCATGATGTTGACGCTGACGATCCGCGGCTGGCCGAGCGTTTCCTGAACCAGATCGAGATAGCGGTTCATCGTCGACAGATCAACCTTAACGTCCGGCGAGGCGGGGTCACCCGACCAACGGATCATCGCGTCGTCCACGTTGCCGAACTCCGACCGCTGCAACACTGGGATGTGGACGATGTCCGTGCCAATCCTCGCCAGGTGTTCGAGGCTTGATCGGATCAACGCCCAGTGCTGTTCGGACCACAACTCAACTCCCATCGCATGCGCTACACCGTAGGGCGACTGTTCAATCCAGACGTCCGTGCGGTAGTCGGCTGGGGCGGGGAGCTTCCAGCCGAACACCTCGACGTGCATGGGCAACTCGACCGTAGGTACACCCGTCGCCGAGATAGAGATTCGACCGGCATAAACGCCGGGGCGGGCATCGGCGGGGATGTCCAGCATTACCCATACCGGCTGGGTTTGGCCAGCAGGGATCGCCTTGGGAATCTCGTGCCCGATCACGTCGAACATTAATGCGGGCGCCTGCTCAAAATCGACGTACTTCCACGTTGCATAATCGCGCATCCCGCGGAGGCTAACCCCTTCGCGATGACCGCCGGTTTGCGCAAACTGTTCGGGATCAGCAGGCTTCCCGACCATCCCCGCCAAACGGATCCGTGACGCGGGAATTATCGCGCCACCTTGCGCGGTGAGGTCGGATGGCTCCATTCGCAGGCCCTGCGATTCCTGGTCGCTACCGACGAGCACGACCGCGGAGTAAGAACCGTTGGGCACACCCACCACCCGCAGCACGCCCGGCGTGGCACCGGGCTCGAGAAAGTCAGCGTCGTGATGCCGTTGATGCATGTCGCCCGCCCAGACCTGCATACCACTGGGCCGAGACAACTTCGGAGGATCGCCCTCGTGCGTTGAGGGCTTGAGGCGGAACGTATTGATCCCCGTGTGTGCGTAGGCGATGATTAAATCTTTGGTGCGGTCGCCTCCCGGCCCCGCACTGCCGTAGTTGCGCACATGCTCGATGGCGGAGATGTGAACATCCGGGGCACGGTTCTCGATGCACACGATGTTGAGCCCCGCTTTGAGCATCTGGGCTTCGATCTTGATTTTGCCGGTGCGATTAAGCCGACGTTCAGCCTGCAGGATGGCCCCCTTGGCGCCCCAGCGAAAGGCGCTCGATCTGGGCGCGGCTCCGTATCCCTCAGCCCGCGTCTGACGATCGATCTCACCCTCTGGCAGATGCCCGCGGAAAACTTCGTGCCCGTTGATAAACACCCGCACGCCGCCCCGATAGTTGATATCCAGCGTCATCGGCTGGGGTTCAACCAGCATTAGGTTGGCGCGGTGGTAAGCAGCCCGCACCATCATCAATGACTTGAGCGGCTCATTCCCGCCCCCCGTGTAATTGCCCATCTGCACGGGTTCAGCTCGCCTCACCCAACCGGCGGCGAGCGGGTCAAACCCCGATGCCATCCAATCGTCGGCAACGCTGGGGGGCGGTGCGATCATCGGGCTGCTGATATGCGGCTCCCAGCGGAAGTAGATGTGCTCGCGCCAGTCGAAGCCCGGGGCGTCGACATCCAGTTTCAATTCCTCCGCCGTCGCCAGTACTTCATCCTCCAGCCGTTCCAGTCCACGCTCACTGATCATCCCCTCAAGGCTCGTCTTGGCGGCTGCAGGGTCGATCCGATCGGGCGCAAAATCAATCCACGTGTACCAGAACGCACTCTGGTCCAGATACCCCATGTGCTGCTGTTGTGCCCGTACCAGCGGAGTCCCCAAGAACACTGCCACAGCACACGCGATCAAGGTGATTCGATGCATTGAGGTAGTTCCGCACGCTTGCTTAGGCGTGATTTCGTTACTGGGGTCAAGATTGCCGGGGGCCGGTCAGGACCCCCGGCGGCTGGTTTGTGTGATCACCTACGTGATGCTCGCTTTTCGCGTCCTTTTTCCTTTACTACTGATGCTCGACCGGCGTCTCGTTCTTGGGTACGACTGGCGCCGGCGGGACGGTGGGCAGGTCCTTCTCGGGCTTGACCCACGTGGCACCGACGTCTTGTTTGACGACCGACTGCCATGCGGCGAAATCTCCTGGCTCGCCGGGCTTACCGTGCAGACCCGCGACATCGAACGCGGGGGCGCTGGCAGCGTGCCAGTAACGGTTGGACTTGCCGGTCATCTCCTGCGTCAGCCAACGCTCGTATTCCATCTGCGTACCAGCCCAGTAGTTGCCACGATACAGCTTCGCCTCGGTCAGCGAGGGATCCGTAACCGCCACGATTGTGTTCTCGATGAGGGTGTCTTCCACGCCGATGATCCCAAGCAACCCGTTGGTGGGCCTTGGATCGCCATCGAGCCATACTCCCGGCCCGCTGTAGAGCGGCGCATCTTGGCGAAGTCGGACGCCGCGGTTATCCATCGGGTAGATGTTGACCTGCGCATCGAGGTTGTTGGCGATCACGCTGTCCTTGACGGTCACTCCGTGGAAGCAAAGGATATGAAGCCCGCGGCCGCGATTGCCGACAATCTCGACGTTGCGGAACAGCGCCGGGCCGTAGCCGAGTTCGAGGAACACTCCGCCGTTCGCCAAATTCTGGTTGAACTGTGAGTCTTCGATGACCAGGTGGCCACCGTAGACATCGTGGCGAAACCCGAAGCCGTGATTGTGGTTGAACTTGCTTCGGACGATTCGGATGTGCCCGGCGTAAAGCGATACACCACCCACGCCGTGCATCACGTGTCCGCTGAGCCCGCCACGCCAGTTGTTGTGCGACACATCAGTGTCTTCAAGCAGCATGTATTTGCCGAAAAGGTGCAGCCCGAAGGGCCCGTTGTGGACAATCTTCGTATTGCGAAGCGTTGCTTCCTCGACGTGCATCAGCCGGACGGTTGATGCGCCGTCTCCACCGTCGTTCCACTGAGCCGTGACGTGGTCCAGCAGAATGTTGCGTGCATCGAACACGCGGATCGCTGCAATGCCGTAGTGCTCGAAAGTCAGGTTCCGCAGGACGATGTTGTTCTTGTTGTCGAACCGCACGCCGCCTGAACTCGACCGAGTTACCTCGACGGTGGAGTCGGCGATATCAGTCACGCCTTTGGGCAGACGGACAAACAGGCTGTCAGGGTGCGGGTGCGGCGATTTATCAAAGTCGGCGTCGCCGGGCCCCAATTCTGCCACGCCGAACTGCCCAGGCTGAAGTGCCTCGGCGGGGTTCACGAAACTAACGTAGGCGTCGGTGACGTTGCGGATATTGTCCACGCCCCCTTCGGGCCGGTTGCGTGTGGTCACCTTCGTCTCATGCGTGTACTGCTCGAGCACCACGGGCGCCAGCCACTGCCCGTTGACGAACACCATGACCCGCCGGCGGGAGATTGTCGGAATGGCTGGGTTGTACGACTCGGGATCGACCGGGTTAAACGTCTGATGGGGCCAATCGCGGCGGTAGATTCGCTTCTCGGCGTCCACCAGCGTCCAGCCGTTGTTCGAGGCGACCTTATCCGAGCCGCGGAAGAAGACCGTACCGGGCTTTTCGGCTTCTACGATGAGCACGGCATTCGCGGCCTTGTCTTTCAGCTTGCTGGCATCCAGGCGCACCTCGCGCTCCCGATAAACGCCGGGCGCGACCAGGATCTTGACCGACTGCCCCTCGCTCAGCAGGGCCCCTGCCCGCGCGAGGGATGCAGCAAACGTCTTCATCGGCTTGTTGCGGTCCAACCCGTCGTTTGAGTCGTTGGCGCCTTGTTGATCAACCCCGACGTGGATTACGCGGTCGATCTTGGACTCATCGACAGAAGCCCCCCACTTCTCCATGGGCCGGTGCATGGCGATGTCCGGCTTGCCGTGGCCTTTGGGGCCAGCGGGGCGACGGTTTGCCCGCGGATCCGCATCCGCAGCGGCGGGGGTAGACGCGGCAGCCGCTCGCGCTGGGGCGGCACGGGTCTCGAGCACCTCAATCGATGGCGAAGCGAACTGAGCCGTCCCGGACTTCACACGAGACTCGAAAACTACCTCGATCGCATGAGTTTCAGCCGGAACGTCCACGTTGAACGATACGTCGGTCCAGTCGGTGTGCTCACGGAGGAATCGTTGACTCGGTTCGCCAATGGCGCCGCCCTTGGCGTTAAGCGATTTCACGGTCACCACTGGAACGCCCCAGCGGCCCTCAGGCACAATGTCCGTGAGTTTGGCCTTGGTGCTAAAGCCGATACGCGCCACCGAGCCATCGGTCGCGACCGTCTGACTAAGCACCACCGGCGACTTCATCAGGCTGATGCCCTTTCGGTCGCCATCCTCGAAAGTGTCCCAGGAGCTGCCCTTGCCCATCCAGTTTTGTCGCGGTTTCCAGCCCGTGTCTTTGAGAAGCTGCTCGCCCTTGGCGATGCTCGATGCGGCCGAACTGCCCGCCGCCGCTCCTGCTGCGGTGGCCTGAGCTTGATCCGGGGCCGGAGCGTCACGGGTCTCAAGCACGGTCAGTTTGAGGTTCGAGAAATCGGCGGTGCCCTTTTTGGCACGTATGCCAAGCGTCACCCGCATCGACTTAGCCTGCTCAGGCACATCCAACTCACGGCTGACCTGGCCCCAATCTCTATCCTCGCGGTAAAAGGCGACCCAGGCCCCCGCCTTGATCGGCTTGCCCGCAGCATCAAGAAAGCCCACTTCGATATGAGGCGCGCCCCACTGGCCATCGATCTCCACGTCCGCCAACCGCAGGTCCGCCGAGAACTTCAGCTTTGCCTGAGTGCCATCAAACGCAACGGAGTGGTCCAGCACCGTCGGGCTCTTTAGCAGGCGGATCATCGTGCGCTCACCCTCCTGATGAATCGTCCAATGCTGCTCCTTCGCCTGCCAAGCCTGACGGGGCTGCCAACCCTTTTCCGCCAGCAAATTGGTCTCGGCCTTGGCCGGGGCCAGCGTCAGCAACAAGGCAATAGCAAACAGGCCCGAAACGAGGTATCTGGTTGGGTTCATGGCAGGGGGGCCTTTGTGGGCTAGAAGACCAAGAGTTTCACCAAAATCAAGACATTGCTCACGGTCTGAGCAGTTTCATGCACGATCATAAATTCGCCGCCGTTTTTGATCCGGCTTCTCCAATCTGCAATATTTCCCAAGTGGTATTACTTGCATGATATCCCAGAGGCGAAAATCTGTCAATCAAATATTGAGCGCACTATACACAACAACCCCGTGAAGGTTGGTACGAACTTGGGCGCGCACGGTCAGGTCACATACCACACAGGATTGGGACAATGTCCGCACGGCCGAGGGATGGCGAATCGCCTCGTACGTCGGCTTCTCAGACTAGATAAGGATCGTGATCTTCGATGGCTGTCGCTGGCGAAATGGCTTCCCGATCTGGCAGAGGCTGCCCCGGACGAGTTTCTTGAGGCCACGGAGGTGCTAGTATCGGATGAGGAAGCTACGAGGAAGGTGTTCGAGGAGGAGCGGTGTGGAGTAGTTCCCTCCAGCATGCACACCTATTTACTGTGGGCGCTGGAACGTTTGGCGTGGTGTCCGGACTACCTATCGCGAACAACGGTGATCCTGGGACGACTTGACGCGCTGGACCCTGGCGGGCAACTGGGCAACCGCCCGAGGAACTCCCTGACTGCAATTTACGTCCCATGGTACCCGCACACCGCTGCAAGTTCGTCAAGGCGAATGGATGCAATCAAGGCTCTGTACGACCGATGTCCGGTTGAGGCGTGGCGTCTGGGCGTTAGCCTACTGCCAGAGCCCCACGACATTGCCATGCCAACGGATACGCCACGATGGCGTCCGTGGAAGCCGGAGACAGAGGTCAGGGTGTCGATAACCGAATATTGGCGATTCATCGAGAATCTCGTGATGGCGATGCTGGAGTGGGTGAAAGACGATGAGGTCAGATGGGCGGAGATAGTCAAACAGTTCTCGGAGATTCACCGTGGCCACCCAGAACTGGGGGACAAGGTGGTTTCCTGCTTGGGGCTCTCGACGCTTCTTCCATGTCGAATGATGCCCGCAGCGCCCTGGCGAAGGAACTTCGCGAGACCGTAACCAGGCACAGGCAACTTCCAGATGCTGACTGGGCATTGGACACCGACACACTCAATCGGCTTCAAGCCCTCTATGAGAAGTTTGCGCCCGATGACCCTGTTGAGAGAAAGGGATGGCTGTTCAGTTCATGGCCGGACCTGCCCGAGCGATACGCCAGCAATCGTGAACACTACCCGGACCGGATATTGGCCGAGCGACTTTTGCTTGTCGAGAAAATCTACACCGCAGAGGGGTTGCTGGGATAAAACGACTGGCAGAAGCTGTAGAGCGCCCAGAGGAGGTTGGTTCCGTACTGGCCGCGGTGGAAGCAGATGACGAACGGTTGCGCGTGTTGCTGGTCGAAGGCTTGATGTTGCCCCAGACCAAGCATCATGTCCCCACCCAGCTTCGTCTTGCTTGGGGAATCACGTGGCGTCGAGTCAACCAGAGGGGTTTGGGGTGGGTACAGCATCAAGGAGACCTCCTGCGACAGGAGATCGGCCAACGGGGACTAACGAACCTTGCATTGCCCATTCCGGCGGAAGAATCGGTATGGGATTTGGTTGAGACCTGGGGCGAAGACGTTGTCGCTGACGGACAAGGGCGGCGAGGGCATGGTGGTCAAGCCGAGGGATTTCATCGTCCACGGCAAACGAGGACTCGCCCAACCAGCAGTGAAGTGCCGAGGGCGGGAATATCTGCGGATCATCTACGGGCCGGAATACACCGCCCCAGAGCATCTTGATCGGCTACGAGCGCGGGGGCTTGGCCGCAAACGCGGCTTGGCTTTGCGCGAATTCGCATTGGGGGTCGAAGCGTTGGAACGATTCGTTCGCCGCGAGCCGCTTCGCCGAATTCACGAGTGCGTTTTTGGCGTGCTGGCGCTCGAAAGCGAACCGGTCGACCCTCGGCTGTAGATCGGGATTCGCCGCTTGCCCATAGGGCGCCCCGCCAGATCCGAGTGCCCGCAGCACTGGCAGGCGAGGGCTCCATTGTCTGTGCGGGCCTGACCCGTCAGGCGGAAACCCACATCGAGTTGATTCACCGATTCCTGAAAACACGGATGACCACGGAATCGCAAGGCAAATCGGCAATGCTGGTACGAGTGGAACCAGCCTCGCGCTCGGCGGTTTGAATGGTGGGTGACCATTAAGTCAGGTGAGCAACGTCGGCATCGAACAGTTGGGCGGTCTGACGACCACAGGCCGACGGTCATGCCCAGACGAATTTCAGGCTGCTCCCAGCGCGATGCGGTGGCAACGGCGGTCGGTCGGGTCGGGATACCGGAGGGTATAGCCTTCGCGTGTCAGGTCGTCGAGCGCCGCGGCAACAGCGGGTCGGTTGTCGCCACGAAGCCGTGTCGACACCAGGTAGATCGTGCTCTCCTTTTCCTTTACCGGACGGATGTCGTAGAGCTTGCTGCCGGGTGTCGTGCCGGTGACGAAGTAGATCATCTCCTCGTCCCGTACCAGCGGTGTCTTTTCGAAGTTGCGCATATACGCCATCATCTCCACGGTCACATTCTGTCCACTGGACACCTTTGCCCCGTGGAGGCTGCGCACAACTTCAACATCGCTCAGGTAATCGCTGCCTGCCGAGAGTTCCTTGCCAATGAAAATCGACTCCGATGACAACACGTGGAAGTCAAATCTCGCTGCAGACAACGCCTCTTGACTCCTGAGTTCCTGAGCGTCGAGGGTATAAAAGAGCTCGAAGCGATCTTCATATACGTCCGGCACCAAGGCGAAGATCAACGGTTTCTCTTCATCCACCTCCCAGCGGTACGTAAAACGCACTGTGTTTCCGGGTAGAGAACCGTAGAGGACTTTCTCGATTTGCACCTCGTATACGCGCTCGCCGACTTCCGGCTTGGCTACGGCTTTGCTCGTGCCCAGCACGACCACGCCGATGGGTCCATCCGGTTCGCCAGGGTGGTCGGACCGGCTCTCGCCATCCTGCTCAATGGCAGGACAGACTACCGGCGGGTTCTCCCCTTCTGCCGCAGCCTGTGTCGACATTTCGTCTTGTTGGCACCCCGCGGGCCCGATCCCCATCGCCACTATCATCAGTGAAACAGCCCACAACATTAGACGCAGACGCATTGGCAGCCCCTTTCCACTATGAGCGTGAGCCACTCGTCCAGCCACCCGGACCGACCCGGACTGAACTACAACTGAGATGGTATTTAATCATAAACCCGCCGTTAGTGGCCGGGTTCTGAATCTGAGAGGACTGTTGCCGCCGCCGATTCCAGTTGAAATGTGGTAAGACACTGGTTACACAAGAAACCGGCGTGAGCCGATTTACCAATCGTTCTGAACAGATGCAAATTGTGATATGGTGGCGAGGGTCATCCGGCCACGGTTCGAGCCGGCCAAGATACTGCTTACAACGCTGGTCACTCCGCGACAGGATGCTCGGCCACATACAGTGCACCGTCAAGGCGGTGGTACTCAAAGCGACGGACACGGTAATCGAGCCGATTCAAAGTCGAATCCAGAGAGTCATGCGTATGGCTGTGGCTTCCACAACACCGACTGATGCGGCATTCTCCTACTGGACGCCGAAAGCAGTGCGGCCGTAGGCACCCATCGTTCACACCGCCGAGCGAGAGCCTGATTCCACTCGTACCAGCATGGCCGATTTGCCCTGCGATTCCGTCGTTACCCGTGTTTTCAGAAATCGATGGATCAACTCGATGTGGGTGTCCGCATGGCGCGATAGACCCGCACAGACAAAGGAGCCCTAGCCCGCCAGGGCCAACGGGAGCAGGAGTTGATCGGTTAGGTACTCGCCGACGGGAACACCAGATGTGAGGTATCGCCGGCATTGCTGCACCGCCTGCTCCGCGACGGCTTGGGCACTGCGATTGCGCTCGCCAAAACCGGTGAATACCTCAGTAACGTATTCGGACTCGACCGTCAGCATCAGGAGGTTCCCCGGCCCGACCGAGGCGTCGGCCCGCTCGATGCTCAGGCAATCCTGCGGCCAGCCCAGGCGATCAGCAACCACCTTCAACTCACGGTCGCCGATGTGGGCCGGAAGATTAGCGAGTACCGCGCGAGCCTGCTGGGCCTTGATGTCACCGCGCTGGAGCAGATCGAAACCAGTAAGCCTGGCGGCCGGCTCGACCTCGACATGGAAGCGTCCGCCGCCGGCAGGGTAGAACCCGGGCCGTTCAAGCACGGCTGTGACCCGTGGGCCCATGCGATTGACCAGCGGCAGGAACGCCCGGGCCAGAAAATCAAACGGCGGGGCAAACGGATTATGTGTACCGCCTTCGAGGGTCAGGTTGCTGGGCCGTTGGGCGGTGAGCAACGCGGGCAACACCGTCTGCAGCACCAGCGTCGTGCTGCCGGCCGTACCCACGCTGAAGGTGTAATCACCCGGTTGCACTACGCCGGGTGTGAATGAGAGAGTCAGTGACCCGATGGCATCGCCCTCGACCGTGGCGCCGCACACCGCCGCCGCTGCTTTCACCGCCGTCAGATGCTGACGCATCAGCCCCGGCTTCTGCCGCCCCGCGCGAATCTTCTCGATGCGAAACGCCTGTCCGGTACAGATCGACAGCGCCAGACTTGACCGGAGAATCTGCCCGCCACCTTCACCGAATGAGCCGTCGATAATCAGCACACCTAACCCCTTCATTATCAAGTTGGTGAGCCTCGATCCAGGAGGCAAACAAGCGAAGCATCGACATTCTGTTTCAACAGCGGATCCAATTGAATCGCCAAGTGAGACACCGCCATGGCTAAGATCCGAAACGTGAATACCCACCCGTAAACCAGAACAGTACGACTGTTCAGGGTTGGCGATGACTGAAGAGAATACGATCCAGAATGGATGGCGTTGCTCAACAAAAACTGAAACCATTCAAACTCTGAATGCCGCCCAATAGCTTTGGCAAGGTCGAGCATAGTGTGCTCCGGATACCAGTGGCGCCGTGTTTTCCCGTTCGTCCGCAGGTATCTGTCTCCAATTCGCCGGAGATTGTCATTCAGTTCATTTTCCCCACTCCCTATCTTGCGTAATGGAGCATCGCGAAGTCGGCGAGCGAAGTTTGTGCGACCAGCCTCAATGATCTGCCGGAGTCGATCACGCTCAATCCACTGCCAGTCAAGGAATGCTTCCGCGCGCTCGGTGCGCGCCGACGGATCATGAACGATATACTCAGCTTGAAGCGAAGCCTCGTAGACTATGCGCAATAGCGACA
>JBGSTK010000217.1:0-11570 GCA_041736565.1 Phycisphaeraceae bacterium | reverse complement strand
GCGGATCCTCGTGCTGCAACCGCGGCGGCTGGCTGCGCGCATGTTGGCGCGGCGAGTCGCTGAGGAACGCGGGGAATCTGTGGGGCAGACCGTCGGCTTTCAGACGCGGCATGAGCGTGCGGTCACCCCGGCGACGCGGATTGTCTTTCTCACCGAGGGTTTGTTTCTGCGTCTCTTACAAGCCCATCCCACGCTGCCTGGTGTCGCGGCAGTGATCCTCGATGAGTTCCACGAGCGTAGCCTAGATGCGGATGTCGCGCTGGGGTTGGTCAAGCGGCTGCAGGCGAACCAGCGGCGGGACTTGCGACTCATCGTGATGTCTGCCACGCTGGATCAGGCTGCGGTGTCACAATACCTCGCCTGCCCCACGGTTGAAACTGGCGGGCGGCTGTATCCGGTGACGATCAACTACGCATCACAAGCCAGTGCGCGGCCCATCTGGGATCAGGCGGCTGCGGTCCTTCGGCAACTTCTGGAGACGGGCGGCGAGCATCCGGGTGATGTGTTGATCTTCATGCCCGGTGCGTATGAGATTCGTCGAACGCTTGATGCATGTCGGCGGGCGGTGGCGGGGATTAGCGAGCCGCTCTCGTTTTTTGCGCTGCATGGCTCGCTGCCGGCGGCTGAGCAGGATGTTGCGGTGAGGTTTGATGCGCATCGCAAGATCGTGGTGGCGACCAACGTGGCGGAGACATCGATCACGATTCCGGGTGTGCGTCATGTCATCGACAGCGGCTTGGCGCGGGTGCATCGTTTCGATTCGCGACGAGGCATCAACGTTCTGTTGATCGAGCCGATCAGTCAGGCGGCGACGACGCAGCGTGCGGGTCGCGCGGGTCGCACTGAAGCGGGAACCTGTCATCGACTTTGGCCTCAGACGCAGCAGCATCATCGTGCTGCGTTTGACACGCCTGAGATAGCGCGCGTGGACCTGGCGCAGACGCTGTTGCATCTGCGTTCGCTGGGCGTGGAGGATGCGGCGGCCTTCGACTGGTACGAGCCTCCACCAGCGTCTGCGCTGCAGCGGGCGGCGGATTTGCTGGTGATGCTGGGCGCTATTGACGAGGGCAATCACGTGACGCCGCTGGGCCGGCAGATGGCGCGATTGCCACTGCACCCACGGTTGAGCCGGATGTTGCTAGCTGCTGCACCACGGCAGTGCCTTGAGCGTGCGGCGTTGTGGGCGGCGCTGGTGAGTGAGCGTGATCTTTTGGTGCGGCGAGCGTCGGCGGAGATGTCGCACGTTGGCGCGGGCGAGACGGCCTCGGATTTGGCGGTGTTGGAGCGGGCTTATCGTGCTGCGGAGCGCAGCCGATTTTCGTTTGATGCGTGTGCGGGCATTGGCGTCAATGCTGCGGCAGCACGTGATGTGCAACGTGCTTGGCGGCAAATCCTCGATCAGTGTTCGCGGATTGGCGGTGGTGTGCCGAGCCAGTCCCAAGACAGCGGGCACGATGCGGACCTGCTTTGCAGTCTGCTCACCGCGTATCCCGATCATGTGGCGGTGCTGCGCGGCGGTGGTGAACGAACCTGTGCCATGCCCGGTCAGAAGCGATGCGTGCTGGATCGCGACAGCGTTGTGCAACAGCCGGGGCCGATTCTCGCGCTGGATGTGCGCGAGTTGAGCCGCGCTGGTGGCGGTGGTGGTGCTGCTGGCGGTGCCAATCGGACGGACACGGTGACCACGCAACTATCACTGGCGGCTCAGCTCGAACTCGACTGGCTGGAGGCGATTCATCCCACTCGCCTCACGACCGTTCGTCGCACCACCCGCAACGAGGTGACCAACGTTATCGAGGAACACGAGGAACGCCTCTACGATGGTATGGTCGTGGCGCGTACCACCCGCAGTCAGGTCAATCCCGCAGCGGCTGCGGACATTCTCGTGGAGGGGCTTCTATCAGGTCGGCTGAAGCTCGATCACTGGGATGAGAAGGTCGAGCAGTGGATCGCCCGTGTCCGCTTCACGGCCCATCACTTCCCCGAGCGGCGAATGATTGACTACAACGATGATGATCGGCGGGTGATCCTTCATGAGATCGTCGCTGGTGCCACGCAGTTAAGTCATGTGCGTGATCGTCCGGTGCTTGATGCTGTCAAAGGTGCGTTGTCGTGGGATGATCAGCGGTTTGTGGAGCGGATGGCACCTGAGTCGCTGGCATTGCCGGGAGGCAAACGGCTACGTGTTGTTTATCCGGTGGATGTGACGCAACCGCCGCGCGGGGCGGCGAAGATTCAGGAGTTGTATGACTTGACGGCGACGCCTCGGGTGGCAGGGGATCGTGTTGCGGTGCTTTTGGAGATACTGGGGCCCAATTATCGACCATTGCAGGTCACGCAAGACCTGGGCAACTTCTGGGCCACGCTATATCCGACATTGCGGAACAATTTGAGACGACGGTATCCTCGGCATGAGTGGCGATGAAGCTATGTGTGGCGATGAGCCAATACGAAACGAATCACCATCGCATCACCACTGTCGTTGATATAAAGGAAGCCATTATGAATCACGCCAGCCAACGTCGCCTTCGGCCCGCCGTGCTGATCATCATTGCATTGACGCTGATTTGGGCACTGGCATCGGTGCCGTTTGCGCTGATGACAGGCAACACGGAGTTTGTCATTTATCTCGGGGTCACGTTCGTGCTCATGGCGGTGGTGGGCGCGGTTCACCGTGTGGTAAATCTCAGCACGGTGGTATTGGCGTGTCTTTCGTTCTGGGGACTGCTGCACATGATCGGCGGGCTGGCGCCGGTGCCTGAATCGTGGCCCATCGCAGGTGACATCCGCGTGTTCTACAGCCTCTGGCTCTGGCCCATCGATGTCACCGGCGACGGTCAGCCTGACTGGCTCAAGTATGACCAGGTCGTGCATGCGTTTGGCTTCGGCATCACCACCTGGGTTTGTTGGCAGGCTTTGTGCGCAGCGGTGCGACGCATGACGGGCGATGGCCAAGCGCCACGACCGACGCTGGGGCTGATGATGCTGGTGGTTGCTGCGGGTATGGGCTTCGGCGCTGGCAATGAGATTGTCGAGTTCCTGACGACGCTCGTGGCGGCGACGAATGTGGGGGGCTACGTCAATACGGGTTGGGACCTTGTTTTCAACGGCCTGGGTGCGGCCACGGCTGGGACCGCGATATTTCTGGGCCAAGGACGTCGCCCATGAGAGCCGCTGGGCAAGTATCATGACCTGATGCGCATCTACCTCGACGATCTGCCCGTGGAACTCGCCGGTGAGACGCTTGATGACCTTCTGTCATCGGCCAAGACTGCGCTGGCGATTTCGGGGCGAATCGTCGTGGACGTGGAGCGCGACGGTCGAGTACTCACCGCTGCGGAGATTCAGGCCCATCGCACGCGACCGCTTAACCATGCTCAATGGCGACTGACTTCTTCGCATCCGGCGGAGTTGGCGGTCAGCACGCTGCGCGAGGTTAAAGATTTGCTGACCGAGGCCCGGCTCAAGCAGGAGGAGGCAGCCGCTGATTTCCAGGCGGATAATGCTGGCGACGCCATGCGCGGACTAAGTGCTGCATTGGAAGTCTGGAATCAGGCACCGCAGGCGATTATCAATGCTGCGAATCTCATGCGGCTGCCTTGCGATGACATCAATGTCGCGGGGCAAAATGTGCAGACGCTTTCCGCATCGCTGGTGGATCAACTGCGGGACCTGCGTCAGCTTGTGCAGGACGGCGACACCGTGGCGCTGGCGGATGCATTAGGCTACGAGTGGCCCGAGATCACCCAACGCTGGCAGACGCTCATCGATGCGTTGATCGCCCGGATCGAGACCCCCGACTGATGTCCATTTGGCTGCTATCATTTGCCCGGCGAGCCGGTAACCCACGCTAACCTACACAGACGACGTGCCATGACCAAACCGAACTTTGACCATCCCACGCTGCCGCTGGTCAAGCGGCAATTCCCACAGATGAAGCTGGCGGCCGCTGAGTTCCGCGGCCAGACGACGCTGGTCGTGCCTGCCGCGGAGCTTCACGAAGTGTTGGAGTTTCTGCGTGACGATGCGGACTGCGCCTACGACTTTCTTTCGGATGTGATGGGCATCGACTACCTCAACTATCCCGCAGCACCGGGCCCCAAGGAAAGTGCCGGCCGCTTCGCTGTGATCTACAACCTCACGAGCACGCGGCACAACCACCGGCTGATGGTCAAGACATTCCTCAACCCGACATTGGACACCACGGGCATCGAGGACGACCCGGGCCTGCATCTGGCGAGCGCCACCGACCTCTGGCCGGGTGCGGAGTGGCCCGAGCGGGAGGTCTTTGACATGTTCGGCATTCGCTTCGATGGCCACCCCGACCTGCGGCGTATTCTTTTGTGGGAGCAATACCCGGGCCACCCGTTGCGAAAGGACTACCCGCTGCGCGGCCGAGGCGAACGCGAAAGCTACCGCGTGGTCGAACGTGACAGCGCCTGACCGGGGTCGGACCGTTGTAACTCAAAACCCCGCCCGCCGCGGGCCGCCCTACCAACCCACCAACCTACCGCCCTACCACCTTGCCCCCATGCCTGAGCATTTGCACATCGAAACCTTTTGCCTGGGCCAGTGGCAGACCAACTGCTATGTGGTGCACCGTGGTCGGCAGTGCTGGATTGTGGACGCAGGCTTCGACCCCGAGCCGATGCTGGACTTCATCCGCCAGCACAAGCTCGAACCTACGCAGGTAGTGCTGACCCACGCACATCTCGATCACATTGCGGGGCTGCATGCGGTGCGTGGTGCTTTCCCCGCGGTACCGATTCTCATTCATGACTCCGAGCGATGCTTCCTGACCGACCCGTCGCTCAATCTTTCTGGGTTTCTCGATTCCTCGATCATCGCGCCGGAAGCGACGGATGTGCTGACTCACGGGCAGCAGCTCGATCTGGATGGCATCGCCTTTGAGGTGCGGCACACGCCCGGCCACAGCCCCGGCGGCATCACGCTTTACCAGCCGCTGGCGGGGGTGGCGATCGTGGGCGACACGCTTTTTGCGGGCGGAATCGGGCGCTATGATTTCCCGACGTCCGATGGCCGCCAGTTGCTCGCCGGGATCCGCCAACAGTTGCTGACCATGCCCGAGGCCACGCGTGTGCTGCCTGGTCACGGCCCGGCGACGACCATCGGCCGGGAGAAACAGACCAACCCTTACTTGCAATAAAAGCCCGCCAAAACCGGATCATCCGCAGATGCTAATCTGTGTGGAGCCGCAGACGCTCCCCAGCGGGCGGCAAGGCACGAAACGACTGGAATCAACATGGCCAAGATCACCATAAACGGCAAGGTCTGCGAGTTCGAAGGCAAGAAGATGATTCTTCAAGTGGCCCACGACAACGGCCTGGCCATCCCGCATTATTGCTATCACGAGGGGCTGTCCATCGTTGCCTCGTGTCGCATCTGCCTCGGTGAAGTCGCGGCTCCGAACCCCAAGACGGGCAAGGTCGAAGTCATTCCCAAGCTCATGCCCACCTGCCAGACCCCGGCTGCCGATGGTCAGGTCGTTGATCTCGAAAGCCCCAAGTCGCTGGCGAACCAAAAAGCGGTGATGGAATACCTGTTGATCAACCACCCGCTGGATTGCCCGGTGTGCGATCAAGCTGGCGAGTGCTCGCTGCAGGATTACAGTTATCAGTACGGCCGAGGCCAATCGCGTTTTGAAGAGACCAAGATCAAGCAGCCGGTGAAGGACGTCGGCCCGTATGTCAAGCTCTACAGCGATCGTTGCATCATGTGTACCCGCTGCGTGCGCTTCACGCGGGAAGTGACCGGCACGGGTGAGTTGAGCGTCTTTGGGCGCGGCAACCGCGAGCAGATCGACATCTTCCCCGGCCGCCCGCTGGACAACGAGCTTTCGGGCAACGTGGTGGACATCTGCCCCGTCGGCGCGCTGCTCGACAAGGACTTCCTCTTCACGCAGCGAGTCTGGTTCCTCACCAAAACCGCCTCCATCGACGGCATCACCGCCAGTGGCGACAACATCTCAGTCGAGCACAATGAAGGCCGCGTGTATCGGGTCAAGCCGCGGACCAACAAGGACGTCAACAAGTGGTGGATCAGCGACGAAATTCGCTTCGGCTGGAAGTTTGTTCACAGTGAAGACCGCCTCCGCCAGCCGATGCGGCAGCAGTTCGGCACAGCCACCGAATGCCAGTGGCAACGTGCTTACCAGGATGCGCTCGACGGCCTGCGCAAGGTGGTCAAGGAGAAAGGTGACGGATCGTTGGCGCTGATGGTCAGCCCGATGCTGCCCTGCGAAGAGGCGTATTTGCTTGCGAAGTTGGCGCGGGCCCTGGACCCCAAAGCTGTGCTGAGCGTGGGCCCTGTGCCGCGCGATGGCCAGGACAAGACGTTCCCCGGCGGATACACGATCTACGCTGAGAAGGCACCCAATGCACGGGGTGTTCGCCGCGCTTTGGAAATGGTGGCCGGTGATGCAACGGCCGTGCTGGATGCCGATGCTTTCATCGCGCAGGCCACCGACAAGAAGACGACCATCGCCGCAGTGATCGTCACGGGAAACTACCCCAGCAAATGGACCACCAAAGAGATCACCGCAGCCTTGGGACGTAAATTCGTCGTGGTGCTGGATACGCTGCCGACTGACATTTCCGGCAAGGCTGATGTGCTGCTGCCCACCGCCACGTGGGTGGAAAAGGCTGGCACATTTGAAAACGCCAAGGGGCGACTGCAGAGCTTTGCCCAGGCGGTTCCCGTGCTGGAAATGACGCGAACCGAGGGCCAGATCGCCTTGGACATGCTCGCCGCTGCCACGGGCACCACCCGTCGCGTTTACGATGCGGACGCCATCCGCCAGGAAATGGGTGGCGTGTTTACCAGCGACGTGCATCATCCGCGTCCTGAACAGGAGACGGCACCTGATATGGAATACGTCGCGCTGTGAGCGAGCGATCCAGCCGACAGGCGATTAACGGATTAGCTCTGCTCAAATCCATGTTTGGTTTACTGAAAGAATGAGGGGACTCACATGCCTATGACCGCACAGGAGTTGGCCAAGGAAATTGGCGCCAAAGTCAAAGGTGACAAAGAGCAGACCGTGGGCCGATGCGCCGCATTGACCGATGCCGACGCGGACGACTTGGCATATCTGCCCGCTAACGCTGCGCTCGATCAACTGAAAGCCTGCAAAGCTGGGATCGTCATCGTGGCCAAGGGCATCGAAGCCGCGGGTGCCGACCGCACGCTGCTCATCGCTGATGACCCCTACCTCGCCTTCGCCAAGGCTTTGGTCGTGCTGCAGGGCCACCGACTTCATCCGCCGCCGGGCATACATCCCCAGGCGTATGTCGATGGCACAGCCGTGGTCGGCGAGCTTTGCACCATCCGACCGTTTGTCTACATCGCGCCCCGCGTCGCAATCGGTCGCCGCTGTGTCATCTACCCCAGCGTTTACATCGGTAAGGATGTGACCATCGGCGATGACTGTGTGATCTTCTCCAATGCGACCATCTACGACCGGACGGTCATCGGCAATCGGGCCGTGATTCACGCTAGTTCGGTCATTGGTGGCGATGGCATGGCCTATGCCAGGGACATTGCGACGGGCCAGCACATCAAGCCGCCCCACGCCGGATTTGTCCAACTCATGGACGATGTCGAAATCGGTAGCCATGCGTCGGTCGAGCGGGCGCTGGTGGGAGTCACCCGCATCGGCAACGGCGTTAAGATCAACAATCGAGTCACCATTCGCAGCGGCACGGTCGTCGCGGATAACACGCTGGTTACCGGCTAAAGTTCGTTCATCGCAAAAGATCGCTCATCGCATCCAATCGCTCACGGAGCCACCATGCCCAGTTCCCCCACCCACGGCCAGCCACTTTCCTTCGCCAACGGCAAACTTCAAGTCCCCGATCAACCCATCATTCCCTTCATCGAAGGCGATGGTACCGGTCCAGACATCTGGCGTGCATCGGTCCGCGTCTTTGATGCTGCGGTGAAGCAGGCCTACAGCGGCCAGAAGTCCATCGCCTGGATGGAAGTCCTCGCCGGTGAAAAGGCTTTTGCGAAAACCGAGAATTGGCTCCCCGATGAAACTGTCGAAGCTTTCCGCAAGTACCTCGTGGGCATCAAAGGGCCGCTGACCACGCCCGTCGGTGGCGGCATCCGCTCGCTCAACGTCGCGCTGCGCCAAATTCTCGACCTGTACGTGTGCCTGCGGCCCGTGCGCTACTTCAAGGGCGTGCCCAGCCCCGTCAAGCGCCCCCAGGACATCGACATGGTGATCTTCCGCGAGAACACCGAAGACATCTACGCAGGCATCGAGTTCCAGGCTGGCACGCCTGATTGCGCCAAGTTCCGCGACATCCTCGCTGAAACCTTTCCCGATCGCTTCCGAAAAGTGCGTTTCCCCGACACCGCAGGCTACGGCATCAAACCCGTCAGCGAAGAGGGCACTGCCCGACTCGTCAAAGCCGCGATTGATTACGCCATCGCCCAGGGACGCAAGAGCGTGACGCTCGTGCACAAGGGCAACATCATGAAGTTCACCGAAGGCGGCTTCCGCGACTGGGGCTACAAACTCGCCAAAGAAAGTTACGGCGGACAGGACATCGACAAAGGCCCGTGGCAGACCATTCGTGTCATGGCACCGACGCCCCATGCCGACAGCCTGTCAGGTACCCACGCCGATGGGGCAAATGCCCAAGGCACCGCCAAGGGCGACCCCACGGTGGCGCAGCGCGATATCGTCGTCAAGGACGTTATCGCTGACGCCTTTTTGCAGCAGATTCTCACGCGGCCCGCGGAATACGACGTCATCGCCACGCTCAACCTCAACGGCGATTACATCAGTGATGCGCTGGCTGCACAGGTCGGCGGCATCGGCATCGCGCCGGGCGGCAACATCAACTACAGCACCGGCCACGCCATCTTCGAAGCCACCCACGGCACTGCGCCCAAGTATGCCGGCCTCGACAAAGTTAACCCCGGCAGCGTCATTCTCTCGGGTGAAATGATGTTGCGGCACCTGGGTTGGAACGAAGCAGCCGACCTCATCCTCAAGGGCGTCGAAGATGCCATCACCGCTCGCAAGGTGACTTACGACTTCGCACGCCTGATGGAAGGGGCCACTGAGGTCAAGTGCAGCGAGTTCGCCGACGAGATCATCAAACACATGGCGTAATGACGCGTGGTGAGATAACACATGGCGTGAAAATGTTTCGCCACAACCCGGTTGCTCCGTCGTCTGATACAACATCCCCATGAACGCTACTGACACCGCCCCCACCGCGCCTGCCTCGGATCTTGCCATCGACCTGGCGGGCCTCAAACTCGCCAACCCGATGATGACGGCTTCGGGAACCTGCGGCTATTGCGATGAATATGCCGACTTCGTCGATCTCTCCCAGTTAGGCGCGTTTGTCACCAAGAGCATCACCCTCGAACCTCGCAAAGGCAACGAGGCCTACCGCATCGTCGAAACGCGCGGCGGAATGCTCAACGCCATCGGCCTGGCCAACATCGGGCTTGAGGCTTTTGTCGCGCAGAAGATGCCGCTGCTTCGCCAACTGCGAAAGCGCGGCCCGCGAATCATCGTCAATGTCGCGGGGCATTCCTATGACGACTACATCACCGCCGCCGGGACCATCAGCGGTCAGGAGGGTGTCGATGCCATCGAACTCAACGTCTCGTGCCCCAATGTCAAAGACGGGCTGACCTTTGGCACCAATTCCGCGATCCTCGGCGACCTGGTCAAGCAGGTGCGAGCGGCCATGAAGCCGAGCGTCAAACTCATCGTCAAGCTCTCGCCCAATGTCGGGGACATCACCGCCACAGCCGCAGCGGCTGTCGATGGTGGCGCGGAAATTCTCTCACTCATCAACACCTACACCGCCATGGCCATCGACATCAACAAGCGCCGCCCGCGTCTGGCCAACGGCACCGGCGGCCTGTCCGGTCCAGCCGTCCGACCCCTGGCCGTGTATCTCACTCATCGCGTCTATCGCCACGTGGCCAAGCCCGCCGGGGTCCCGATCATCGGCATGGGCGGCATCCAATACTGGCAGGACGCAGCCGAGTTCATCCTCGCCGGCGCCACCGGCCTAGCCGTGGGCACCGCGCTTTTCGTCGATCCCCAAACCCCCGTCAACATTCGCGATGGCCTGAGCCAATACGTCGCGCAGCAAAAATGCAGCTCGATCAAAGAGCTTGTCGGTTGCCTCGCGCTGCACGGCGAACCGCCGGTCACGCCCTATCCCTGAAGCCACAAAGCCTGCGCGAGTGGTGCTGCACACCAGCTATTTATTGGCGAGGAATCGGCTGCGCTCACTGCTGGTCATGTCCGTGAAGAAACTCGGCATTTTTCGCTCCGCATGCCCGTCGAGAAAGGCCACGTTCGCAGTTCCCATGTGCGCGTATTTGACATGCCAAGTGGTGGGGAAGTCCGCGGCGCGCAGCAGTTCGTTAGGTTCGATGACCCGCGTGCTGCTGTCGAGGATGAGGCCGGTGGTGCTGGAGGTGAAACGGCTCGCCTGGTGCCAGAAGCCCGCCGCCTCCCAGTCCGCCCAAGTCGTGCTGCCGCTCCCCCACTTCACGAATGCCGATCGCCCGTCACCCCATCCGTAGGATGGAATGCCGTAGGTGTTTCGCGGTTCCTGTCCGTCCCCAGGCAAGCGCAGGTCTTCCTTCCAGTCCGGGCATTTGAATGTCGAGGGCTTGGGCGGAATCGTGTAGGGCGTGAACTCGGTCTTGCCCAATTCCATGCTCTCGCCCAAATACAATCGCGGCAGAGCGCGGAGGAACGAACCCGCTTCGTCAGCGAAGTTCCACCCAGCCGGCAGATAATCACGGTGATCCGCGGCGTAGGTATGGACCAGCATGCCGACTTGACGAAGCTGACTCGCACATTTCATGGCGCGCACGGCTGCCCGCGCTTGGCCCAGTGCAGGCAAAAGCAATGCGATCAACAGCGCAATGATGGATATCACCACCAGCAGTTCAATCAAGGTGAATCCGCGACGGCTCATGGCTGGTCTCCGCATGCCGAGGGATGATTCATCAAGCCTGGTGCGCGGGTTGGTCACCGCGCCGCCTCCGAAGCGCCAGCAGCGATGCGCCGACGAAGACCAATGAGAGTGACGCCGGTTCGGGGATGCCCGTCACGTCGACGAATGCGGTGGCGGTATCGCTTACGCGCAACGCATCGAGTCGGCCTGAACCGTTTCCGCTCCCCCCATTGACAATGACGCCGATCCGGGTGATGTCCGGGAAAGTGATGCCGCTGACCGATACGTTGGGCGCAACTGGCAGGTTGCTCAGATCAGCGGGGTCAATCCAGAGGTCGACACTCCCGGTGCCCGCTCCGGTCACGATGCGACCGATCGCCAGGTGCACAGTACCGTTGCTAAAAGCCGGGGTTTGGGTGTAGTTGGTTGCGGCTGTATCGAGTATCAACCGCGCCTGGCTGCTTTGAGCAATGGTCAAATCCTGTGGATGGGCGGATCAGGCGGCGAGGGTTTTGACTCCGTCGATGAAGGGGATGCCGGCGATTACGTCGGGGATCCTTTCGTGGCCGTTGAGGCAGCGCCAGCCGCGCTGGGCTGACTCGC
>JBGSTK010000199.1:0-33185 GCA_041736565.1 Phycisphaeraceae bacterium | reverse complement strand
GACGACCGAACCGGGCACGACGCCCGCGGTCGGGGCTTGAGTGGCGGTGGTTGCGGTGGTTGGGCCTGCGCCCGCCGCTGCAACTGGCGCGGTCTCGGGCATTAACTGGCCGTTGCCGCCGCCTAGCACGCGGTCGAACTCCGCGATGCCGGTGGGCAAGCGATCAAACGTCGTTTCCTCGACGGTGGAGATGGGCATGGCCTGGGGCGCATCGCCCGCGGAGGCTCCACCTGCAAGAGCCTGGCCACGTTGCACGTCTCGGGCAGCGCCTGCGGCTGGGGCGCGATATTCCTCCAGTGCGTCCCATGTGCCGCAGTCCGGGCATTTGCCCATCCAGCGTGGTTGCACGTTGCCGCAGACCCGACAGAGAAACTGCACCGAAGTCTTGGCCATGGTCGCGAGTATATCGCCCCGAGCACCGTCGGCGCTGGGCCAGTGGGCCGAGCACGCTAAACTAGGTTGCTCATTAGATAGGAACCACCATGACCCGCAGACCTCTTCAATCGTTCTACACTTGGTTGACCTTGGGCATCGCCCTGGCCCTGCTGACTGCGCCGCAGGCCTGTGCCCGCGACACTTCGCTGCGGCAACTGGACCTGCTGGTCGATGTGCGGCAGGAACTTGTGACGCAATTTGTCGAAGAGCCTGACACGCAGGCCATGACACAGGCTGCGGTTCGTGCCATGGCTGCGTCGTTGGAGGATCCATACACCGTTTACCTGTCGCCCGAGGAACTCGATCCGTTTGATAAGCAGGTCCGTGGGTCATTTACGGGCATCGGCGCGGAGGTTGACCTGCACGAGAACCGCGTGCGCATCGTCTCGCCATTGGACGATTCCCCGGCTTTTCATGCGGGCGTAATGGCGGGCGATCTCGTGCTGGAGATCGATGGCACGACCACCTTGGACATGAAGATCAGTGACGCCATCAAGCGCCTCACCGGCCCGCCCGGCACGAAGGTGACCATTAAAGTTCGCCATCTTTCGGGTCAGGAAAACGACATCACCATCACGCGTGACCGCATCAATGTGCAGACGGTCAAGGGCGCGGGCCGGGATGGTCAGGGGCACTGGGATTTCATGCTCGATGCCCAGCGCGGCATCGGCTACATCCGCATCTCGCAGTTCACCGACACCACCGCTGGGGATGTTCGCGCAGCGTTGGACCAGCTCGTGTCGCGCGATGTTAAAGGGATCATCCTTGATCTTCGATTCAATCCGGGCGGTTTGCTCGAAAGCGCTGTCGCCATCAGTGACATGTTCCTCGACAAGGGCAAGACGATAGTGTCGGTCAAGGGCAGAGCCGTGCCCGAACGCACGTTCACTTCCGACTCCGCAGGCACCATCCCCAACATGCCCGTGGTGGTTCTGGCTAACGAAGCCAGTGCCTCGGCTGCGGAAATCGTCACGGGGGCACTGGCGGATAACGATCGGGCCGTGTTCATCGGCACACGCACCTGGGGCAAGGGCAGCGTGCAGCAGATACGCGTGCTTCCTTCATCGCTGGGGGCGCTGAAGATCACCAACGCCTATTACTATCTGCCCAGCGGGCGCAATATTCATCGGCGGAAGGACGTCGATCAGTGGGGTGTGGACCCGCTCGATGGCTTCTACGTGCCCATGACGCCCCAGCAGATGCGGGAGATGATTGACCGCCGTCGGCAGAGCGATGTGTTGCGAAGTGGCAACGGCAGCGCAGAGGGCGGGAAAGCGAAACCGGCCGTGGGCGAGGTGACGCCGGAATCGATTCGGGCGGATCGCGCCGATGCGCAGTTGGCGGCTGGGCTGGAGGCGATGATCGTGAAACTCGCGATTGGCAACTGGCCCCGCGTTGGTCAGGATGGCGCAGCCATCATCGCGGCTGAGGCAAGGCGCGACCTGCTGCGGCAACAGCGCGAGGCGCTGGCGACCCGGCTGGCGGAGATTGACAAAGAGTTGAGCAGCATCGAAACGCCCGGAGCCAAGGGCGCCGATGAGCAGCCGGTCATCGGACCGATTGTCAAGCCCGCTGATGAACCCGCGCTGCAACGCCCGAATGCGAAGCCTCAGCCCCAGAATGCGGAGCCGCAGCCGTGACACTGATCCTGGGCATCGAATCCAGTTGCGATGAGACCGCCGCCGCTGTCGTAGAGAACGGCCGGTTGGTGCGCTCAAGCCTCATCGCCAGTCAACACGACTTACATGCACGCTACGGCGGCGTGGTGCCTGAGCTCGCCAGCCGGGCTCACATCGAACGCATCACGCCCATCATCGCGGAGGCGATGAAATCAGCGGGGGTTGAGTTCGCCGACCTCGCCGCGATTGCGGTGGGCAATCGCCCGGGACTGATCGGCTCGTTGCTCGTGGGCGTCAGTGCCGCCAAAGCGTTGGCGTGGAGTCTAGGCAAGCCGCTCATCGGTGTGGACCATGTCCAGGCGCACCTCTACGCACCGTTGCTGGTGGATGTCACCAAACTCAGCCGTGCTGACGCTAAAAGAATCGAGGTCCCAGACATTGCGTCGCTCTTTCCCGCACTGGGATTGGTTGTCTCGGGCGGACATACGAGCCTGTACTGGCTTGAATCCCCGCTGCGGATGAAGCTGCTGGGACGCACCATCGACGATGCGGTGGGCGAGGCCTACGACAAGGCGGCGGTGATTCTTGAGGCGGGTTACCCCGGTGGGCCGCGATTGGACAAACTGGCGCAGAGTCCCGGGGCCGATCCAACCCGCTTCGTCTTGCCCAGGTCGTTGTTGGGCGCTGGCAGTCTGGATTTTTCCTACAGCGGCTTGAAAACCGCGCTGCTCTATGCGGTGCGTGGACAGCCCCAGGGCAGAGGTTCGCAGTCCCGCTTTCTGCGATCGGCCAAGGACCTCTCGGACGTTGATCGCCGCGATCTGGCGGCCGCGTTCCAACATGCCGCCATCGACACGCTCATTAGTAAGCTGCACCGCGCTGTGGATTCATTTGGGGCTGCGGATCGTCCCGCTTCGCTGCTCATCGGCGGCGGGGTCAGTGCCAATTCCCTGCTGCGTCAGCGTGTGGTGGAGTTCTCGGCTCAGACGGGCCTGAAGGTGATGATTCCGCCCATGGCCTATTGTTTGGACAACGCCGCCATGATTGCTGGTCTGGGCCAGGTGAGCCTGGAAGCTGGGCAAATCAGCGATTTGCACCTTCCGGCCATTGCCACTAGCCAGATTGCGTAAGTTTTCGACGGCTTTGGCGGCTGGCGGGTCCACGTTTCTCGCTCACTTCTCATCATTTGCTAACCAAACGCTCACATTGGGGTCTTAGTCTTTGGCCATCTGGATCGCTAACGATCAAAACCCTTTACGGAGCTACACAATGTTTGCACGCAGTCTCAAGAGTCTGGCGGCCACCACTTTGGCAGCGGGTCTTTTCCTGGCAGGATCAGCCAACGCCCAGGTCAAAGTCGACCCCAACCTCCCCGAGTACAAGCCGGTTGAAGGCGTCTCGGGAACCATCAAGAGTGTCGGCAGCGACACTATGAACAACCTCATGACCCTCTGGGGCGAGGGGTTCAAGAAGTTCTATCCCAACGTTCAGATCGAAATCGAAGGCAAGGGCTCGACGACGGCTCCCCCGGCTCTGATCCAGGGCAGCGCCAACTTCGGCCCCATGAGCCGCGCCATGAAGAGCGCTGAGATCGACGAGTTCGAGAAGAAGTTCGGCTACAAGCCCACCGAACTGCCCACCAGCATTGACATGTTGGCGGTCTATGTTCACAAAGACAATCCCATCAAGGGCCTGAGCCTAGCCGAAGTCGATGCCATCTTTTCCAAGACCCGCAAGCGTGGCCATAAGGAAGACATCACCAAGTGGGGTCAGGCCGGTCTGACCGGTGCTTGGGCCAACCAGCCCATCAGCATCTACGGCCGCAACAGCGCCAGCGGCACCTATGGCTTCTTCAAGGAACACACGCTGGCCAAGGGTGACTACAAGGACAGCGTCAAGGAACAGCCCGGCAGCTCCGCAGTGGTCCAGGGCGTGGCCTCGGATAAGAACGGCATTGGCTACAGCGGCATCGGCTACAAGACCGCTGACGTCCGCGCCGTGCCACTGTCCGAGAAGACGGGCGACAAGTTCGTCGAAGCCTCGCCTGAAAACGCCTACAGTGGCGAATACCCCCTGGCTCGTTTCCTCTACGTCTACGTCAACGCCAAGCCCGGCGAGCAGTTGGACCCCATGCGTTACGAGTTCATCAAGTTCATCTTCAGCAAGCAGGGACAGGAAGTCGTGGTTAAGGACGGGTACTACCCGGTGCCCGCTACCATTGCCGCCGAGACTCTCAAGGCGCTGAACATCAAGTAAGTTCGTCATAATCCCGGTCTTGAGTTCACCTCTTGAGGCCGAGATCGAGTGGAGCAGGAAGATTGATACGCGGGTGGCGGTTTAACGACCGCCACCCGTTTTGCAGAGGCAACACCCCCGCAGTAGATTCCACTTTATAGCCACCACGAGGTTCATGAACGCCAAGCCCCGATCATTCACCGGTCGTGCTCGTCAGCGAAAAACCAGCAAGCTGGTTCGCTTCGGGGATATCGCGGCTCGTACGCTCATCACCATCGGAGGTATCGGCACGATTCTCGCGGTATTGACCGTCATGGTCTTCCTGCTATGGGTCACCTTTCCGCTTTTCCTTCCCGCGAAGGCCGGTGAGAGCCAGGCAATTCCGGTTCAATGGGACCAGGACCATCCCATCAGCATTGCCGCCGATGAGTACCAGCTTCTTGCCTATGCCCTGATGCCCGACGGATCGCTCAACGTTATGCGCATGAATGACGGGCAGGTTATCGAGACGCGAAAGCTTTTCGATGACACCAAGGTCACCGCGTCGTATTTCGGCATGGGTGACGAAGTCGCATTTGGCTTCGACAATGGCACGGTGCGGATTGGACGCCTTGGCTTCTCCATCGAGTTTGTTGATGTCAATAGTCTGGACGAAAAGTATCAGAGCCTGAAGGTCGGCGAGACCGCATTGATGACTCGAAATGACAAGCCGGGTCTGCTTCAACGCTCGGGTCCTTCGCAGTATCGATATGTCGCCGTTCGAGTGGATCTGGACGAGCCGACCCAAGTGGGACAGAGTCCTATTGCATTGTTGGCTCAGGCCGGAGGCACTGATCGCACCTCGCTGGCGGTCATGTCCGCCGACGGAAAGATCACGCTCGAGAATATCTCGGAGCGCGTCAATCTCCTGACCCGCAAGGTGACGCGGCAAGTCGAAGAGGGGCCCGTCCCCTACGAAGTCGGCGCTGCGGGCGGAAAGCCTCGCTACATGTTGTTGTCGGGTCTCGGTGACACGCTCTATCTCATCTGGGCTGATGGGCTTCTGCAGCGTTACGACGCCCGCAACATCGACGAGATCGCGCTGGTCGAGACGCGGGCCCTGGTGGAGCCGGGCAACACCATCACTGCCTGCCGATTCCTTCTTGGTCAGGGCACGATCCTGGTTGGTGATTCGGCGGGGCGGGTTGGCGCATGGTTTGCCACCAAGCCTGAGAAGGCCGACAGCGCCGATGGCATCGTGACGGTGCGCGGGCACTTAGTTGAAGGGCCCGCAGCAGCGGTTACCGCACTGGCAACTTCCCAGCGGAGCCGGGTCGCGGCAATCGGTTACGCCAACGGTGAATCCCGGCTTTTTCAGATCACTAGTCAGAAACTTCTGGTGAAGCTTGAGGCGGAGCGGCCCAGTGAAGTTTTTGCGCTCGCAGTGTCGCCCAAGGAAGATGGCCTTGTCGCAGCGACCAAGGACGGCCTGTATCAGTGGGACATTGAGCCCCGCCACCCCGAGGCGACGGTGCCGGCCCTGTTCCGGCCCGTCTGGTACGAAGGGGCCCAGAGCCCCGGCCACGTCTGGCAGTCATCAAGTGGCACCGACGACTTTGAGCCCAAACTCGGTTTGATGCCGTTGGTGTTTGGCACAATCAAGGCGACAGTCTATTCTCTGGTTTTTGGTGTGCCCATCGCCATCCTCGCGGCCATCTACACCAGCGAGTTTCTTCGGCCCGACTTGCGGGCACGCATCAAGCCCACCGTCGAACTCATGGCCAGCCTGCCCAGCGTCGTCCTGGGATTCATCGCTGCCCTGGTGCTGGCTCCTATTGTCGAACAAATTGTCCCGGGACTGCTCAGTTCGTTCTTCACGGTGCCACTGGCGTTCCTGGTCGGCGCTTACCTCTGGCAACTGCTGCCTCAGAACCTGGCACTACGCCTAAGCCAATGGCGATTCTTCTTTATCTGCCTGGCGACGCCACTCGGGTTGGTGGCTGCGTGGATCGCCGGGCCCATCGTCGAGTACCTGCTCTTTGCCGGCGACATCAAGCTCTGGTTGGACGGCCAGATTGGTTCGGGCATCGGTGCCTGGCTGATCCTGCTGCTTCCGCTCTCCGCCATCGCCGCAGCCATTGTCGTCTCACGCCTGGTCAACCCTGTCATGCAGCGCATCAGCACCAACTGGAGCCGCACCCGTTTCGCTTTGGCGAGTATTGGAAAGTTCCTCGTCGCGTGTGCCGCGACTTTGGCCATCGCGCTGGCAGCTTCCGGCCTGCTGGTTCTAATGGGCTGGGATCCACGAGGAACTTACGTCGATACCTATGAGCAGCGCAATGCCCTGGTCGTCGGTTTTGTCATGGGCTTCGCCATTATCCCCATCATCTACACCATTGCCGAGGATGCACTTTCGACGGTGCCCGAGCACTTGCGGGCGGCCTCGCTGGGAGCGGGTGCTACGCCCTGGCAAACCGCCACCCGCATCATCATTCCCACAGCCATGAGCGGATTGTTTTCGGCGGTAATGATCGGTCTGGGGCGAGCTGTGGGCGAAACCATGATCGTGTTGATGGCGGCGGGCAACACGCCGGTGATGGAGTGGAACATCTTCAACGGCTTCCGCACACTCTCGGCCAATATTGCTGTGGAACTGCCCGAAGCTGTCCGCAACAGCACGCATTACCGAACGCTTTTCCTGGCTGCCCTGGTTCTCTTTGCCATTACCTTTGTGCTTAACACCGTGGCTGAGACCATTCGCCTTCGCTTCCGCAAGAGGGCCTACCAGCTATGAGTCGCACGCCCAGCAGCCAAGATGAGCCTTTGACGCCGCAGACGTCGGCGCCCTCCGCGGGAGTCTTGCGTACCGCACCGGTGGAAAGCCGCTCGGATGAAAGGTCCAGTGCCGCCAGGGGCGGATCTGAGATGTCGCCCCCGCCCAGTCCTGGCGCTGGGGCACCCTCAACCCGACGAAGACTGAGCCGCGCCTCGGGATCAATGCTGGCCTACGGCGAGCCCATGGTTTGGCTCACCGGCGGTGCGCTGGCGGTTGCGGTGCTGATGATCCTCTCACTGCTGGGCTTGATCGTCTGGCAGGGCATCGGCACGTTCTGGCCCGTAGCAATCGTCGAAGTCGTCACCGTCGATGGCAGGGCGCTCATGGGCCAGGTCACTCGCGATAGTGAGTTCACCCTCAACGCCGCTTCTTCGACGACGTTGCCCCCCGAGGCTGCCAAGCGAGCACGCCAACTGCTCAAGCCGATGATCGAGGCCCATCTGGCGGAGATCGAGGCGACTGGTGAGGCCCGTGTCGCCCAGGCGCTGCGTCAGGCGATCGACTCGACGCCTGTCGATGGCGACTATGTTGAGTCCCTTCGTCAACTGAGCTTGGCCCACGAGGGTGAATCGGGTGACCCCGCCATCGTCACAGCCGTGGTCACCGCGCTGTCCCGCCCCAACATCAGCGTACATCGGCGGTTGCTCCGTACTGCGAACTATGATCTCACCGGCGAGCATTTTTATTGGGTCAGCGACTTCGAAATCGCCAAGGAAACACAGCCCGAGTGGGCTGTCCTGCTCGAGCGCCTCGAATGGGGTCAGTTCGTAGGATTTCCCCAGCGGTTTTTGATTGACGGCAAGGTTGTCGCCGAAACACCGCAGGCCGCTTGGGAGGCCTACCTGAAGCACCACGTTGAGGTGCGAGCCAGGTGGCGGGAGCGACGTGGTCTGGAGACCCACGCGGTAGGGGACGTCAACGCCCAGATCGAAGCGGCGCGATTGGCGGTCCGCGGTGCCGAACTCAAACACGGCGCTGAGTCGGATCAAGTCCGCAATGCCCAGGCACGCTTTGACATCGTCAAGGCCGAGATGGATGCTGAGTTTGCACGTATCACTCGCGAAATCCGTGAGCTAAACGAGCAAAATGATCGCTTTGTGCTGGTGATGAAATCGGCTCAGGGCGAGGGAAAGAATATCGGGCTCGCCGATGTGGTCCGTGCCGTGCCCGCCAATCAACTGGGATTTTTCGCTCGCCTGGGCGTTTATTTCGATCGTTGGTGGGAATATCTCGCCGATGACCCCCGCGAGGCCAACACGGAAGGCGGCATCAAGCCCGCCATCTTTGGCACCGCACTGATGACCATGGTCATGAGTGTACTGGTCGTTCCCGTGGGCGTGCTTGCGGCTCTATACCTGCGGGAGTATTCCAAGGGCGGCCCCGTCGTCAGTGCCGTCCGCATCGCGGTCAATAACCTCGCCGGTGTACCCTCAATCGTCTTTGGTGTGTTCGGCCTCGGATTCTTCTGCTACCTCGTGGGCGGGGGCATCGATCAAGTCTTCTTCAGTGCCAAGCTTCCCAATCCCACGTTTGGCACCGGCGGCCTGATGTGGGCATCGTTCACGTTGGCGCTGCTGACGCTCCCAGTGGTTATCGTCGCCACCGAAGAAGCGCTGGCGGCTGTGCCCAGTTCCATGCGTGAAGGGTCCTACGCCTGCGGTGGAAGCAAGTGGCAGACGATTCGTCGCATCGTTCTACCTCGCGCCATGCCCGGCATCATGACGGGAATGATCCTGGCGATGGCGCGTGGTGCTGGCGAAGTCGCGCCGCTCATGCTGGTGGGGGCCGTCAAGCTGGCACCTGAATTGCCCGGCCAAATCAACACCATCGCGCCCTACTTCCACGTCGAACGCAGCTTCATGCACCTAGGCTTCCATATTTACGACCTCGGCTTCCAGAGCCCCAATTCCGAGGCCGCCAAGCCCATGGTTTTTACAACGACGCTGCTGCTCATTGCACTGGTGGCGCTGCTTAACATTGCTGCGGCCTGGCTGCGGGCAAGGCTGCGCCGTAAGTTCGCCGGTAGCCAGTTCTAAAATTCAAAATGTACGCCAGGATCATCAAATGTCAGTCATGACCGCACAACCACCTGAGCCCAACGGCAATGCCACCGCAACGACCCGCCTCGCGGCCATTAGTCGCGGCGAGCAATTCCCTGCGGATATTCACGAGACCGTCCACGAGGACGAAGTGACACTCTCGGTTGAGAAGTTCAATCTCTACTACGGCGCCAAACGAGCTCTCTTCGATATCTCCATGCCCATGCCGCGGGGCAAAGTCACGGCACTCATCGGCCCCTCTGGTTGCGGTAAGTCAACGCTTCTGCGAAGCATCAACCGCCTCAACGATCTCATCGACATTGTTCGCATCGACGGCGACATGAAGCTCAACGGCGACTCCATCTACGACCCGTCGGTGGACGTCATCGAACTGCGAAAGCGAATGGGCATGGTCTTTCAGAAGTCCAACCCGTTTCCCATGAGCATTTTTGAAAACGTGGTTTACTCCCTGCGTATCGATGGCGTTCGAGACAAGCGACTGCTGGCGGAAGTCTGCGAGCGAAGCCTGCGCGGCGCTGCCCTGTGGGAAGAGGCCAAGGATCGTCTCCACGACAGTGCCTTGGCGTTGTCCGGCGGCCAGCAGCAGCGCTTGTGCATCGCCCGCGCCATTGCCGCCGAGCCCGAGGTGCTGCTTATGGACGAGCCTTGCTCAGCTCTGGACCCTATCGCCACGGGCAAGGTTGAAGACCTAATTCAGGAACTCAAGGGCGAGTATACGATCATCATTGTCACCCACAACATGCAGCAGGCGTCGCGTGTCAGTGACAACACCGCTTTCATGTATCTGGGGCAACTTATTGAGTATGGCCCCACACTGGACATATTCACCAAACCGCACCTGAAGGAAACTGAAGATTACATCAGCGGCCGGTTCGGGTAAATTGTTTTGGGCTCTTACGATCGGCTGGTGTTCAGCCGACGAATGAGGCAAGGTCTTCTATTTCGGAGTTTCGTCATGCATCGCATCGCTCTCATGCTGTCCCTTACGGTTCTTGCGGCTGCGCTTTTTGCCGGCTGCAGCGGCCCCAACTCCAAGTTGGGTTATTCCACCATCGAGAAGGATGGCCGCCTCTATGTATTTGGCTTCAACGATGGTGCCTACCAGTCGTTCAAGAAGTCCGGCGAAATGGGTAAGAGCAAGACCTACGTCGGCGGCGGCGCCAACGGCCAAACGATCATCGTCGCCGATGGCGTGGATGCCAAGCCGTTTCTGGCGGCCAAGTAATCCGCTTGGTAGCACCGATGGCCGATATGAATCCAGGGCCGATGGTCGTTACCGCGACCCTCGGCTCTTTTCCAACCCGCGATACCCGAGGTTAGCCAATGTCCATGCACCTGCAGCGTCAGACCGATCGACTCAAGAAAGCCATTCTGCGCCTTTCGGCTCTAGTCGAGGAGGCGTCGCAGGGCGCCATTCGCGCGGTGCAGTTGCGTGATGTCCCGCTGGCCAGGCAGATCATAGCCGCCGACGACCAGATCGATCTCATGGAGATCGACGTCGAAGAAGAATGTCTGCACACGCTGGCACTCTATCAGCCGGTGGCGTTCGATCTGCGTTTTGTCGTGGCGGTGCTCAAGATCAATAATGATCTGGAGCGGATCGCGGACCTGGCGGTCAACGTGGCGGAGCAGGCCATTTTCCTGGCTGAGGAATCCAGTCGCGAGGCACCGCCGTTCGATCTGGCGGATATGACCCGCCTGGTGCAGTGGATGATCAAGAGCAGCCTCGACGCGCTGGTCAACATCGATACCGGCCTGGCGGAAGAGGTCAGACGAACTGACGATCAAGTGGATGCACTGCACAGCCAAGCCTATGCAGCCATTGAGAAGGGCATGCAGGAATCGCCCGAGCGGATCGCGGTGCTCATCCACTACCTGAGCATCAGTCGTCAGCTTGAGCGCATGGCCGACCACGCTGTCAACATCGCCGAAGATGTCCTCTACATGGCGCGGGGCGACATCCTTCGCCACAACCGCCCGCATCCAATTCGTGACAAAGCCAAGGGCCTCGACACGGCCAAGTGATCAGACCTCCAGCACCATGCGGGCTGGATCTTCCAGGGTGTCCTTGATGCGAACAAGGAACTCAACAGCCTGGCGACCATCGACGATGCGGTGGTCGTAAGTTAACGCCACGTACATCATGGGCCTAATCACGATGCGGTCCTCGACGACCACGGGTCGTTTCTGGATGGCGTGCATGCCCAACACGCCGGACTGAGGCGGGTTGACGATGGGCGTCGAGAGCAACGAGCCAAACACGCCGCCGTTGGTAATGGTGAACGTGCCGCCCCGAAGATCGTCGAGGGTGAGTTTGTTAGCGCGTGCCTTGTCGGCAAAGCCGTTGATAGCTTGCTCGATGTCGGCAAACGAGAGATTCTGTGCATCACGGATGACGGGCACGACCAAGCCGCGGTCGGTGCTCACAGCGATGCCGATGTCGAAATAGTTGCGATAGGCGATCTGGTCGCCGCGAATCTCAGCGTTAAGCGCGGGGTATTGTCGCAAGGCATCAATGGCGGCTTTGACGAAGAACGACATGAAGCCGAGTTTGACGCCATATTTCTCGGAAAAGGCATCACGATGCACGGTCCGCAACTGCATCACGCGCGACATGTTGATCTCGTTGAAGGTCGTCAACAAAGCCGCGTTGTGTTGAGCGGCCAGCAGGCGCTCGGCGATGCGCCGCCGAATGGGCGAAAGGGGGACAAGGTCTTCCTCACGGCCATCAGCCGTGGCAGCCGATGGCGTGGGGGCCTTTGCAGGCTCGTCGTCGCCCTTCACCGTCTGGCTACGCGAATCATCGGTGGGGTCGTCATCTTTGGCATCGTCGCTGGCCTTAGGCTTTTCATCAGCTTTTCTTTTCTTTTCTTCTTTGTCATTCTTGTCGTCGCCGTCCTTCTTCTGGTCTCCGCTTCCCTCGTCGTCTTTCTGGTCGGCCGCATCGTTCTCGGGCGTATCTTTCGTCTCGCTGCTATCGTCAGATGCACTTTCATCGATGCGTGCAATCACATCGCCGACGTTGCCCGATTCCCCTTTTTTCTTGAGCAACTCGACGATGGTGCCCGCCGCAGGCGAGGGCAGTTCGACGTTTACCTTGTCAGTCTCCAACTCCACGAGTGTCTGATCTTTCTCGACGCGGTCGCCTTTCTTGACGAGCCACCGGCCGATAGTGGCCGTGGTGATGGACTCGCCGACTTCGGGAATTGTGACATCGGTGGACATGTGTTTCTCCGTTACGGTTGGGTCGGTGGGTCACCGCCACCCAGCGCGTGATCGAGGATGGCTTGTTGTTCGCGTTTGTGGACGTCGGCCCAGCCGGTGGCGGGACTGGCGCTCTCAGGCCGGGACACGCATCCGAAACGGCCGCACTGGAAGAGCGGATCGCACGCCAGGGTCCCCGCCAAGTACGGCCAGGCCCCCATGTTCCGCGGCTCCTCCTGCACCCACAGCATTGGCGTACCGCTTGGAACAATCGACAACTCCGCCTTGATCGCGTCCTTGGGCAGCGGGTATAGCTGCTCCAGACGAAGGATGGCCACATCGTCACGCTTCTGCCTGGTGCGTTGCTCCAACAGGTCGTAGTAGATCTTGCCGCTGCACATCAACACGCGTTTGATCTTCGAGGGGTCGCCCAGGTCATCGCCGATGACATGCTCAAAACATCCCTTGGCTAATTCGTCGAGGCTGGAAACACACTGCGCGTTTCGCAGCAGACTCTTGGGCGTCAGAACGATCAGTGGCTTTCGTAACGGGCGCAACACCTGCTGCCGCAACAGGTGGAAATACTGCGCGGGCGTGGTGGGGTTGACGACCTGGATATTATCCTCCGCCCCCAGCACCAGCCATCGTTCCAGCCTCGCTGATGAATGCTCGGGGCCCTGCCCCTCAAAGCCGTGAGGTAGGAGTAGTACCAGACCCGACAGACGGTTCCACTTGTCCTGCCCGCTGGTGATGAACTGGTCAATGATGACCTGAGCGGCATTGAGGAAGTCGCCGAACTGGGCTTCCCAGATCACCAGCCCTTCAGGCATGTCCAGACTGTAGCCGTATTCGTAGCCCAGCACGCCGGTTTCGGACAGGGGGCTATTGGCGATCTCGACGCGTGCCTGCTGGTCATGGAGATGCGCCAGGGGCATGTACGTGCGACCGTTTTCCTGATCGTGGAAGACTGTGTGTCGCTGACTGAATGTTCCGCGGGGCGTGTCCTGGCCTGTCATACGAATGGGCACGCCCTGGAGAGTCAGCGAAGCCAGCGCCAAGGCCTCGGCCGTGGCCCAGTCCAGCGGCGCTTTGCCCGATGCCATGTCCCGTCGATGTTCGAGAAACTTTTCAAGGCGGCGATGCACCGTGAACTCGGCAGGCAACGTCGTAAGTTTGCCCAGCAGTTCGACGAGCTTTGCCTTGTCAACTGCGGTCTTGGCTTCGCAGCTCTGGGTTGTCACCTCGCCGGTGTAGGGCGACCAGGAGGCCTTGTATAGGTGCGGTTCCGCGAGGGCGGGCTTGGCGTTATGTGCCCGGGACTGGGCTTCTTCGTGGGCAGCCTCCAACACCTTGGCGTAGTCGTCGTGATATTGCTCCGCCTCCTTGGCGTCGACGTCACCCAGATCGACCAGATGCTTGAGATACGAATCACGCACAGGCGGACGCTGCCGCACGGCCTTGTACAGCACGGGCTGCGTAAAGGCGGGTTCGTCACCCTCGTTGTGTCCCCGTCGCCGATAGCAGTACATGTCCACAAAGACGTCACGACGGAACTTATCTCGGAAATCCATGGCCAGATCGACGACCTGCATCACCGCTTCGGGGTCTTCGCCGTTGACGTGAAAAATGGGGCTTTGGAGCATTCGTGCCACGTCCGTGCAGTAGGGCGTCGAACGTCCCTCGTGGGGACCGGTGGTGAAACCCAGTTGGTTGTTGACGATGACATGCAAGGTCCCGCCGGTGAAAAACGCGGGTAGCTGGCTGAGGTTGAGGAACTCCTGCACGACGCCCTCGCCGGCAAATGCGGCATCTCCGTGAACGAGGACCGCCATGCTCCGCCGTCGCTTCGAATCACCCACACGGTCCTGCTTAGCACGCACTCGCCCCAGAGCGACGGGGTTGATGAACTCCAGATGGCTTGGGTTGAAGCACAATGACAGATGGACCTCCTTGCCTTGCAGAGTGGTCCAGTCGTGGCTGTATCCCTTGTGGTATTTCACATCGCCCGCACCGGGTTGGGCAGGGGGATCGTTTCCCTCAAACTCGCCAAAGATGTCAGCCAGTGGCTTGTGCATGATGTTGGCCAACACGTTAAGTCGGCCGCGATGAGCCATGGCCAGCACCAACTGCCGCACGCCCTGCTGGGACGCTTTTTCAATCGCCAGATCTAGCAAAGGAATGAGCGTTTCAGCCCCTTCGAGGGAAAAGCTCTTGGCACCGATGTACTTGCGTTGGATGAACTGCTCGAACGCCGCCGCGTTGGATAGACGCCGAAGGATTCGCCGCTGTTGATCGCCGGGCACATCGATGCGATTCTCGCTGCCTTCCATGCGTGCCTGGAGCCATTGGCGAATCGCCAGATCGTCGATGTGCATGAACTGCACGCCGATGCTGCGGCAATAGGTGTTGCGCAGCCGATTGAGCACCTGCTCAAGGGTCATCACCTGCTGACCGCCGCGATCCCCGGTGTCGAAGGTGAACCGCCTGGTCATGTCAGCCGGGGTGAAGCCCGCCGCGACCGGATCAAGTTCCACGGGATGGGGCTGGGGGAGACCCAGGGGATCGAGTTTGGCGATGATGTGGCCCCGCACACGGTAGTTGCGGATGATCTGATCGAGTCGATGCTGGAGTTGGGCGGGTGCCAGATCGTCCGGAGTCGCCGCTGGGACGGCCCCGGCGTTGATTCCGCGACGAGCGGCATGGCCATTGCCGTTGCCATGGAAAATGCTGGCGGGTTTGAACTGCGGTCCGAGGCGGGGCACGGTCTGAGCCTTGTCGTTGTCCTGCTGTTGGACCATCTCGCCCAACATCGTCCGCCACGGTTGGGGCACCAAGGCAGGGTCACGGACGAAATCCACGTACATGCTTTCGACAAACGGCAAACTCAAGACGTTGAGGTTGTCGGGAATGGTTGATCGTTGGCTCATCGTCAGATGGTAGCGCGCAGGAACTGCTTTTTGCGTAGCGTTGCTGCGATTTTGCAGGTTCCCAACAATCCAAGGCCGCTGCTCCCGGTGGGGATGTCAGTTCACGCGGTCGTGTTGGGTTAGGTGGACAATCACAGCCGAGCGAAACATTTGTCCACGTGACTTGCGAACTTTTGCGAGCGGCCTATATTTACTCCAGTTCTAAATCAGACGGCGCGAGTGAGTGGCTCGCGTGTTGAAGAGCATGCACCAGCACCGTCTTTGTCATTTCCGGCCGCCTACACTTGGCAGGGGTCGGGTTGGGGACTTCGGATGGCGCGGATTTTCTCGCCAGGCATTAACACAATCGCCAGAACCACAGCCTTCGGGCTGCCCGTCCTGGTGATGCTTGTCTTTGGAGCTGTACGCGGCTGGCAGGACTCGTCCTACATCACCGGTGTAGGCAGGGCGGTCAATCAGCCCGTGCCCTTCAGCCACCAGCATCACGTCGCGGGTCTGGGCATCGATTGCCGCTTCTGCCACACCTCGGTCGAGGATTCGTCCTTCGCCAATGTCCCCGCCACCGAAACCTGCATGCAATGCCATTCGCAGATATGGACCAATGCCGAGATGCTTGAGCCGGTGCGTGAGAGTTTCCGCACGGGTAAACGTATCGAGTGGACCCGGGTCCATGACCTGCCTGACTTCGTTTACTTCGACCACAGCGTCCACGTGGCCAAGGGTGTGGCCTGCGTGACCTGTCACGGCCAAGTCGATCAGATGCCCATGATGGCCAAGGCCAGCAGCCTTTACATGCAATGGTGCTTGGAATGTCACCGTCACCCCGAGGTAAATCTCCGTCCTACGGATCGGGTCAATGACATGGCCTGGAATTGGCAGAAGGAAGCCCAGGGCAGCGCGGGCCCTCCGGGAATCCAAAGCATTAATACCAAGGTGGTGCCCCAGCTCAGAGTCCAAGGTGCCCCTCAAGCGGGAGCCTTCCAATCGGGGGTGGTCCAGCCGGGCGCAGCTTATCCGAACGCAGCCTATCAGGGCACTGCGGCTGTGGATTCCCAAGCCCTCTTTGACGCGTACCGCATTCGCACACAGGGCATCACCAATTGCTCCGCGTGCCATCGATGAAAATGCCCATGAAGTCACCTGAGTTTGACATGTCGGGTTTGGGTCAGCGTCTGGCGGGGCAACAAGGCCCCGAGTTGTGGCGCAGCCTGGAGCAATTGGCTGACACCCCCGCGTTTCGCGAGGCGGTGGACAACGAGTTTGCCGCTGGGGCGCCCGAGTGGAACGATGGTTTGAGCCGTCGCCGATTTCTGCAACTCATGGCCGCGTCCCTGGCGCTGGCGGGGCTGCACGGTTGCACCCGACCGGCTGAAGAAAAGATCGTCCCCTACGTCAATCAGCCCCAGGGCATGACGCCCGGCAAGCCGCTCTACTACGCCAGCACCCACACTTTGGGCGGGCTAGGCCGGGGCATTCTGGTCGAGCAGAACATGGGTCGGCCCACCAAGGTCGATGGTAACGACCTGCACCCAGCCACCCCCGGCTTCGACAATCCGCTGCCCACCGCCATGCGTTTTGGTGCCGCCGATATCATTGCACTGGCCTCGATCCTCTCCCTTTACGATCCCGAACGTTCGCAGACCGTCAAGCGTGTTGGTCGCGTCAGTTCATGGGAGACTTTCGCACTGTCCATGGAAGAGGAACTCGCTCGCCTGACGCCCCGGCAGGGGGAAGGCTTGCGCATCCTTACCGAAGCCACCAGTTCCCCGACCCTGGCGGATCAGTTCAATCGGCTCAAGGTCAAGTTTCCGGCCGCTCAATGGCATCAGTACGAACCCGTCAATCAGGACATGGTGCGTGCTGGTGCAATGCTGGCTTTTGGCCAGGATGTAAGGCCGATCTATCACTTCGACAAGACGGTTGTCGTCCTGGTGTTGGAGAGCGATTTCCTGATCATCGGCCCCGCAGCCGTTCGCTACGCCCACGATTTCGCCTGGCAGCGCAGGGTGCGGACGGATCGGCCGACGATGAGTCGCCTTTATGCCGTCGAATCTAACCTCACCAGCACGGGCTCAGTGGCCGATCACCGCTTGGCGCTCAAGCCCAGTGATATCGAGCGGTTTGTGGGGGCTCTGGCGGCGAAGCTTGGGGTTAGTGGTGGCGGCGCGGCTGATGCCCAGGGCTTGGATGCCGACTGGCTGGCAGCCGTGGCCGAAGACTTGCAGGCGGCAGCGGGCAACGCCACGGCTCTGGTCGTGGCTGGGGAATCCGCTTCGCCGCGCGTTCAGGCCTTGACCCACGCCATCAATGTCAAGCTCAACGCTGTCGGTTCAACAGTGACCTTTATCGAGCCGGTTCACGCGTTCCCCGTGGAACATGCTGAGTCGTTGACGCAGCTCGTGGCCGACATGCAGGCGGGGCAGGTGAGCACGCTGATTGTCATCGGTGCCAATCCGCTGCACAACGCTCCGGGCGACATTGATTTTGCCGGTGCACTTAAGAAGGTGCCGCTGCGAGTTCACATGGGCCTGTATGAGGATGAAACGGCGTTTCAATCCCACTGGCATATTCCCTTGGCACATGAGCTTGAGACTTGGGGCGATGCCCGGGCGTTCGACGGCACTGTCAGCCTGATTCAACCGATGATCGCGCCGCTTTATCAGGGCCGCAGCCCGCATGAACTATTGGCGTTGCTTCTGGGCGATGGTCGCCGATCCTCGCAACGCGTGGTTAAGGACTTTTGGCTTAAGCGATGGGGCGGTGTGGATTCTGAAATCGCGTGGCGTAAAGCGCTGCATGATGGGGTGATCGAAAACTCCGCAGCGGAAGTGCGGCAGGTGACGCTGGCGCCCGTGGGCGCATGGGCGGCTGCCGATCCGAAGCCCACAGGCTCCGACACGCTGGAGGTGAGTTTCCAGGTTGATACAGCGGTGTACGACGGGCGCTACGCTAACAACGCGTGGCTCCAGGAATTGCCCCGCCCCGTGACGAAACTCGTTTGGGATAATGCCGCCCATATCAGCCCCGCGACCGCAGCGCGACTGGGACTGGTCAACGGCGAGGTCATGCACCTCAGCGCTGGCACGCGTGGCGTCGATGCTCCGGTCTGGATTACGCCAGGCCACGCCGATGACTGTGTGACGTTGCCGCTGGGTTACGGCCGCACCCGTGCCGGCGAGGTGGGCACGGGCGTGGGTTTCAATGCTTACCTGCTCAGGTCGGCGACATCGCCCTGGCATGAGTCGGGCGTCACATGGCGCAAGACCGGCCTCAACCACAAGCTCGTGACCACGCAGATGCACCACTCCATGGAGGGCCGCGGCTTTGTCCGCACTGGCACGCTGCTGGACTTCATCCATGATCCGGAACACATCACCGCCCATGGCCATCAAAAGAAAAACGGGGTTCCCCTCACCCTTTACGAGCCCTTTACCTACGAAGGCACGCAATGGGGCATGAGCATTGACCTGACGTCATGCGTGGGCTGCAACGCCTGTGTCATCGCGTGCCAGAGCGAGAACAACATCCCCGTCGTGGGCAAAGAGCAGGTGAGCAACGGCCGTGAGATGCAGTGGATGCGAATCGATCACTATTTCGAGGGTGATGCACATCAGCCCGACGCGAGTCATGTTCAGCCCGTGGCGTGCATGCACTGCGAAAGCGCCCCCTGCGAAGTCGTTTGCCCCGTCGGTGCCACGACGCACAGCGATGATGGTCTCAACGAGATGACCTACAACCGCTGCGTCGGCACGCGCTATTGCTCAAATAACTGCCCCTATAAGGTTCGCCGCTTCAACTTCCTGGAATATCAGCGACCCATGGCACCGAGCCTGGAACTGATGCAGAACCCGCAGGTGACGGTCCGGCAGCGGGGCGTCATGGAGAAATGTACCTATTGCGTCCAGCGCATTCGCCGGGCCGACATTGATGCCCGCACGGACAGCCGTGAGATCTATGATGGCGAGGTGGTCACCGCGTGCCAGGCTTCGTGCCCGACCCAGGCCATCGTGTTTGGCAATATCAACGATCCGGCCTCGCGGGTGAGTCAGGAAAAAGCGCCCAAACAGCCGCACGCATACGGGCTGCTCTCGGAACTCAATACCAAGCCGCGCACGACGTACCTGGCGAGAATCCGCAACCTGAATCCCAAACTCGCGCCGCAGAGCCCGGCGGGTGGAGCCGCGCAACATTAACGGCCTTAGGCCGGGGCTTGGCCCCCAAGCGATCAAGGTAGCCATGACGCAGTCGATTCACACCCCTGACCTTCCGCTGGTGAATCCGTCGCACGACTTGGAGTCGGTGACGGAGAAGCTTACCGGCTTCCAGTTAGCGCCGACCACGCCCAAAGGCTGGTTTTTGGCGGTGGCTGCGGCGTTCGCGCTGCTGAATCTGCTGTTGCTGTCCACCGCCATGCTCATTTACAAGGGCGTGGGCATCTGGGGCATCAACGTCCCGGTGGCGTGGGGTTTCGCCATCGTCAACTTCGTGTGGTGGATCGGCATCGGCCACGCCGGTACGCTCATCTCCGCCATCCTCTTGCTGTTTCGCCAGCAGTGGCGCACGAGCATCAATCGCTTCGCCGAGGCCATGACGCTTTTCGCCGTGGCCTGCGCGGGCATGTTTCCACTGCTGCACCTGGGCCGCATTTGGAAGTTCTACTACATCATGCCCTATCCCAACACGCTGGGGCTGCAGTTTCCGCAGTTTCGCAGCCCGCTGGTCTGGGACGTCTTTGCCGTCACCACCTACGCCACGATCTCGGTGCTCTTCTGGTACGTCGGACTGATTCCCGATGTCGCCACGCTTCGGGACCGCTCCCGCAACCGGGTGGCGCGAGTCCTCTACGGCATCATGGCGTTGGGATGGCGCAACAGTGCCCGGCATTGGCATCGCTACACCACCGCTACACTGCTGTTGGCCGGTCTTGCCACACCGCTGGTCGTTTCAGTTCACACCATCGTGTCATTCGACTTTGCCGTTTCGATCCTTCCCGGCTGGCATACCACGGTCTTCCCACCCTACTTTGTCGCTGGCGCTGTTTATTCCGGTTTCGCCATGGTGTTGACCCTGGTCATTCCCGTTCGCGCGATCTTCGGCTACCACGACTTCATCACGGCGCGACATCTCAACAACATGGCCAAGATCATGCTGGCCACCGGGTTGATCGTCGCTTACGGTTACGTCATGGAATTGTTCATGGCGTGGTACAGCGCCCACTCCTACGAAATGGACATGTTCTTCCAAGTCCGCTGGAAGGGCCCCTATGCCGCCTACTACTGGGCGCTGATTCTCTGCAACATCGCCATCCCGCAGTTGCTCTGGTCAGCCTGGGTTCGACGCAACCCCTACATCCTGTGGGTCATCGCCATCATCATTAACGTGGGCATGTGGCTCGAACGCTTCGTCATCGTCATCACCAGTCTGCATCGTGACTTCCTGACCTCGTCCTGGGGCATGTATTACCCCACGGTCTGGGACTGGGCGACGTATCTCGGAACGATCGGTCTGTTCTTCTTCCTCCTGTTCCTCTTCATGCGTCTGCTGCCGATGATTTCGATCTTCGAGATTCGTGAGTTGGTGGCGCATCAGTCTCACGCCCGCACGCACGCGGACCCCGCCAAGACGCCTGACTCGCCAGACAACACGCCAAGTGGGGGGCATACATCGTGATGCACGACTCACTGGAACAACCTCAAGTCGAGACGGACAAGCCCTACGGCATCCTGGCGGAGTTCGCCGATGCGGAGAGTCTGTTGGCAGCCGCCAAAGCGGTCACCGATGCCGGTTACACCGCGACGGATGCCTATGCTCCTTACCCCGTTGAGAAACTCGACGAAATGCTCGCCGCCCGACCCACACGCCTGCCTTGGATGGTGTTGGCAGCCGCCATCGCCGGAGCAGTTGGCGGGTTCATGATGCAGTACTTCGCGGCTGTCATCGACTACCCCGTCAAGATCGGCGGAAAGCCGCTCAACTCCTGGCCGATGTTCATGCCCGTCACCTTCGAGTGTGCGATCCTGGCGGCTGGTATCACCGCCGTTTTCGGCATGATTCTTCGCAACGGCCTGCCTCTGCTCTATCACCCGCTCTTCAACGTCCCATCCTTCGACCGTGCATCGCAAAGCAGCTTCTTCCTGACCATTGAAGCAACTGATCCCATGTTCAATCACGATGAAATTCACGCGCTATTTGCCAGACTCGGCGCCAAGGAGGTGACCGTTGTCCCGGCGTAAAACTTCACAAGACGCTCGTCACCTGTTGGGCTGGTCGCGCATTGCGGTTTCGACCGTGGCCGTGGCTGTTGCTTTGCTGTTGCTGGCGGGCTGTGACAACATGAGCGATGGCGCGAGGGTCAAACCCCTTGAGCCCAGCGCCTTTTTCGAAGACGGCGCTTCATCGCGGCCGCTGGTCGAAGGGACCATAGCGCGGGGTCAACTCGGCCACACCACCGACCCGTTCCACACCGGTCGTGATGCGGAAGGCATGGCCGTGGCTCGCGCCCCGATGAAACTCGACGCCGCGGTGCTGCTGCGGGGTCAGGAACGTTACAACATTCACTGCTCGCCTTGCCATGGGCAAACGGGCGTGGGCGATGGCATGATCTTCCAACGCGGGTTCCCCAAACCTGGCAACTTGACGGAAGATCGGCTGCGGGCCGTAGCCGACGGGCATATCTTCGATGTGATCACCAACGGCTTTGGCAAGATGCTGCCGTTTGGGTCTCGCATCGCGCCCGAGGATCGCTGGGCCATTGTGCTTTATGTCCGAGCGCTGCAATTGTCGCAACACGCGGATATGGCCGTGCTTGACGCCCAGGACGTCAAAGCGCTTGGCGATACGACAAAGCCCACCGGCACAACTCATTCGTCACCGCACGACGCCACGACCAGTCCGGAGGGCCAATGATGGAGCGCAATCTGAATCAACAACTTGGCAGTATTCAACGTTTGGCGTTGGTGGTGGGGGGGCTGGGCGTCATCGCCTGCATCGTGCTGGTGCTGATGATGCCCGAGGTCTTCTATCAGTCCTACCTGCTGGCATTTTTATTCTGGCTGGGTGTGCCGCTGGGCAGCGCGGGCATGTTGATGATCTATCGCCTCACGGGTGGGCATTGGGGCACGGCCATGGGCCGCCCGTTCGAAGCCGCGGTGAGTACGCTGCCCCTGATGGCTGTGCTTTTCCTGCCCATCCTCGTGGGCATGACCACGCTTTATGAATGGGCCAATGAAGCCGTCGTTGCCGCGGACCCCGTACTGCAACATAAAGCCGCGTACCTAAACGTGCCCTTCTTCGTTATCCGCACGGTGATCTACTTCGCTGTCTGGATCATCGGAGGTTGGCTGCTTATCACCTGGGGCGAGCGCTATCGTCAGACCTGCGACCCGGCCCTGGGCCTGCGACTGTCACGTATCGCAGCGCCCGGCCTGATTCTCTATGCCGCCACCATGACCTTTGCCGCCGTGGATTGGGTCATGAGCCTCGAACCGCACTGGTTCAGCACCATCTACGGCCTCGTGCTCATCATCGGCCAGGTGCTATCAGCACTGTGCATCGCCATCATGGTCCTCACATGGGCCACGCGGCGACGACCGACGGAAGTCACCTTGCCCCTCGACACCCTCCACGATATGGCGAAGCTGATGTTCATGGCTGTATGCCTGACGGCCTACATCGCGTTCTCGCAGTTTCTCATCATCTGGTATGCCAACCTGCCAGAAGAAATCATCTGGTATCTGCCCCGTACCCATACGGGCTGGAATATCGTGGCCGTGACGTTGATCGTCTTTTACTTCGTCCTACCGTTTGCCCTGCTTCTACCTCGGCGAAGCAATCGCAAGCCCCGGTTCGTGTTTGGCGTGGCGCTGCTGCTCCTCTTGACGCACCTGCTGGAATTGATGTGGCTGGTGGCGCCTGCGTTTAACCGCGAGGTGGTGTGGCCGGCGGCTGTGGATGTGGCGGTCTGGCTGGCGCTGGGCGGAGTCTGGGCGTTTGTCTTCTTGGGCCGACTGCGGAAACTGCCGCTGCTCACGCCCCAAGCCATGGCGCGGCTTGACCACCGCATACCCGTGACGACCGAAACACACGGCAGCGTTGACCGCGATCCACACGATCACCATAGTCCCCTGGCGATGGAGGGCAAGCCATGAGCGACAAGAAAGGGCATCACAGCCCGCCATCCATGCTCGAAACCGAGTTCCACGCAGGTGAAACCACCAACACCACCGTGCTGGTGGTCATGGGGGCTGGTCTGCTGGCGGCTGTGGCGCTGGTCATGCTGGTGATGGTTCTATTTTTCAGCAGCCTCTCGGAGCGCAGCGCCAAGCGCGATGTGGCGATGTCCCCGCTGGTCATCGTGCCCGCCCCGACCACCGCACCACGGCTGCAGGTTGATGAGCGATTGGAGATCGCAGAACTGCGTCAGCGTGAGGATCGGATTCTGACATCCTACGATTGGGTTGATCAGGAGGCTGGCGTGGCGCGGATACCCGTGGCCAGAGCCATGGAGTTGCTGCTGCAGAAAGGCGATCTAGTTCGCCCCGGGCCGTTGGCGCCCGGTGCCCAAGACCCTTACTGAATCGCAGGACTGATGTGCGAGCCTAATTCGCAGCATTGATTTGCAGGACGCCTGTTCGACGTGTCGGAGAGTTGCCATGAATTGCAGAAAATTCGCCATCACGAGGTTCACCATGGCTGCGGCCGTACTGGCTGTTGCCATGCTGGCGTTAACGCTGTGTCCTGCGACGGCCTCGGCCCAGTTGTTCTCGCGGCCACCCGCCATGCAGCCACCCAAGGCACTGTCCGATGTCGCGTTTGACCAGTATCTGGGCGACACCATTCCCCTTGAAACCGTCTTCGTGGATGAGACCGGCAAAGAGGTCCGTCTCGTCGAATATTTCAACGGCAAGCCCGTGCTGTTGGGTCTGGTTTACTACCGCTGCCCCGGCCTGTGCATCATGATCATCAACGGCATCATCGACAGTCTCCGCGAGGTGTCGCTGGTGGCGGGCGAGGACTTCGAGGTTGTGCTCATCAGCATCGATCCGAAGGAAACGCCCACGTTGGCCCGCGACAAGAAGGAGACGATTCTCGCTGCGCTGGGTAAGCCTGAACAAGCCGCCGGCTGGCATCTGCTGACGTCGCCCGATGAAAGCCAGGTCAAAGCCGTGGCGGATGCGGTGGGTTTTCGCTACGCGTGGGATGAGCCGACGCAACAGTATGCCCACCCCAGCGGGATTATGATCCTCACGCCCGGCGGCGTGCTCTCGCGTTACTTCTACGGCGTCAAATACCCGTCGCGCGATGTACGCCTGGGCTTGGTGGAGAGTGCTGAGGAAAAGATCGGCTCACCGACGGATCAGATTCTCCTTCGCTGCTTCCACTACGACCCCTCGACTGGACGCTACACCTTTGCCATCGCCGGTGTGCTGCGCGTGGCGGGCCTGCTGACAGTGCTGGGCCTGGCGGGTGGGATATTCATGCTGGTGCGTTACGAGCGTGGCCATCGCCGGGCTTTGCCCGATCCAGCCTCGCAAGCTGGTGCCCAAGCCTCGGGGCCCAATAAGGACGAGATCGCCTAACCATGTCCAATTTTCCGCTATTTCCGGAGTCCGCCTCCACCATCGCCGGCCAGATCGATGCGGTCTATTTCGCGTTGATTGCGATCTCGCTTTTCTTCTCAGTCCTTATTGCGACGTTGCTGACCGTCTTTGCCATCAAGTATCACCGCAGCCGCATGGTGGTGCGCAAGCGTGCCGGTAGTGGGTCAGCCATGCTCGAAGTCTTTCTCATCGGCGTGCCCACGGTCATCGGCCTAGCGCTGTTCTATTGGTCGGCGGGCGTGTATTTCCATGCCGTGAGGCCCCCAGCCGACACCATGGACATCTATGTCGTGGGCAAACAGTGGATGTGGAAGATCATGCATCCCGGCGGGCAAAGCGAAATCAACACGCTCCACGTCCCGATGGGCCAGCCCGTCAAACTCATCATGACGTCACAGGATGTGATCCACAGCTTTTACATCCCGGCCTTCCGCGTCAAGCAGGACGTCCTGCCGGGACGATTCACGACGCTGTGGTTTGAGGCGACCAAGACCGGCGAGTTCCACTTGTTTTGCGCGGAGTACTGCGGCCTGGATCACTCGCGCATGGTCGGCAAGGTGGTGGTGATGACGCCTGCCGATTACGAAGCCTGGCTGGCGCGGGGCGGGCAGGATGCCGGTGCGATTTCGACTGCAGTGGGCGGGGGACTCGCGCCACTGAGCCAGACCGGCTCGGGTGCCTTTGCCCAACTCGGATGCAATGCCTGCCACGTGCCGACGTCAGCGCTTCGGGCGCCGCGACTCGAAGGTCTTTTTGGCAAGCCCGTCAAACTGCGTGACGGCACGGTGGTCACCGCCGACGAAAACTATCTCCGCGAGTCGATTCTCGATCCTAATGCCAAGATCGTCGCCGGGTATCCGACGCCGACGCTCATGCCCACGTACCAGGGCCAGATCAACGCTGACCAGCTCATCGAACTCGTGGCCTACATCAAATCACTCGGCGCCGATGACCAAGGCGGCGAACCGGGTGGTCAGCCTAGTGGCCAGCCAGGAGTCGAACCTGGCGCCGACGTCGGCACCGGCACCGGCGCCCAAAACCCATGAAGCCGCGATTCCGTTTTCGACCTTGACCGACCGATACGACCCACAATACGCACCAGGTGTTCATCGTGACCACACTCGACATTCATCCTTCACTACCTCGGCGGGACTATCTCGCTGCCGGCAACACGATCAAATCGTGGCTGCTGACGGTGGACCACAAACGCATCGCGATCCTCTATCTCATCTCGGTGACGCTCTTCTTCTTCGTGGGCGGTGCTGCCGCGGGCATGCTGCGATGGGAACTGCTCACCCCGACCGGTGATCTGACTACCAGCGAAACCTACAACCGCACCTTCACCGTTCACGGTGTGGTCATGGTCTTCTTCTTCCTCATCCCCGCCATCCCCGGCATCATGGGTAACTTCCTCATCCCCATCATGATCGGTGCCAAGGACATGGCGTTTCCCAAGATCAACCTCGCCAGTTGGTACATCTACATGCTCGGCGGCATTCTGTCGCTGGCGGCCATGCTCGTCGGCGGCGTCGATACGGGTTGGACGTTCTACACGCCTTACTCCACCGTCTATTCCAGTTCCGCGGTCGTCCTCATGGGCACCGGTATTCTCATCACCGGCTTCTCTTCGATTTTCACTGGCCTCAATTTCATCGTCACCATCCACACCATGCGCTGCCCAGGTATGACGTGGTTTCGCCTGCCTCTGTTTATCTGGGCTCACTACGCCACAGCCCTGATCATGATCCTGGGCACGCCGGTGCTGGCCATCACCATCGCCATGGTCGCCATCGACAAGGTCTTTGGCATCGGCTTTTTCGATCCCGAAAAGGGTGGCGACCCACTGCTGTTCCAGCATCTCTTCTGGTTCTATTCGCACCCGGCTGTGTACATCATGATTCTGCCCGCCATGGGCGTCATCAGTGAACTGGTCGCTTGCTTCTCGCGCAAGCCCGTGTTCGGTTACGCCGCCGTCGCCGCTTCGAGTTTGGCCATTGCTGTGCTGGGATTCCTCGTCTGGGGCCACCATATGTTCGTCAGCGGGCAGTCGGCTTACGCTGGCTTCGTCTTTTCGATTCTCTCCTTCCTTGTGGCGGTGCCATCAGCCATCAAGGTCTTTAACTGGACCTTCACTCTCTACAAGGGCCGCATCAGCTACGCCACGCCGATGCTCTATGTCTTTGGCTTTATCGGGCTGTTCACTATCGGCGGACTCACGGGGTTGTTCCTGGCGGCGCTGGCGGTCGATCTCCACGTCACCGACACGTACTTCATCGTCGCCCACTTCCATTACATCATGGTCGGCGGGTCGGTCATGGCCTATATGGGCGGGCTGCACTTCTGGTGGCCCAAGATCACCGGCCGCCTCTACAACGAGCGATGGGCTGTCTTCTCCGCGGTGCTCATGTTCATTGGGTTCAACCTCACCTTCTTCCCGCAGTTCGTCGTGGGCTACCTGGGCATGCCTCGCCGATATCACGAATACGCTCAGGAATTCCAGGTGCTCAACGTGTTGTCCACCGCCGGTGCCACCGTGCTGGGTGCCGCGTATATCTTCCCCTTCACCTACCTGCTCTATTCGCTCTTCAAGGGCCCGCTGGCGGGGAACAACCCATGGCGTGCCACGGGACTTGAGTGGCAGACCACTTCCCCGCCGCCCACGTTCAACTTCGACAAGCCGCCCATCGTCGATGAGCCGCCTTATGCCTACGACGTGGAGGAAAACGAGGAATATGACATCATCCATCCGCAGGGGGGCCAGTCGACATGAGTAGTTCATCACCCGTCGCGCCCAGCGCCATCGACACCCACGGCAGTGCCTCTGCCGGTGCCCATGCCGGTGCCCATGCGAACCCGGCACTGGCGCACCACTTCGATGACCTCGATCAGCAGCACGAGGCCCACACGCTGGGCATGTGGGCTTTTCTAGTCACCGAAGTCATGTTCTTCGGTGGCCTGCTGGTGGCGTTTGTCGTAAGCACCACCAAGTATCCGGTGGCCTTCGACATCGCGGCAAGACAACTAGACTGGAAGGTCGGCACCATCAACACCACGGTGCTGCTCTGCAGCAGTCTGTCGATGGCGATGGCGGTGCATTTCGCCCGAGCCGCCAATCGCAAACTCACGCTCCTGATGTTGCTGCTGACGATGTTCCTCGGCACGGCCTTTCTGGGCGTCAAGGCCTACGAATATGCCGGCAAGTGGAACCACCACCTGGTACCCGGTGCCACTTACAACTTTGAGCCATGGCTCCATCATCCTGACGATGCTGAAGTAAAACTCATGACCGAGGCTGGCGTGATGACTGCCGAGGGGCACCTCAACGCCTCAGCGTTGCCGACCTTCCAAATCCGTACGCAGTTGTTCTTCGGCTTCTACTTCACCCTGACGGGCCTTCACGCGCTGCACATGATCATCGGAGCCGGTGTCATGCTCTGGCTGGTCTTCCGCGTCAGTCAGGGCCGATGTCTAGGCGACGGCTCCAACTTCGTCGAGATGACCGGCCTCTACTGGCACTTCGTCGATATCGTCTGGATTTACCTCTTCCCGCTGCTTTACCTCATGGACCGATCCTCATGAGTTCCCACACCAACCACAAAGCCCCGCAACAAGGCCAGCCTCACGACCAGATGTCGGAGCATGGCGGGCTCAACACGACCTACTTCGTGGTCTTCGCGCTGCTCTTGATCCTGCTGTTTGCGACGGTGGATATCGCATTCCGCACCCTCGGGCCCTTCGGCCCCGCCGTGGCCATGGCTATCGCCACGACCAAGGCTGTGCTGGTGGTGCTGTATTTCATGCACGTCAAATTCGCAAGCAGGTTGACGTGGATCTTCGCCGGTGCCGGGCTGCTCTGGCTGGCGATCCTCTTTGGCCTGACTTTCAGCGACTACGCCACGCGCGATTGGAGCGACGCGGTCCCCCCCGATACCTTCGCCCCCGACTCCAGCCCCTTCACAGGCATCCCCAAGCCGTAGCGGCAGGGGATGATCGACTCAGCACCGCAAGTGCAATCGCCCCGACGGCTTGCCCTGCCGGTCTGGGGACCCGGCGCGCCGATGGTCTCGGCGTGGTGAGGGGTCGTCGAAGAACTCGGCACCCAAAAAAAACGCAACGCCGCGCAGCGTTGCATAGGTCGAGCCGGAAAGATTTGTCAATGGGCCCGGGAGGATTCGAACAGGTCCACAATCGCGGCGAAAAACAGCGGATTTCCGAATTGGGCGGTGCAGAATCCGGTGCAGTCGATGCCGAGTTGGTCGAAGTCGTCCGGGCTTGGGCCACGCTTGATCGCGGGCATCGTTCCGCAGTTCTCGATCTCGTGCGCCGTGCGTCGTACGGGTCTTCTGCGACGTCCGATCCTGGCATGGCCCCAGAGCCCTTCCAGGGGGCGGCCCGGGTCAAGGGGCCGGACGCAGAGGCCCCTGCGAGCCGAGCCAACGACGTAGGACACATCGACGCCGCCATCGAGGCTCGGACGCGAGCAGGCCACGCCCAGACCACGCCAGACGATCAGGACACCACCAGCCGCGATGGCACGCGCAGCCGGTTCAGCGGCTTCGCCGCGACCGGCTCGCGTTCATCGCAGGTCGGTCGGAAAGGGGGGGCAGAGTTGCCCCCCCCCACTAAAAGGGGGGGCAGACCTAACAAAAACCAAACGACATCAACGGGCGAATCTGGGGCCGAAAAGGCAATCGCAGAGAGCTGAAAATCGAGGGCCTATTGGCTGTTGACAAGCATTGCAATCATGGTATAATCTCAACATGGCAAGAACAACGACCAGCGTGACCATCCATCCGAACGTGCTCAAACGCATCGATGCATTTGCCGCGCGCCACGAGTTGAATCGCAGCGAAGCGCTGACGGTTCTGGCCGAACGGGCACTGAACAACCCCGACGCTCCTGTGGACTACTGGGAGTTCCTCCGCCTGACAGGTTACCCGTCGCAATTGCGGGAAGTCTTCAAGTCGGGCAGGATGGCCGAGTTCCTGCAGCACGATGACGATGGACAGGTCGAAGTGGTGCTGCGATGCACGGTGAAGCAGTATCACGCGTGGATGAACAAGCCGAGGCTCACAACGGAGCATGACACGAAAGGCGGCGAATGATGGCACCTGGCGAACGGTTGATGAATCGTCATGAAGCGGCCAAGCTGCTGGGCATCAGCCCGCGCAAGCTGCACGACTTGAGCAAGCGCGGCGACATCCCTTGCGTTCGGATCGGCACTGCATCGGTGCGTTACGATCCCGAAGCGTTGCGCGATTGGGTGAAGCGGGCACAGGAAACAAGGGCAGCGTAAGGACTCCGCACGATGTCGAGCATCACTGCACAACCCGGCGGCCGCCACACGATCCAGTTCATCGGAAGCGATGGCAAGCGACGCAGCATCCGTCTGGGCGTGGGCACTCGGAAACAGGCCGAGGCGGTGCAATGCAAAGTCGATGACTTGGTCTCGGCGAGTATCTTGAGCGGTACGCCACGCGATGAGACCGCCAGGTGGTTGGCGTCGGTGGATGACGTGATGAACGACAAGCTTGCCGCAGTGGGGCTTATTCCGCGGCGCCGTGTCACGACGTTGGCGGCGTTCGTCGACGACTACATTGCCGGGCGCATCGATGTGAAGCCGGGGACGTTGACGGTGTACGGTCACACGCGCCGCTGTCTGGTCGATCACCTCGGAGCCAGCCGGCCACTGCGGACGATCACACCTGGCGACGCCGACGCGTTCCGATTGTTCCTCATCGCAGCAGGCTTGCGCGAGAACACGACGCGGCGGCGTTGCGGGATTGCTCGACAGTTCTTCAACGCGGCCATCCGCAAGCGGCTCATCGACTCCAACCCTTTCGCGGGCCTTCCTTCGCAGGTGCGAGGCAATTCGCAGCGGTCCTACATGGTCACGCTGGACGAAGCGGAGAAGGTGCTGGCAGCGTGTCCAGACGCCGAGTGGCGCTTGATCTTCGCACTGGCACGCTTCGCAGGTCTGCGCTGTCCCAGCGAGATCCTCGGGCTGCGTTGGTGCGACGTTGACTGGGACCGCCAGCGGTTCTTGGTGCACAGTCCCAAGACCGAGCATCACGAAGGCAAAGCCGAGCGATGGGTGCCGATCTTCTCTCGCCTGCTGCCGTATATGCGCGAGGCCTTCGAGCAGGCTGAACCCGGGGCCGTCCATGCCGTGACGCGCTACCGTCACAACAACAACCTGCGGACGCAGCTCCAGCGGATCATCCGTCGGGCCGGGCTGACGCCATGGCCCAAGCTGTTCCAGAACCTGCGCAGCACCTGCCAGACGGAGCTGGAGGACTACTTGCCGTTTAAGGCGGTCTGCGAGTGGTTGGGCAACAGTGAGCGGGTGGCGCAAGAACACTACCTGCAGGTCACTGACGACCATTGGTTACGGGCCGTCGAGCCGTTGCCAAAAGCGGTGCAGAATCCGGTGCAGCAGGGGGCTGCGGACGAGTGCAACGCAACGCAGGGCGTTTGGGATGATATTGCGGAAACGCCTGAAAACAAGGCATTTCGTGATAGGGTGCTCGAAGCTGCGTACGCCTGCAACGGGCTGCAAACGAAGGGAATGGGCCCGGGAGGATTCGAACCTCCGACCTCACCGTTATCAGCGGTGCGCTCTGACCAACTGAGCTACGAGCCCTAAAGGCTTGGGGCCGGGATTCTACGAGATTGCGGCGGCAGTGTCCAACCGGAGGACATCGCGTAGGGCCGCCAGGACCAGGGCGACATTGCGGCGAGAGGCACTATGGCCCATGAGGCCAATGCGCCAGGCCTTGCCCTTAAATGCACCCAGGCCGCCGCCGATCTCGATGCCGTAGTCGGCCAGCAGTTGCTTGCGTACCGTCAGGTCATCGACGCCTTGGGGGATTTTGACAGCGTTGAGCATGGGCAGGCCGCGGCCGGGCTGACTGACATATTCGATGTTCATTGCCGCCAGGCCGTCACGCAGCAGGTCATGCGCTGCACGGTGCCGGGCGAAACGACCTTCGAGCCCCTCTTCGAGCACGATGGTCAGTGCTTCATCAAGCGCGTAAAGCATGTTAATAGGGGCCGTGTGGTGATAGGCCCGTTCGCCACCCCAGTAAGCTCGCACCATCGACAAATCGAGATACCAGCTCTGCACTTTCGTCTTGCGGCCATCGAGACACGCCACCGCCAACGGCGAGAGCGTGACGGGGGAGAGCCCCGGCGGGCAAGAGAGACATTTCTGCGTCCCGCTGTAAGCCGCATCCACACCCCATGCGTCGATCTCCACCGGCACGCCGCCGAGACTGGTGACGCAGTCGAGAAGGAACAATCCGCCCACGCTGTGAACGGCCTGGCCCAACTTGTCCACGGGCTGCAGTACCCCGGTGCTGGTCTCGGCATGGACGATGCCAAAGACCTTGGGCTTGATGCTGCGGATCTTGTCGATGAGCGTCTGCTGATCGAAGGCGGTGCCCCATGGCGATTCGAAGATTTCGACCTTGGCGCCGCAGCGGCCCATGACGTCGGCCATGCGTCCGCCAAAGACACCGTTGACCGCCACCAGAACCGTATCGCCCGGCTCGATGAGGTTGGCGCAGACGGTTTCCATGCCCGCTGAGCCTGTGCCGCTGACCGCCAGTGTCATCTCATTTTTCGTGGCAAAGACGGTTCGCAGCTTTTGGCGAATGTCATCCATCACGCTCAAGAAGACGGGATCGAGGTGGCCAATGGTCGGCTTGGCCATGGCGGAAAGCACGCGGTGGGGGACATCGCTGGGACCGGGGCCGAGGAGGATTCGTTGGGGGATGTCAATCATGATGATCGCTCAGGGCATGGGGTGGGACGGCAGGGGAGTCGGGGCTGCTGGGTTGGGGAATGAGCAGGGGGGCAGCGGGCTGGGCCGGGGTCCGACCCGGGCGCTACGAGGCATGGTCGAATCCGCCGAACTCGTTTTTCCCGTCGCAAGGCAAAACTGTCGGGGCCAATTCTAACGAGGCTGCGCCCGATGTGGAAAACCTCGATGGCGTCGTCTTTTTTTTGCAATTGAGAATTAATCGCAGTAATATTGACGTTGTTGAGAATAGGTCTCAATAATTAACAAAGGAGCGAATCGTGTCTCACCGTCTCAGCTTGGGCAGCCGCTCGACTACACCCCTGGCCCCGACCCGTATCGCGAGCGGGTTTAGCTATGTCACAACTTGTCAACCCGCGTCGGGTTGTTGGTCGGCGATCGTTGCGGGCAGCGGTCAATCAGCTATCGGCGCTCCGTGCTTGTTAGGCTGGGCGCATGAGATCGAGTACGAAGCCGATACGGCGTATTC
>JBGSTK010000198.1:0-9464 GCA_041736565.1 Phycisphaeraceae bacterium | reverse complement strand
GCAGCCGCGCAGCCTTCTGCCCCCGAGTCGCCAGCGCCAACCGACCAGGCACCGCCCGCAGCACAAGAGCCACCAGAGGCGCAACCGGCACCAGAGGGCGAAGACGAGGAGGCGATGATTCAGCGATTGGGCCAGTCATGGAAGAACGATGAGATCGCCCCCCGTCCGGAGCCGGGCAAAAATAAGCCCGCGTCGCCACCGCCTTCGTCGTCTGACGCCACAGCCCGCGGTGGTGAGCAGCCGGACCGGGCCTTCCTCGACGCACTGAGCAACATCCCCCCATTCGATGACACCAAGGGTAACCCACGGCCATGAAGCGTGACCGATGGATTCAATGGCTGCTGGTTTTAGTCGCCCTGCACGCACTGGGGTTGGCGATCAGTGCGTTGCTGTGGTTTCAAGAGGCCCGCGGCGCTGCTCAGGCTGTCGCGGCCGTGGCCGGGGTGCTCATCACGGCATGGCTTTTCTACGGCCTATGGTCCTGGCGTCGCATCGGCACGGTGCGCATCATCGGCGCTGCTCTGAGCGTCACCTACCTCGTCGCAGCGCTGGCGCTCTACCTCCTGTGGGTCGGCAAAGTACCCTCCGCCATCGCCATGACGGGCATATGGGCCATGGGCACAGCCTTCCTTTTGGGACTGGCATTCATCCGCTTCATTCTCTCGCCGGGTTGGCCGGTTCTGGGCATCGCCCGCACGCTGGTCGATGAAGCCATTCGCATGAAGATCGCCCTGATTTTCATCGTGGGTGTGGCGCTGCTCATTCCCGTTTTGCCGCTGCTGCTTGACCCCAATGAGTTGCTCAACTATCGCCTCAAGACTTTTCTGTCATGGGCGGTTTCGGGCACCAGCCTGCTGCTGTCGCTGATGACGATCTTCCTGGCCTGCGCCACCATAACGCAGGAGATTTACAACCGCCAGATTTACCTGACGATGAGCAAGCCCGTGGGTCGCGGTTCGTATCTGCTGGGCAAGTGGCTGGGCATTGCGCTGTTGAACCTGCTGCTGGTGCTGGTGGCGGGCGGCGGCATCTACACCTTTGCGCGGTTCATGCAGGCCCAACCCGCGAGGGACATGCCCGACCGCCAGGCTGTGGATCAGCAGGTGCTCGTGGCGCGGCTGCAATCGCGGCCAACCCCGGGGCCGCAGATGAACATGGCCGCCATGCTCGAAGATCACATCGCCCAGCTTCGCCGGGCGTTTCCCGAGACCTACGGCACAGACGAGGCACCCAAGGTGTTGGCGCCTCGCGATCGCGATGCAGCCCGCAACGCGGTGATCGCCAAGTGGCACACACTTCCGCCCCGCGGTTCGCAGGTTTACGTCTTTACCGGTCTGTCGCCCGCCAAGGCCCAGGGCCCGTGGGTGCAACTCCGCTTTAAGCCCAAAGCCTCCCGCGCGCCATCCGATCAAATGGTCGATCTCGGAGTCTTCATCAACGACCGGCCATACGCACCCGTTCGTGTGGCTGACAACACTTTTCACGTACTTGACCTGCCCACGCAGCTGATCGACGACCAGGGCCAGATCACCCTGCGCGTCGCAAACCTCATGGCCCAACCGCCACCGGAGAGCGAAGGCCTGCTGATGACCGACGGCGAGACGGCCGCCACCAGCATCACCTTCCCGCCCGGCGACGGATTAGAAATCCTCTTCCGCGTCGGATCGTTTGAGGGCAACCTGGTTCGCGCCCTGGCGATAGTCTGGCTGCAACTGGGGTTCCTCGCAGCGCTGGGTTTAATGGCTGGGACGTTCCTGGGCTTTGCCGTTGCCTGCGTACTGTCGCTGCTGGTATACATCGTGGGCATCAGCAGCGGATTCTTAGTCGAGTCGCTGAAGTTCTACACCGCCAGTGCCCCAGCGGAACTCTCGACGTGGGGCAAGCTGCTGTGGGTCCCGACCGAGGTGATCGCCAAGCTCGGCGACGGCGCCGTCTGGGATGCCATGAAGATCATCATCAAGCTCTTTGGCAGCCTGGTGGTCTGGGCGCTTCCTTCGCTCTCAGAATTTTCGCCCTCGGCCATGGTGGCTGATGGTCGCCTCGTGCCGGCCCAGATGGTTTTTGATGCCACCTGGCAGATGGGCCTGTTGTGGACGGGGCTGGTGGGCGTGATCGCGTGGTTGATCTTCCGCCGTCGTGAGGTTGCTGCGGTGACCTCAGCGTAGAAAGCACGGGGGACCGTCGGCGGTGGCCGCGTGTGTTGATGAGTCTTCGAATCCGATTGCAGAACATTGCAGAATCATGACGCATAACCGAGTCATTCAGATCATCGCGACGCTGGGCCTGGTGTTATGCCTGGCGGGGAGCGGTGCGTTGATGGCACCGATTGCCAATCAGCGTCAGGCGCTGCAGATCGATCAGCCGCACCTCGCCGTGCAACAGGCCTCGGGCCAAGTCATGGTCACCACGCTGACTTCCGCTGCGATGGGTGCTTTCCGCGGGCTCGCAGCCGACATCCTCTGGTACCGCGCCAACAAGCTCAAGGACGAGGGCAACTACCACGAAGCCAACCAACTCTCAGAGTGGATCACCACGCTCCAGCCATCGTTTGCCCAGGTCTGGGTCTTCAACGCCTGGAACATGGCGTACAACATCAGTGTCGCCACCTACACGCCTCAGGAACGCTGGGATTGGGTGAGCAAGGGCGTCAACCTGCTGCGTAACCGCGGCCTGCGGGTCAACCCCCGAAGTGTGCTGCTCTACAAAGAACTGGGCTGGATTTTCTTCCACAAGATCGGCCAAACCTCCGATGACATGCACTGGTACTACAAGCAGCGACTGGCTGCGGAGTGGCAGGAACTGCTGGGCGCGCCCATCGAGGGTGCCACCACCATGGAGGCTGTCGAAGCCTTCCGCCCCATCGCCGACGCGCCTGCTACCGTCAACGCGCTCCTGGCGCAATCGCCCGAACTCCAACCGCTCGTCACGGAGTTGCAGAGCCTGGGCTATCAGCTCGACACAGCGCTGTTGCGGCAGATCGGCCGCATCCTCATGCTCAACTACTCCAGTGATGCCGCCATGCTGGGGTTGAATCTGCGCGAGCGCCCCGACCTTTACGACAGTCGCCTGCTGCCGCTCATGGAAAACCCGCAGTACGCTGAGCTATTGCCGGCTCTGCTGGCTTTCTTGAGAAAGCAAGCGCTGGTGCAGGACTACAACATGGACCCGGCCTTCATGCTTCGCCTCATGGAGCCGCCGTTGTCATCCGACGTGGACGCCGATGGCGAAATCGATCGCACCAACACGCGCTTCGGCTTTGGCCCGCTGGACTGGCGACATCCCGCGACGCACAGCCTCTACTGGGACGCCATGGGCACTGTCGTGGCGGATCGCTCACGCGTTAAGGAAGGCATCGACCTGCTCAACACCTACCGCGGCGTCATCCACTCGCTCCAGGCACTGACCGACGGTGGCCGCCTCAACTACGACCCCGTCTCAGGCCACATCGATCTGCTGCCCGACCCGCGGTTTGTCCCCGCCTACGAGAAAGCCTACCTCCTGGCGCTCGAAGATGTCGCTCGTCAACGCGGGCAGGGCGTCGTCGATTCCTACGAGGCAGGCTACGAAAACTTCTTGCTCAAAGCTGTCGTGTTCTACTACCTCTACGGCGCGGTCGATGCCCCCGGGCCGGACAACGACGCCACCGACTACTACCGCAAGCTGCGCGAAAAATTCGGCATCAACCCGCAACGAGCGCAGAAATATTCCCAGACGCTCGAAAATCTCGTGCTAGGTGAGCTGACGGAAAACATCGATCTCGACGAGTTCACGCGCCAGTTCATCGATTCGACGCTCGTGCGCGCCTTTGCGGAGGGCCTGGCGGACAACCGCCTGGAGGTTTACGAGCGGTACGTGCGACTGGGGCAGGCTGTGCATCAGCGATTCCAGGCCAGGGCCGTCGCGACGCCCATCGCACCGCAGCAGCGCATGGCCCTGCTGCCGTTTGAGCAGATACAGACCGAGACCTACATCCGCTTCATGCAGTCGCCCAGCGCACCGTTCCTGCTCCGCCTGCGCATCTGGCGCAACACCCCGCTGCCGTTGCGGCAAAGCAGTTACGACCGCCTGCGTGAACCAATGCTGGCGCAGCTCAACGAAGCCGGCCTCGACCCCGCCAAAGCATTCCCCGAGCCCTCCGGCATGGACCCCCTCCGCCAACGCCGCACTCCCACGACCCCAAGCGACACCGCGCCCGCCCCCGGTGCGCAACCCCAAATCCAGCGCCAATAGCGCCCGTCCCCTCCACCCCCGCGCGCAATAATCGCCTCCGCTACCTACCAAAAAAACCTCACCAATTCGCAAACCACGGAAAAAGATTCGTGCCCATCCCCGCTAAAAACTCCACCGGCTTCACACCCCTGGCACTCCCATCCGCAAACGAAAAATTCGCACTGCTCTCGCCGCTGTGATGCACGCCCACGCCCTTGTTAGGCCCCGCCACCGCTGCGGTGCGCGGCGCAAAGCGTGCGCTGGTCCAATTGCCGCCCACACCGTTCTGATAAATGTGCGTGTCACCAAACCACGGATAACGGCTGGGGTTCTTCACCGCATCCCAGCTTTTGCCTTCGTTAAGTCGCTCAGCATCATTGGTGCCCGCATCGCTCCACCAGACGTTGACGCCATAACCCCAAGGCGACGTCGCGCCATAATCCACGGCGCCAAAGCGAAGATGCACCTGCGGGCAGGAGTTAAACGACGTCGACTGTGAGCCATAAAGCGTCGGGGCGCTGTCGTAGACCTGCGTCAGAGCATGCCCCCAGTTGAAACCGGCCGCCGGATTACGCGTGCGCGGAATCACCGGGTCCCGACCAACCATGTAATTGGCCCAGATCGTTTGCAGCGTGCGAAGATTGCTCAAACAACCGACATCGCGCGACGCCGCCCGCGCTTGCCCCAACGCGGGCAACAGAATGCCCACCAGCACCGCGATGATGCTGATGACCACCAGCAACTCAATAAGTGTAAACGCGCTCTTCCGATGCAAAGGGTCAACAGGTGTAACTGGGTCTTTCATAGGGCACCAAGAGAGCCGCGAATTCGCAGCCTGTAACACCCCCAGTTACATTAACCCCGGTCACATTAATCCCCGGTCAAACTCATCCCCGGACATGTCAATCGCGGCCTGCCATCCGCAGCCACATCATCCGCGCTCACGCTTACCGCGCGGCTGCTTCGAATCATTGGATTGATCCGTCAGCCCGTGAAGCAGCGTCATGCACCGCTGCGTCAACTGCCGCGTCGGCGCATCAATCCACGATTGCTGATGCGCCCAATTCAAGCCCGTGCAGATGGCGTGGTCGGGGAGCGTCGTGATCTGCGCATTGTGCCGCAGCCGTGCGGTGCCAATGGCCAGATAGTAAATCACCAGCGCCGCTTCGTTCGACGGCTGCGGGGTCTTGGGCGTCATGATCTTCTTAGCGATGTTCTTAATGCGGTCCAGCGTGCTGACGTTGGTGTGAACATGATGCAGCGCCTGGTGGATCGTCAGAGCACCGGGGCTTCCCTCGCCATCGCCCGCCTCGGACAGTGTCGTGCTGATGATCTGCTCATAGGCTTTCTGCGCGGGGAGATTCTCGATATCGCCCATCATTTCAGAGCGCACGAAAAGCTTGCAGAGAAACTGCGGGTCGGTGTTTGGCTCGTTGCCGGTGGTCATGGCTGCCGCAGTGGCCGATGCCAACCGCGACAGTTCATCCACAGCATCCCAGCCCCGGTCTTGGGTGGAACTGTTCACGCCCACCAGTCTACCACGCCCCCCGCATCCCCACCAAACGCCATGTCGCTGGACGAGCCGGAAGCGTCAGCGACGGATTATGGCTCGGCACCGAACTAGCTCGCACCTGCCTTCCTCACCCAGCCCCGTTAGCCCCCAACCGCCTAAACCGATATCATCCTCCCCTTGGCTCTTAGGACATCCATCATGACAACCAAACCGATCAACGTCGCCATCGTCGGCCTCGGCCGCGCAGGCTGGGGCATGCATACCTCCGAACTCGCCAAGCGTGCCGACAAATTCACCATCGTCGCCGGTGTCGATCCCAAAGCGGATCGTCGCCAGATGCTCGCCGACAAGTTCAACGCCAAGACCTACCGCAACCTCGACGCCATGCTCGCCGACCCCGACGTCGAACTCGTCTCCATCGCCACGCTCTCACCCGACCACCCCGATCACGCCATGGCTGCCCTCAAAGCCGGCAAGCTCGTCGTCGTCGAAAAGCCGATCGCCGCCAACTTGCCCGATGCACGCAAGCTCGTGAAGTTCGCCCAGCGTTATCCGGGCAAGCTCTTTGTTCGCCACAACCGCCGCTGGGAAGCCGCCTTCAACCACATCCTGCAGATCATCGACCAGGGACTTCTGGGCGAGGTTCACACCATCAAACTCCGTCGCAACACTTACCAACGCCGGGCAGATTGGCAGACCATCCTTAGCGCGGGAGGCGGGCAGTTGCTCAATTGGGGCCCGCATCTCATCGACCACGCCCTGCAGTACGTCAACTACGAGGTCGCCGATGTCTGGAGCCACCTGGCCTGCATCGCCGCCGCCGGTGACGCTGAAGACCACGTCAAGATTCTCATCCGCGGTAAGAACGGCCGCGTCGTCGATCTCGAAATCAGCGGCGGGTCCGCCCTCGGCGAACCGCAGGAACTGGTCCTGGGCTCGCGCGGCGCCCTCCGTGCCAGCGATAAGTCCATCCACCTGCGTTACCTCGACCCCAAGGTCAAGCTCCCGCGGATCAAAGCCGTCAAATCCTCCCCGCCCCTCCAGAGCGGCTTCGGCAACGCTGAGCCCCTGCCTTGGATCGAGCAGGACATCCCCGTAGCCCCCCAGCCCGCCTGCCAACCCGACCACATCTGGGACCACGTCTTCGCGACCGTGCGCGAGGGCAAACCCTTCCGCATCAAGCTCGAAGAAGCCTTAGCCGTCATGGAAATCGTCGACCGCGTAAGCCGCAATACCCCCTTCGCGCGAAAGTAATAATAACGCCCCGCTGAAGAGCGCCCGCGCGACGTTCACCCCCCTCCCAACACCCCATATTCATGCGGTGCTTTGGTAAACAACGCCCTCCCGCGCCAACACCTCCCGCAACCCCCCCGAAGCCCCGCATGCAAATGCGGCGGCTACGATCACCGCGTTCAAATCCACCCACCCCGACTTTCGTCGAACGAACGCCCTCCGGCAGAAACCGGAGGGCGTTCTCGTTGTCAGACCAGCAGTTACGATGAGGCAGTTCGGCTGGGCGTTTCACAACAGTCCGAGAGGGAACTGGACTTCAGAAACCGCTTGGTCGGCCTTCACACAGCCGTAGCGATCAACGGGGAGGGAGTCGCACACGAAAAGGCCCTCGCCGCAAAGATCGTGAGGCCCACGGAAAGCGCAGTAGCTACCTATCCGAAGACCCAAGCGGAGGCATCAACCGGATCGCAACCGGCTTCGATACGGCCCGCCCCACCCACGGATGCTTCGGCATCGCCGCCCATCCTCCCTTCACCGGCGTCTGCTCGATCACCACGATTGCCTCGTAATCGCCGGACTTATCGACGTAAAACATCCCTACGCTCGTCTGCAAGACCAACGGGACATCCTTGGGAAGTCTCGGGTCGATTTTCCGGACCGCTTCCGCAGACTTCACCGTCGCGATTTCCGTCACCCTACGCGTTTCCCCAGCCTTCAGTACCACCCAGTTGGCTTGCAGTTTATTCTCGAGCTTAACCTCCTTAACCCCTATCGCACGCCGAACCACAAACCTCCCATCCTTCGCACGCACATAAAGCCGCCAGCTCAGCGGATCCAACACCTCGACCGGCTCCGCGGAAGCATTCTTGGCCGTCACCGCAAATTCGATCCCCCCGCCCTCACCCTCCTTGGCTTCAACCGCCAACTCGATCTCCCGCCCAATGCTCTTCAGCAGGTACGCCTCGATGAACTCGCTCCGCTTGGGCTCCGCCATGTCCCAATGGTCTACGTACATGCCGGCCAACTGCTCGTTGTACTCGCTAAGCTCAAACAGATGCCTGTCCAGCGCTCCCGCCGCCTCCTTCCCCCCGATGCAAAACAGCGCCTGCGCTGCCGCATAGCCGTGAATCCGTCCCGTGCCCGCATTGCTGACCAGAATCTCCGTCAGCACCGGCACTGCTTTCTGATCCCCTGCGCTGCGCAACTTGAGAATATCCCAGAAGGACTCTGTGGCATCCTCACCCATCACGGCAGGCTCCGATCGCCGAGCCAGACCCCCCAAGGGTGGCGCCGGCCGCGTTGCTACCTGCTCGGCGATGGTCTGCGGCTTCCTCGCTTCGGCCGGCGCGGACCGCAACAACCTCCCGCCCAATATCGCCACCAGCAGTGCCGCGAACACCCCCACAAGCAAAACTCCGGCCCATGAAAACTTTTTCATCATCAAGTTCCTCCATCAAGTCTACCTTTTTGACGCGCCAGCCGGGGGAAAGTTCCGCCAGCATTCCCGCAACTATGTGTCGCGCGACCCAGTAAATGGTCGAGTAAAACCGCCATGATCGAGCAAGGACCCAGGAAATACTTGGTCATGACCGTCATAACCCAGTATCCGAGGTCGCTTCGGCGATGGACCTCTGCCACACCGTTTCTATACCAGGCGAGTCGCCCCGACGTTCGTCGAACGAAAGCTTTCCGGCAGAAACCGGAGGGCATTCCGCCCGTGGCAAATAGGGGTATGATTCGGGCTGGCCTGTCGGCGAGTCCGGAAAGGAAGAAGGGCCACCCAGATTCGAAACTCCATTCCTCGTCGGAGACATAATGTTCAGCAATCTCAGTCCGGGTACCCTTGGCATTTCCACCCCGAGTATGGATGCCTTGATTGATCTGGCGGCGCGGCATGGCTTCGGCGGCGTGGACCTGGAGCTTAAGCACCTCCCAACGGTCGCCGCGGCACGCGACGCCGCAGCCCGACTGGCCGATCGTAACCTGCGCTGGGGGCTGTTCTGGATGCCGGCCGACTTTGCCGTCTGTTCGGACGAGCAGTACTCCGAGGGGCTTGAGCGCCTCCAACGGCTGCTGCCGATCGTGCAGGCTGCTGGCGGCACCCGCACCTACAACCACATCTGGCCCGGCTCCGAGGCCCGGGCGTTCGAGGAAAACTTCGCCCTCCATGTGCGGCGCCTCACGCCGGTAGCACGCATGCTCAGCGACTACGGGGTGAGCTACGGCCTTGAGTTCCTCGGCCCTGAACATATGCGCACCGAGAAACGTCACCCATTCGTCCACACGCTCACAGGCCTGCGGCCGCTCGTCGACTGCCTGCCCGGCCAGGTGGGCGTCGTGCTCGATATGTTCCACTGGTACTCCGGCGGCGGCACGCTCGAGGAGGTCTTGGCCCTTGGCGACGGGGGGAAGATCATCAACGTCCACGCCAATGACGGCCGCGCGGGCATCCCGCGCGCCGAACAGCACAACTATCAACGCGCCCTGCCGCTGGCTACCGGCGTCATCG
>JBGSTK010000188.1:0-1575 GCA_041736565.1 Phycisphaeraceae bacterium | reverse complement strand
CGGGCGTAACCAAGGAGTTTCTGGTGTCTGAAAATCAACAACGGGTCGTTCTGATAACCGGGGCGGCACGTGGGATCGGATATGGCATCGCCGAGGCGTTTGCCAAGTCCAGTGACCGCGTGGCGGTGGCGGATGTCGATGGCGAAGCTGCGAAGCAGGCGGCCCAGCGACTCACGTCGGCTTTCAGCGTGCAGGCCATCGGCGTCGCGTGCGACGTGACGAAGCGATCGGCGATTGATGCCACGGTCACGCAGGTCGAGGAGGCCCTGGGGCCCATCGATGTGCTGGTCAACAACGCTGGCATCTGCCCGTTCGTTGAGGCGATGAAGATGTCGCCCGAGACGTTTACCAAGACGCTGGATGTGAACCTCGTCGGCCCATTCCACTGCACCCAGATCGTCGCAGCGCGGATGATCGAGCGTAAGGCTGGGGGGTCGATCATCTTCATCACCTCGCTCAACGAGGACTTCACCAACCCGGGGCAGGTTGATTACGCTTCAAGCAAGGGCGGGCTGCGGATGCAGATGAAGGCGTTCGCCCTGGCGCTGGGGCCACACGGCATCCGCTGCAACGCGGTAGCGCCCGGTATCATGCTCACCGACATGACCGCCCACCATTGGGAGAAGCCGGAGAATGCTGCGTACATCAAGACGCGTGTCGCCGTCGGCCGCATCGGCCTGCCGCACGACATCGGCGGCGTCTGCGTGTTCCTCGCTTCACCCGCAGCCGGCTACGTCAGCGGGACGACCATCACCGTCGATGGCGGGTTCACCGCCTCGTGCCCCTGATACTGCTTGACTCAAACGGAACTTCGACATGATTAGCATCGATCTCTCGGGCAAGACTGTCCTCGTCACGGGTGCCTCGGGCGAACTGGGGCGTGTCATGTGCCGCACGCTTGCCCAGGCGGGTGCCGATGTTGCTGTGCATTACCGCAGCAAAGCGGACGTGGCGGAGAAGCTCGTTGCGGAACTCAAGGCGATGGGCCGCCGCGCTGTTGCCGTGCAGGCCGATGTTCGCGAGGCTCAGCAGATCACCGCGATGCGTGAGCGTGTGCATGCCGAGTTAGGTCCGCCGCACATCATCGTCAACAACGCGGTGATTCAGTATCAGTGGCAGACCGTGCTCGATCAGCCGGTCGCGGACTACCAAAGCCAGTTCGACTCCTGCGTGCTGCACAATGTGCTCATGGCCCAGGCGTTTGTTCCCGCAATGGTCGAGCGAGGATGGGGCCGCGTCATCGGCATCAACACCGAGTGCGCGATGCAGTGCTGGCCCAAGCAATCAGCCTATGTGGCGGGCAAGCGCGGGATGGACGGCGTACTCCGTACGTTGGCGCGCGAGGTGGGACCCAGTGGCGTGACCGTCAACCAAGTCGCCCCCGGTTGGACGATCAGCGAAAATGTCAGTGGCGACAACACCCCGCAGTGGTACCTCGACCGCGTCGCCCTGGGCCGACGGGGACACGACCAGGAAATCGCCAACGTCGTCGTCTTCCTCGCCAGCGACCTGGCCAGCTTCATCACCGGCGCCTACGTGCCCGTGTGCGGCGGAAATGTCATGCCTGCGATTTGA
>JBGSTK010000159.1:0-23744 GCA_041736565.1 Phycisphaeraceae bacterium | reverse complement strand
GGACATGATTTTCGACAGCACGAACGGCCTGACATCAGTGTCGTCCTTCGGCACCGGCGGTATCCTGAATCTGACGGTCAACGGCACCTCAGTGATGGGCGCTGGCTACAAGGGCGCCGGTAGTCTGCGCATCGCCGACGGCCTGAAGATAGCATCAACTTCCGGTCACCTCGGCTACAACGCCGGTTCCTCGGGTACGGCGACGGTGACCGGCACCGGCTCCAAGTGGACCAACAGCGAATGGTTCTACGTCGGTGCCCGCGGCGATGGCACACTGAGCATCCTCGACGGGGGACAGGTGAGTAATGCCTATGACGGCTACATCGGCAACTATGCCGGTTCTACGGGCATGGCAATGGTAAGTGGCACCGGCTCCAAGTGGACCAACGTGGGCGCGCTCTATGTCGGCCGCAGCGGCAACGGCGCTTTGAGCATTCAAAGTGGCGGCCAACTCAGCAATACCACTGGCTACCTCGGTTACGACGTCGGCACAAGCGGCGCAGCGATGGTGAGCGGCGCCGATTCCACGTGGACCAACACCGGTAATCTGTACGTAGGATACAACGGCAGCGGATCGCTAGACGTCCATAACGGCGCGCAGGTCAGCGTCGCAACGACCTTCCTTGGATACAGCGCCGGTTCCACCGGCGAGGCGACCGTGATCGGTGCCGACGCCAGGTGGATCCACAGCGAAGCCCTCTATGTGGGATTCAAGGGTAACGGTGCGCTGACTGTGGCCGACGGGGGGCTGGTCACCACCAGAACACTGTACAGTTCGATGGACGACCTCCATGGCAACGGCACGATCACCGTTAGCGGAGGCGGCGTCGTGGACACCGAACTGGTCTTTGACAGCATGCACGGGCCCACGTCAGTCGTCGTCTTCGGCTCGGGCGGCACACTTAATTTGACAATCGATGGCGTCTCGGATCTGGGCGTCGGCTACAACGGGACCGGCAGCCTACGTGTCGCTGAAGGCGTGGCAATCACCTCTTCCTCCGGGTTTTTGGGTTATAACTCCGGCTCCACCGGGACCGCAACCATTGCGGGCACCGGCTCTAGATGGACCAGTAGCACTACGCATTACGTCGGTAATTACGGCAGCGGAACACTGAATATCCTCGACGGCGCTCAAGTTAGCGGGGGCGCTGCGTTCATTGGCTTTTTTGTTTCGGGATCCGGCACGGCGACGGTGGCGGGGGCCAATTCCAAGTGGACCAGCGATGGCCCGCTTGAAGTCGGTTACGCTGGCAGCGGATCTCTGAATATTCAGGACGCTGGCCAGGTGAGCAATAAGATTGGCTACCTCGGGCACAACGCCGGGTCCGCGGGAACAGCGACCGTCCGCGGTGCCGGTTCCATGTGGACCAACAGCGACAACCTGTACGTGGGTTACAGCGGAAGCGGATCACTGAACATTCAGGACGGCGGACAGGTGAGTGCCAAACGTGGAAGCTTCCTCGGCCACGCCGTCGGCGCTACTGGTGCCGCGACGGTGGCCGGCGCCGACTCCAGGTGGACTACTAACGAATGGCTCTATATCGGGTATTCAGGTAATGGCACGTTGACCATCCGGAATGGTGGCGAAGTCACCAATGCGTATGCCACATATCTCGGGTACAACGCCGGCTCCATTGGCACGGCAATAGTCAGCGGAACGAACGCCAAGTGGACTGGTGATTCCTCACTTTATGTGGGTTTCAACGGTAGCGGATCCCTGACCGTGGACGCAGGCGGCCTGGTTACAACACGAATGCTCTTGGCGTCGTTCAACGACCTCTACGGCAACGGCACGATCACCGTCATTGATGGCGCCGTCTTGGACACGGCCTTGGTCTTCGACAGCTCTCACGGCACTACACAAGCTATTACATTCGGCTCCGGCGGAACCTTGAACCTGAATGTGACGACAGAGGGTTTTCTGGGAGCCGGCTATCGCGATACCGGCAGCCTGCAGATCACCGAAGGCGTTACTGTGGCGTCTCTTTCGGGCTTCCTCGGCTACAAAGCCGGCTCTACAGGTATAGCAACGGTGAGTGGCGAGGGCACCGCTTGGCGAACCAGCAATGGGATCGATGTTGGCCACTACGGCAGCGGCACGCTGAGTATCGAGAGCGGCGCGCAGGTCGTCAATACCAACGATTACTACACGACCATCGAAGCTCGCGTTGGTATGTATCTCGGTGCATCGGGCACGGTGACGGTCAGTGGCACCGGCTCCAAGTGGATAAATAGCGCTGCCTTGGTCGTGGGTGGTTCTGGCACCGGTACGCTTGACATCAAGGATGGCGGCCAGGTAACCAGCACCTACGGGTTTATTGGCCGGCACTCCGGCGCCTCAGGCATGGTGACCGTCAGCGGCGCCGGCGCCATGTGGAACTACGGCAACAACCTCTATGTCGGTGCTGGCGGCAGTGGCACACTGAACATTCTGGACGGCGGGCAAGTCGTTAGCACCAGAAGTGCCGGCTTCTGCAACGTCCTTGTGGGTCATGATTCAAGTTCCAAGGGCTCCGTGACGGTCAGTGGAGCGGCGTCGATGCAGATAAACAACAACTCTCTCTACGTCGGTTACGTGGGCAAGGGAGCGCTCGATATCTGCGACGGCGGATTGGTCAACAACACCCATGGCTACTTGGGTTTTTTGACCGGTTCCACCGGGACGGCGATTGTGAGCGGGATGGGCTCCCACTGGTCGAGTAGTGGTTCCCTTATCATTGCACGTTCCGGCACCGGCACGTTGACCGTGCAGAATGGCGGACACGTTAGCAGTACCGATGGATACCTCGGCCACAGCTCCGGCTCCACCGGTGCGGTCACCGTGACGGGCGTCCAGTCGATCTGGGATAACGCGCAGAATGTTTATATCGGCGGCGGCACAAACGGGGCCGGTGGCATCGGCACGCTGACCGTCAGTGATGGCGGCCAAGTCATCTCCAAGAGCGGGGCGGGTACCGTCACCGTCTGGTCCACGGGCACGCTATCCGGGTCCGGCGGCACGATTACCGCCAACGTGATCAACCACGGCTTCGTCAATCCCGGCGCTTCGCCTGGCATTCTCACCATCGACGGCAACTACACGCAGCAATCCACCGGCACGCTGCGGATCGAATTGGACGGTCTCGTGCCCGGTAGTGGGTACGACCAACTCGCCATCACCGGCGGCACTTCGCTCGGTGGAACAATGGACATGATCTCGACGGATCCATCACTCTACAGTTTGGGCGACGTTTTCACCGTGATCACCGCCAATGGCGGGGTCAGCGGTGCCTTTGACAGGATTAACGGCATTGCGATGGGCATGATCGACGGTTTCAGCGCGGGTTCGGCAGTGCGGTATGACGGCAACGCCGTGACAGGCCGAATCTCCATCCTCGGCGACATCGACTTCGACGACGACGTGGATCTGGACGACTTGACGATTCTCGGCACGTTCTTCGGCCAAGGCGGCAGTTGGGTGAACGGCGACTTCAACGGCAGTGGTATGGTGGATCTCGACGACCTGACTATACTCGGGACGTTCTTCAACATCGGAGTCATGGCCCCTTCCATGTCCTTCGGCGAGGCTCTGGCGTTCGCTGGGCTGGTGAGTGCCGTGCCTGAGCCGAGTACGCTGGCGATGTTGGGCCTGGGCGGCCTGTTCCTGATGCGACGCAGGTCTCGTAAACCCGCCGCCGCAGCGTAAAGATGAAGCATGAAACGGGCAGTCAGCGTAATGGCTGCCATAGATTGACGTGATTGGTTTGCCTCTTACCTGGAAGGAGATGATCAACGATGTTTCGCAAAGCAATGGCAATGGGTGTGGTGATGGCTTTGGCAAGTCCGACGTTCGGAACTCTGGCGGTGTTCATCAACTCAGCACCGACCGAAGGCCTCGTGGGCTACAGCACCTACAAATTCTCGGTTACCGCCGATACCGGCGTGGTCGGGGGCTTCCAGGGAGGATTCACTGGTCCGATGTGGCAGGTGCAGCCGTTCGGTACGCTGACGCCAACGATCGATAACAACGCGACGATCAATGGCACCGGCTCCAGTTCTGCTTTCGACAGCCAATTCTTATTTTCCAACGCCGATATCCTGTCCGTCGTGGCACCGACCGAGAGCGCTCAGAATCCGCTGTCGTCCGGTTTCCCGCCATCTGGTGGCACGGGCAATACGCTCAATGGCACGTTCACATGGAAGAATGACGTTCGCACAAACAATCAGGATGTAGCGCAGATAGTTCTCCAAGATGGACTGACGGTAAGCTACAGCTTCAACGTGTCCGAAGCCATCGGTGCCGGGTCGCAATCCACGCCGTTCTCGGGAGTCATCTCCATTCCCGAGCCTGCGTCGATGGCGTTGCTGGCCATCGGCGGGCTGGTGTTGGTCGCTCGCCGCCGATAGTGCCTAGTGCCGCGGAGCCCTTTACGGCCCGGATGCTTTCAGCGAAGATAATACGATCTTGGTCCGACCGGCGCTTGCGTAGATGGCTGGGGGCAGGTCGCCGCCCCGGCGCCCACGAAGGTTGTGCAAGAGCATTATCGTGACTGACTCAACGCAGTCTCGTTGATGCTGCTGCGCGAATGAGGGAGATCATCAGCGGTTCAAGGAATGGCATAATGGATTTCGCCCCACTGATTGCACCATCGGGCAGGCGAGCCAGTCTTAGGCGCGGGACCGAGTGAGGAGTCTGAGGTATGAGTGCGGCGGTGAGGACAACGCATGAAGATCCTTAATTTAACTCGTCGAGCGGCTCGGCCCGTTGAATGTAGGAGCTATCTGGGCGGCGTATGGATCAAACCCGCACAGTTGCATATCGAAAGTTTACGCGTACTGGGCGAACTTGCGACCGGCGTGGCCCAAGCCGAGGACGCCGACCTTCAGGCCTTCGACCGTGCGACCATAGACCCGATCAAGATCGCAGTGGGGCGCATCGTGGAGCCACTGGTCAGGTTCGTATCGCCACCCGCCGGATTTGACAAGGTGAACCTGGGCGCGGAAGTCGCTCATGATGGCAAGAAGCAAAGACATAGCCCAACTGCCCAGCGCCACGGCCGTGCTGTCGTACCAGTTGGTCACGAGAATGCCTCGTTCGAGCATCTGGTGTGAGACGACTCCCTGAACCCCGCCGTGGATGCAGGCCACGTACGTCAACCGCCTTGGATCGTGGGCGATTTCTTCCTTGGGAAGTCCAGTAACTTCATAACACGTCTGTTCGCATATGCCCACAATCGGATGATCCACCATCGCCACCCGTTGGTCCGACTGGCTGCTGGTGCGGCAACAGTAGTCTCGTGTGATCTCGTTGAATTTCTCATCCACGCCAGCTTCGGAGCGACTCTCGAGTCGGGCCAACTGCACCAATTCCAAACTCGAGTTGCGGCCATGACCTAGGCGACTCGGGCGAGCCAGCCGGGATGGCCAAGGTTGTGGAAAAAGTAGCTGCGTTCGCGGTGTCAAAATTAAGTGTCAAATTTGAGCTTGCCAGGAAATATTTGCATACCGCGTCAAGATTATAAAAGTATTTGATAAAACAACTTACGTGGTCTATAGCTGAAATGCAATCCGAATCTCACCCTCTCCGTTTTCACGGATCGCGGTAAAATCTATGCAAGTGGCTTATTGATAACCACTTGCGTAGGTTCTATCTTTGACAAAGTGGCATTGATCCCCTCTGTATTTGCTCCAAATGCCGATTTTAAGTGACAATTGGGGCGATGTTTGGTGTCAAATCTGAGCAGGTCATGCGTGGTACGCTGCCGCTTGGCGGGGCCGCTGAGGTTGCGCGAGCCACTAGATCGACGATCAACGGCCCGATGAAAACACGATGAAAACCGAACTTGATTTGCATCGCTTCTGGTTGGAGAACGCCCAGAGCACGGGCAAGCCGTTTCGCACCGACAAGCCGCGGGCGCCGGCGATCGTAGCGGTGGATGATCATTGGTTGATGGAAGAGATGCGATTGCCCGTCACGGTGCGCTACTACCAGGACGCAGCGTATCTAGCTCAAATCAACCGTGCCTGCAATGACCGCTGCGAGCCTGTGATCGGACGGCGGCCGTTCAATGAAAACGTGGAAGGACCGTCGCCTCTGCGTATCGAAGAATTGTTCGGATGCCGACGGGAGTTGATTGAGGGCGGCACGCCTTGGCTGGAGAGCACGCACAATGACATCGCCGACTTGACGGCTCTCCTGGACCGCGTGGAACGGCTGAGCGATGCGGAGTTTCGGGAACTGGTCTTCTCTACGGGTTACAGGCCGAAGCGTTTGCCTGCGGGGCCCAACGGACAGCCTGCGACGGTCACGCCCCGGAGCCGTGGGCCTGCCACGGTGGGGACTTCGGTCATTGGCACCACACGTTGGGCCTATTGGCTGGTGGACCATCCCGACGAGATGCATCGGTTCTACGCCCTGCTCGCTGACACGTTGGTGCGTTACCACCGGTTGCTGGCGGCCCAACAGGGGGCGGTGGTGCGTGGCTTCTGCTGGTTGGATGACAACTGCGCCTTGCTTTCGCCAGCGATGTATGAGGAGTTCTGCATGCCGGTGATGCGGCAGGTGTTCAACACCTTCGCTTCGGCGCCGGGTGATCAGCGGTTTCAGCACTCAGACTCGGACATGGGCCACCTGTTACCGCTGCTGGCCACACTGGATTTCACGGCCGTGAACTTCGGGCCCAACATTCTGGCCGCGGACATTCGCCGACTCATGCCACGCACGGAAATCTGCGGGCAGGTGGCACCCATGACGCTTCGCAACGGTACGCTCGAACAGGTGGTGGCTGAAGTGAGGCGTGATTTCGCCGCGGTGGGTGGAGACGGCGGCCTGAGCATTCATACCGCAGGGTCCATCTCCGCAGGCACCAGCCTGGAGGCCATCCGCGGCTACTTATGGGCGGTGGACCGCTACTGCCGCTACGACGGTCGCGGGGCGGACTAAGGCTGCGATTAAGTGGGCCCACAGGCGGCATCTTCGCGCAATCGAGTATTAACAACGGTCGACGCGGTGCACATTCCTTCTGGAGACGTCGGTCCATTGGTTAATTGCCGGGGTTCCCACCTAGATCCACGACGCTACCCGCGTCGGTTGATTCATTTTTAATGCCGAACCACCGACCGATCCAAAAACAGTCCAATCCAGAATTTGTTGGCACTGGAGCGATTTTGGTATTGACACACATCGGGATTGTGGTAGCATTGTGGCTATGCCCGTTGCTCAGGATAGTGTCATCCCCGCCACCCGTTCCATCCCTCGATCACCACGAGGCAAAGTCGTTTCATGGGTTGCGGACGCCATCCGCGATGGTCGCCTGACTCAGGGCACACCGGTGCCTTCCGAGCGGGCGCTGGCGGATTGCCTGGATGTTTCGCGGGTGACGGTCAAGGCTGCGATGCAGGACCTCACGCGAATGGGGCTTCTCCATCAGTTGTCCGCAGGCCGCATGCGTCGCGTGGTCGCCAATGCGCAGCCTTCAACTGGTAAGTCGAGAACGCTGCAGCGCACTGTCGCCTTGATCAGCACGATCCCTGCGCTGGACCGGGCTGTCCCGGGTTTTGACGCAGCCCTCCAACTCGATGTCATTCGTAAACTCGGCGAGGCGGGGCTCAACGCCCTGATCATCAGCCCCGAAGCTGCGGACCAGAGCCTTATCGAAGATCGCCCAGCGGGGGTGCTGCTGGCGTATCGCGTGGCTGAGTCCCAGGCCGGGCGTCAGTTGGCGCATCAGTGTCATAGCGCGGGTGTGGCGACGGTGATCTACGGCGACGGCCCGGGCCTTGAGGAATTCGACCGTGTGACGCACGACCATGAGGCCGGTGCCTACGAGTTGACTCGCCTGTTGATTCAGCGTGGCTGTCGGCGGGTCATGCGCTTCTGGCGTTTCATGGAAAACCATCACTGGCTGGCGCAGCGCGATGCCGGCTACGAGCGTGCCATGCGTGAGGCCGGTCTGCCCGTGCTGCCTGCCGCCCGATGCCCCGCTCTCGAAGCCTTCGGCGATTTTCGGCAACGCGTCCGTGCCTTTGCGGGGTTCCTCAGCGAGCATGTCTTGGGCGATGAGCCCGTCGATGGCCTGATGCTGGCGACGGACCTCCATGCGTTGGAAGCAGCCGAGGCCTTGGAACTGCTGGGCCGCACGCCCAACGAGGACGTGAAGATCGTTGGCTATGACAACGCCTGGAAGCACTGGCTGGCCAACGAACCCGGTGCCGCTGAGGCGACGCCCCCGCTGGCGACGATCGACAAGCAGCAGGAGCAGATTGCCTGCGGGCTCATTGAGTTGCTGGCCGCGGGTCGCGCCGATTCTGAATTTGCCCAACCTCAATGCCGGCGCGTGTCGCCCCGGCTGATTGTGTCCGAGAAGACCCCAGTTTCTCACATTCTTTAAGGAGATCGAAGATGAACGTACTTTCGCAGACAATCACGACCCGTCGTATGCTCGCAGCATTCGCCGCCGCAGCAATGCTCGGTGGTGTGACCATGAATGCCGAGGCTGCGCTGAAGCCTTACACGGGCGGAGACGGGTCGCTGTGGAGTTCTGGCGCTAATTGGCCGAGCGGCCTGCCGAACAGCGGCGTAGACAGCGTCTCGCTCCGCAGCGACGCGACGCCCAACGGCAGCACGTTTGACCTAGCCGACGGGTTTACGATCACCGGCCTCTCCGCCGGGTCACGGTCGATCGACAGTATAGACATCACTGCTAATCACGCCATCAACCTAAACAATCAAACGCTCAACGTGAGCGGTAACCTGGTTGTTGGCGAAACAAGCGGCAACGGTACCGCGACCGGAACGATCACACTGCGAAACGGCACGCTTTCACTAAGCGGTGGTAACCTCGACGTTGGCATGAAGACCGGCACCAATGGCGTCAATGCGACTGGCATTCTCACTGCCACGAGTGACGCGACGTTCCTATCTTCGGACCTGAATCGTCTGTTCGTCGGCTACAAGAGCCATCAATCCGGCATCGCCGACGGAACGATTGACTTTTCAAATGCCGCGGCTGGCACACTCAACGTCGCTGGCGGTACGAACAACATCTATATTGGCGCTAGGGTACCCTCTGCGGGGAGTGGTGGCAGTGCAACCAATGGGTCGGTTACACTTGGCGACAACTGGACTTCGACGACGTTCGGCACTGATTCCGAGCGCGCTGACATGCACGTTGGCTATCGAACTGGAAACGGTCCATCCGTCGGCTCGTTGGTACAGACCGGTGGTACCTTCACTGCCGACCTCAACAATTGGACCGTGGCCTACAACCCCTCCGGGTCAGATGCGACCACGACAACTGGCACCATCAACCTCACCGGTGTTACGGCGGTGGATATCGACGTAAATACGCTGATCATCGCGTCCCGCACTACTGGCACCACTGGCACGGTGACCGTCGGTGCCGGCGATGTGCTGGTCAACACCATTGCCACCATCGGTGGCGGCACAGCTGGGACGCTCAACCTCAACCGCACCGACTTCGCGGTCGCCCCCGGCGCCACGCTGTCCGTCGGCACCACCGGCGCTGTTAACTCGACTATTGGCGGCGTCTCAGCGGGTATCGACATCCGCAACATCGCCGCAGGCGCGTTGGCTGTCAGTTCGACCGTCGGCACCGGCAGCCGTGGCTTGGAGATCACGTTCGAGGAGAACCCCACCGGCGTCGATTGGGTCGCCACCGCGGCCGAGGCCAATGGCATCTTCTACGGCCTCAAGTGGGCCGGTAACCAAACTGCCAACCTAACCGACATCCTCAACGGCACCGACAATATCATCGGCAACACTGACGACCGCATCCGTTGGTACGACTCGGCGCTCACCGGCCAGTTCGCTGGCAAGGTCTCGATCTTCTACGACGGCGTCAGCGGCCTCAACACCGACGCCACCTACATCGGCTTCTACACCAGCGTCATCCCCGAGCCCGCGTCACTAGCGCTGCTGGGCCTCGGTGGCATGCTGATGCTGCCCCGGCGGCAACGGGCGGGGTGGTCGGCGTAAGGTTTGATTCTCCTTCGCGTTGGCCTTCTGACGAAGGCCGACGCGCTTTAGTCAACGGAGCCCCGTCATGCCAATGCGGGGCTTAAGACAGCATCTAACCGCTGCAAAGTCCCGGATTGGCATCGCGGGGCTTCGGACCAACGCCATGCGACGAAACGCCTTTACATTAATCGAACTGCTTGTGGTCATCAGCATCATCGCGCTGCTCATCGCCCTGTTGTTGCCCGCGCTGGGACGTGCACGCGAGGCGGCGCGGGTGACGCTGGAGGTGTCCAATGCGCGACAGTTTGCGATCGCCACGCTTGTTTACACCAGCGACCACGCCGGTCACTTTCCGCATGCCAATCGTATTTCGGGTCCCGCGCAGGATGACTATTCGTGGTATCGCCTCTCGACCTGGCAACAGTTGAACACCGACTACCAGGTTCCAGCGTCAATCGCCTCGTGCCTGGCGGCTCCTCAGGGATTGCGAGACAAGATCGGCATCAACCCGGAATTGGGCTGGAACGTGTGGGTCGGAAGACGCAACGAGATCACGTATTACAGGGGGGAGAATGCTGCTAGCGGCGACTATCGATCAGCCGGCCGGATTGACCAAGTCGCGAGTTCGCCCACGCTGCTGACGTGCAACCATTATGTATCCAACATGGCATGGGGCTCACGTGTCCCGCATGTGGGAGGGTTGTCAAGCGCGACCTATCTCGGTGCCGCGGGCGACGTTGCCAGTGCAGCGTTCGAGGGGATGACCGTTGCCAATATGGACGGTGCCGCCGCATTCGTTACGCGGGACCGTTTGCAGCGCGGCAGGCGAGTCAACGGCCAAGGATGGCTGTTTTATCTTCCCAAGTGATCCTACCCAGCCCGCGTGTGTATAGCCCCTCCCGCCTTAGGCCCTTTTGTGGGGACAGGCCGACGGGGCACAAATCGTGAAAGGAAGCCGATGTTTACTCGAACGTCATCGCTCGTCGGGGTTCTCGCATGCTTCCTCGCCCTGACGGGTGTGGTGCACGCTGTTTCACCGGCTCCGGAAAAGTTGCCGGGCGTTTGGCGAGAGATGGAGGGCGGCGAGGGGCACAGCCGCATCCAGGATATGCGGGAAGCCTCGGGCGGAAAGCTTCTTTCAAACTTCAATCCCGGCTCCAACGTGACGTTGACGTTCGATGTGCCCGAAGCGATGACCAACGCGCGTCTGTACGTGCGCTACAACAATGCCATGAAGACCACGGGCCACCTGGCGGCATCGCTGTCGCTCAAGGACGGCAAGGCGCAGCCGATGGGGGAATTGGTGATGATCCATTCGCCGCAGTGGAACCAATTCCGCTGGGCCAGCCTGCCGCTGGGACGATTGCCGCAGGGCACGCATCGCGTGACGTTTTCGTGCGCCAAGGACAAAGTCAGTGGCGGGCTGGATGTGGCTGTGGTGTTGGAGGATCACTGGGGCGGCATCTACGAACCGCCCACGCAATTCAAGGATGGCAAGCCGGTCGGTGTTGGGAAATTGGTGTCGCCGGTTGGAGCGAGTTTCCAAGCGACGGCGGCGCAGGGCGAATACGAACGGAACACGCCGGTGAATTTCAAGGTGCAGTTGCACAATCAATCGGTGACACCGCAGAACGATGAACTTCGGTGGGTATTGAAAGATCACGCTGGCAAGTCGTTTGGTGACGGGTCGAAACCTATCAAGCTCAAGCCCGGCGAACGTGCAGAAGTAGAAATCACGTTGACCGAGGGCATGAAGGATTACGGCTGGTACATCGTTAAGTTCAGTGTGGGAAAAGTGGCTCTAGGCGAGGCGTTCTTTGTGTGTCTGCCCAAAGCCACCCGACCTGTGCCTGATGCCGCGATGATTCGCACGATGCTCATTGATGGTCCTGAGCACTGGGTGGGGATGAACCTGGGTTACGGAACGCCTGACGACGTGATCCCGGACTTCCGTGCCGCGGGGCTGCGAACGATTCGTACTGGGGGTAACAAGACTGACCCCGCAGAACACGAGTCACACATCCAGCAAATGGTCGATGCCGGGCTTCGCATTCACTGGGTCTTCAACTATCGGGGAAACGGCATCGATCCCAAAGGGACGGGGCGGGACGAACTGGCCAACCTCGACCTGAACGGCCCGGTGATGAAGCAGTGGTTCGACAACTACAAGGCCCGCTGCATCAAGTTCATGCGGCATTACAGTGAGCCCGGCAAGGAACGCCTGCGCTTCTATATCGTCGGCAACGAGCCCAACAAACGGGATCCGCACACGGGATTGCCCGGGCGACCGGACATCGCAGTGCGACTCACCCGTGCCATGGCCGAGGCCGCCAACGAGGTTAATCCCAAGGGTATCTTCGTTCAGTCGCCTTCCATGTCGCAGCCGGACGATGAATATCTCCGCGAGATGATTGTGGAACTGGGCGTGGCCGATCATTGCGACATCATCGGCACGCACATGTATGGCAGTCAGACGCTCAGTTGGCGAAGCGGCAAACCATGGGTGTGGCTCAAGGAAGCCGGTGCTCGCCGACTGGTTGCCTGTACGGAATCCGGCGTAAGCACCGGTTGGACCCCCAAGGGCTACGACGGCCGAGAGTGGCAGGCTGACTTTATGGCCATGTCACAGGTCATGGAACGCCGGTTCGGTTATGCGGCGGGAATATTGTTTACCCACGACGACGACCACACCGCCGACTGGGCACTGATGCGCGCCAAGGGCGAGGTACTCCAACCCAACTGGGACTTCATTAAGAACGTGCTGACCAGGCAACGGCAACTGGTCAATGGCGGCTTCGAGCAAGCCAATGATCCCCGGTCAATGTGGACGCCCCACGTCAACATTGATATCCCCGGCTGGTTATCGGATCGGTTCGATTGGCAGGATACTAAGGCTCCCCATTCGGGCAAATCGTCCGTGCGCTTCATTCCCAATACACCTGAAAATCGCATCTTGTCCCGTCGCGAGAAAGGTGAGGCGGTGCCTGAACTGGTACCCGAGCCGCTGATTGCCTATCAGGTTGCGACCGTGGGCATCACCCCCGGCAAGCCGGTCACCGTCACCGCCTTTGCCCGCACCACGGGTACGCCGGGAACCACAGCCACCCTTAGTGTGCAGGGCTACGACCCACTTGACGGTATGGCCCGCGCTGAGAAATCCACCACTTCCGCCGAGTGGACGCAACTCAGTGTGACTGTCACGCCCGTCAATCCTTGGATTGTGATCGGCCTGGAAGCCCCGCCCGCCGACCACGCTGGCGACTGCGTGTGGTTCGACGACATCAGCGTCGGCACCGCGGAGTAAGTGAAGTGATGTCGCAGGTGGCAGGGCGGTGGGGCGGTCAGGCAGATGCACCGACGAGGCCCCGCGCTCAATGACGACTCCCAGCGGGTCTGTCAGCGAGCGTCGAGGTTGGCGGTGCCGACATTTTTCGTGAGTTTGACTTCGTGGGGTTGGCCATCGACGGTGACGCGGTGTGTGCCGTAGAAGGCTTGGGTGGTGAAGGTGCCGGTGTTGTCAGTCTGGCCGGTTTCGCGTGTCCACCATTCTTCACAGACGAGCTTCTGAAATGCCTCGGCTGCGGGGGTGGGGGACCAGTCAGCTTTCCACAGGGCGGTCTCCGGACGCCAGTGGGCGCGCTCCCAGAAGCCCCACATATAGATGCCTTTGATGGCGGGGTGGGCGAAGCAGATCTTGTAAAGTCGGCGAAGATCCGCTGCACGCTGCTCATCCGTCACGTTCTCCTGATCGTACTCGGTGATCTTGATGGGGAGATTGAACTTTGCCAGGCGGTCGAGGCGTTGTTCGAACTTGGCCCAGTCGATCGGTCCGCTGAAGTGACCCTGGCACCCGATGCCACCGACGGGCACGCCGCGATTGAGCAATGACTGAATATGTTCGACATAGCGATCAAATTCCGCGCCCTGGAGGATGGAGTAGTCGTTGACGTAGAGCGTGGCGTCCGGGTCGCCTTCTTTGGCCCAAGCGAACATCTGGTCGATAATGGCTTGGCCCAAGCGGTTGGTGTAGTAGCTGCCGTGGATCATCTCGTTGTTGAGGTCATACTCGGTGATGCGGCCTTTGAAGCGGATGGTGACTTCCTTGGCGCGGCGCTCGATGTGGGCGCGGAGCTCGTTGTCGGGGAGTTGCTTGATCCAGTCCTGCACGTACTTTTCGACTTCCCAGAAGATGCAATGGCCCCGAATAACGATGCCACGCGATCGGCAGTATTCCACCATGCGTTCGGCGTCGTCGTAGTTGATCTGGCCGGACTGGCGCTCGGTGTGATACCACTTGAGTGCGTTTTCATGGACGGCTGCGTTGAAGTAGCGAGTGAATGTATCGTGGTATTGGATGGTGTCGGGGTCGTGCTCACCCTCGGGGGTGAAGAGCCTATGGGAAATGGCGGTGCCGAACTCGAATTCGTGGCGTAGCTGCTCAACATGGACGGTCGTGCCGGGGGTGGCCTGAATGGTGAGCGTGCCGGTGCGATGTTGGAGACTGGACTGCATAGGTTCATCCTCGCTCGTGGCGGCGGAGAGCGTATAGGCGAGCAACATCGCTGGCGTCTGCAGCCTGCGATATGAGCGCCACATTCTGGGCCGTGATGATACCGCGATGGGCAGGGGGTCGCCGCAGCTTACCGATCCATATAATGCGTTGGTCCCCTCTTGCCTGGGAGCTTTGGTCATGATTCGCACTTCGATAGGCCTGATGTCGTGGATTGGCTTACTCACCATCGGCACCATCCTCGCCACGGTGCCATGGCTTATCGCTTCCGAGCCGCAGCAGTCCGTCACATGGCGCAAGTTGGCCCCTCTGCCGGATGCGCGACAGGAAATGCCAGCCGTGCATTTTGACGGTCGCGTCTATGTCGCGGGAGGCATGGACAGTGGCAGTTGTTGCAACGCCGTGGACTACTTTACCGCCTTGGATCTGAAATCCAATCAGTGGCATAAGCTCGCGCCATTGCCGCTGGCGGTCAATCATCCCGGTCTCGCCGCACTCGACGGCAAGATCTACGTGCTCAGCGGTTACACCGGCGGGAAATACGCCGACCAACCCGTCACGCCTCGCTGTTTTGCCTACGACATCAAGACCAACGATTGGGCCGAAATCGCCTCACTGCCTCAACCGGCTGCGGCACCGGGCGTGGTGACATGGAACGGCAAGATTTATCTTTTCGGTGGAGACCCCAACCCACGCTTCGACAATGCCGGAAACGCCACTGTCCATGAATACGATCCCGCAAAAAATCGCTGGCGACTGGTCAACGACAAGATGCCTCACGGACGCATGCACATCGGTGCGGGCCGCATTGATCACATGGTTTACCTTTCGCCGGGTCGGCCCGGTGCCAAAGGCCGCATGAAGGACGATCTAGTGCAGGCCTTTGACCTCAACAAAATGGATCAGGGCGAGAGGGCCTGGCGAATGATGAACCCGCTACCCCAGCCGCATCGCACCGGCTACATCGCCAACTGGCCTGTCGTCGGCGATGAGCTGTGGTACATCGGAGGGGAATCCGGCGGCGCTATGAGCGACGTGCATATCTTCAAGCCCGATGCCACCGGCGGCACCTGGCGCAAGGGACCAGCCTATCCCACTCCGATCCACGGCATCGGCCCCGCCGTTAGTGGTCGAACCATCATTGTCGTTGGCGGGGCCTCGGGCGGCGGGGTCAACGACAAAACCGATGCCGTCTACGCCATTGATGTGCCGGAATGAAGCGTGTTGCGTTAGCGTGTAGCGGTCGTTAAAACCGTCACCATGACCCAACGACCAAACCTGCTTGTGATTATCACTGACCAGCAGTCGGCGGGCATGATGGGCTGCGCCGGGAACAGCGATCTGCGGACGCCAGCGATGGATCGGCTGGCGACGGAGGGCGTGCGTTTCGAGCGGGCATACTCGACGTTTCCGCTTTGTGGGCCCTTCCGCGCAGCGCTGGCGACGGGGCGGTATCCGCATGAAATCGGCTGCCTGACCAATGGCTCATCGCTCAGCGAAGATGAGCGGCTCCGATCGATGGGCCACCTCTTGCGCGGAGCGGGATATCGCACAGCCTTCGCGGGCAAGTGGCACGTGCCGAAGATCGATTTGGTCGAGGATGGCGAAGCGTTCGGCTTCGAGTGCATCGCAGGGTTCAACGATCCGTTTGTGCCGGTGGCGTGCGAGCGGTTTCTTAAGGAGCCAGGTGATCGACCCTGGTTGCTGGTCGCGTCGTTTGATAACCCGCACAACATTTGCGAGCACAGCCGGGACCAGGTGCTGCCCTGGGGCGAGGTGGAGGATGCGCCCCCGGCTGCGTATCCGAACCTGCCCGCGAACTTCGCGCCGCCAGCGTTCGAGGCACAGGTGCTGGCGTCGCATCGGAGATCGCTACCAGCCGAGCAGTTCGGCTATACGCCCGAGCGGTGGCGATGGTATCGGCATGTGTATGCGAGGCTCGTGGAGCAGGTGGACGCGCGGATCGGACAGATCCTTGATGCGCTGGACCGCGCGGGGCAGGCTGAAAATACGGTAGTGATCTTCCTGTCGGACCATGGCGACATGGCCGGAGCGCATGGGTTGGCGTACAAGTCGCTGGCGTATGACGAGTCGGCGCGCGTGCCGTTCGTGGTGCGGTTGCCGGGTGGTAAGGCGGGGCATGTGAGCGAGGCGCTGGTGGATGCTGGGCTGGACGTGCTGCCGACCCTGCTGGACTTTGCGGGTGTTGACACGGGGGCGAAGCAGGGCGGATCGTTGCGCGGGCGTTCACTACGGCCACTGTTGGAGGCGGGGGACACGATGAAGGCAGCGACCGATTGGCGGGGCGCGGTGTTCATGGAATCACGCATTGACCGCAAGGACATCGAGCTTCGCATGGTGCGGACCGATCAGTTCAAGTACACGCTGATGGACCGCGGACGCTTTCGGGAAATGCTTTTCGACATGGAGGCGGACCCAGGCGAGATGGTAAATCTGGCGGTCGAGTCGCGGTTCGCAGACGTGCTCAACGAACATCGAAAGCGCCTGCACGACTGGTGCCTGCACACGAATGATCGTTTCGGTTCGCATTATTCACATGCAGCGCATCCAGTGGTGCCGGGTATTGGCTTTCGTGATGCACAACCGCGACCCGGTGCGGTGCGGTGATCACCGCCCTCGTGCGAGTGCCGATCAAAGCGGATCAGCAATGGAACACGGTTGGGCCAGGCGTTGATTGCCGCGCATGCGCAACGTCACGATCTTCCATGGTTCGAGCGTCACGGGCGTGTCGCGGGTGACTCCCTTCCATTTCAACGTGGTCTTCCGCCGTCGGTCGGTCGGATTGAACAGGCGAATGTAATGGGCGCTGCCATCGCGATAGCTGGCGCTGCACTGGACGACCTGGTCGCTCAAGGACGGGCCTGCCTGCGGTGCTTTGCCCTCGCCCGAGGGGAAGAAGCAAAGCGACATCGGCGGCTCGTTGATGACCAGCGATTCACGGTCGACGGCATTGAGGCGCGATCGCACGGGGCCCGCGTTCAATGAAAAGCGAAACACGCGCTGACCGATGTCGATGCGCGGCGTGTGACGGTCCTGCGGCACGAGGGGACGATCCTTGATCGGGTGGGCGGAATAGGCGGGACTTCGCAGCAACGACATACGAATCTCGCCGTTCTTGAAATCGCTGCCGTAGGTGCCATCGTTGACGAGCGTGACCGCCAGATCGGCCTCCTTGTCCACTGCGGCCACCCACTTCTGCGCCACGCACTCGTCGCCGTTGATTGGCAAGTCGTGTACGCCAAAGGCCGTTTGCCCGAGATACTGCGAGCCTTGGTTGCATGTCGTGGGCAGCGAGAGTTTCAGCATCGAATCCGGCCGTTGCCATGAGACCCGCCACTCAACGCCGATGCGCGTGTCGAGTTTCGGCAATTCGTAGCGACAGACGATTGTCGACCGCTCATGGATCATTAGTGCCTCGACGATGGTCCTCACCGGGCCATCCTCGATGATTCGCACCGGCTGGATCGTGCCTTCGCGCACGCCTGCAAACGCCGTCGCCTCGGCAGGCGACATCAAGCGGAACCGCCCGGCAACCTTGCGATACGAACGAACCCGCATGCCCCACGGATCCTCATCGTCATGAATCACCAGCGGAGTAAAGGCACGTGCCTTCAAAGCATCGCGACCATTAATTCGGCACCGATCCATCAGCCCTGTTAGCGTGTTGATCACAACGTCGAGTTGCGATGTCTGGTGACGAATGGCGGACCGTTTCGAAACCGGCGGAAGAGTAGGCTTAGTGGCGACGGTCTGAAGTTGCACGTCGAATCGATTCATCTGACTCGGCGCCAACTCAGCCTGGAACACGATGCGCTTGCGCCAGTCAAGCGTCAGGTTCGACGCCTCCTTCTCGAGTTGTGTGGGCAGGCTGCGACGGCCCTGATGCACATGCGCCAGCGTCCATCCATCTGCCCAATTCTGATCGGCGAGTTGGAACTCGCAGGAGATTGTCGCGGTGATGGCAAACGGATGCGGGTTGTGGACTAGCACGGGCAGGCGCTGGCCGCTCGCCGCAGGCTGTCCCGCCGACAACGCCACAAACGCTTGCATTTTCAGCCGGGAAAGGATCTCCAGTCCGTGGTCCATCAGTCGCAGTGCCGCAGCTTCCACAGGTTCGATCGAAGAGCCGGGCAGAATGTCGTGGAACTGCGAAAACAGCAGGTCACGTTGGGCCTCGTCAAGCTGGGCCGACGGGTAGTCCATGAGTTTGTTGGTTGCTGCCACGCTGAGCATCTTCTCCGCGCTGAAGAGTTCGTTTTCAAGTCGTCGGTGATGCTGCTTGATGCGGCACTGCGAGGTGTAACATCCCACGCCCCAGGGGTTGAGATCGCGATCGATGCGCGGCAGTGCGCCATCAGCCCGAGTCTTGGCAAACTCACTGAAAAACCGCTCGGGTGTCGAATCGATGATCTCCCGATCTGTCTCGGCGGCTGCCAGCTTTTGCAGGTCACGCAGGTCCTTGCGCGACGGCCCGCCACCATGATTGCCCACGCCCCAAAGGACTAACGCGCATGGTTCATTGGGCTTCTCGAGAATCTGCTGACGAATCTTTTCCGCCGCCTTGCCCAACGACGAGTTGTACCAGAGGTGTGGCCGCGAGACCGTTACCGATGACCCGTCAAAGCCGACCCACTCGAACTCCGTCTGCTCCAGCGTCATCTCCTTGGGCGTGGGGCGACAGATGATGTAGCTGTCATATCCCGCCTGGGTCATGATCTGCACCAGACCGCGACTGTGGCCAAAGGGATCAAAGTTGATGGCGGTCGTGGGCCGAACACCGAAGTGCTCCTGGAAATATCGCCGCCCGCTGGCGATCTGTCGGACCAGCGACTCGCCACTGGGCATGTTGCAGTCGGGCTGTAGATACCAGCCGCCCATGATGTGCCAGCGTCCCTGCTTGACCAGCCGCTGAATTCGAGCGAACAGCTTAGGCTCGTATAAACGAACCCACTCGTAGAGTACCACCTCGTTGTGATTGAAGATGAAGTTGTCGAACTCTTCGCACAGGTCAGCAGCGGTGCGGAAAGTGGAAAGGGCTTCAGCTGCGCCTTCCTGCCACTCCCAGAGCCACACCGGATCGAGATGGGCGTTGCAGACGAGATGAATTCGTGGTTTCAAGTCAGAGCCTTTCCTGTATTTTCAACTGATCGCCTGTTGCCTGCTCGCCTGCTCTGTTAAAAAAGGCCCGCGATTTAAGCGGGCCTTTTTCAATGGAGCGCACCGGGATCGAACCGGTAACCTCCGCCTTGCAAAGGCGGCGCTCTCCCAATTGAGCTAGCGCCCCGGGCCACGCATCATATCGGCCAAGGCGGGGTAGGGGCAACTTCATTTTTTCACGTCGGGTCCCACGAATTCATTTTCACGTCGGCTCGTACAACGTCTATCCCGCCTCTATTCCACAATTCACTTCCCACCTCGCGTGATCGCCCACGGGCTGCGAGACTTTGGTTTGTCCGCAACGCCACGCCCAGAGAGTTGACGCGAGGGGCTCACTCGTCTATCATTACATCCGGATTTAATGATGAATAAGATCGACCAACCTGATGCGCTGCTGGGCTGGATGGACAGCCTGGGGGATGCCACGCGCTTGCGGATGCTACGCGTCCTTGAGCCGCAGGAGTTGGGGGTCGCTGAAATCTGTGACATCGTGCAGATGCCGCAGTCCACGGTCAGTCGGCACCTCAAGGTTCTGGCTCAACAAGGCTGGGTGCAGAGTCGGCGGGAGGGCACGACCAATCTGTATCGCGTGACGCTTGACGAACTCGAACCATCGGCCAGAAAACTTTGGCTGCTGGCGCGGGAACAGATGAGCGGGTGGTCGGCTCTTGAACAGGATCGTCTGCGGTTGCAGCGGGTGCTGGCCAATCGGCAGAAAGATCCGCAGGCCTTCTTCGCTTCAACCGCGGGGCAGTGGGACGCGCTGCGTGACGAACTTTATGGCAGCGCGTTTCAGCAGGCGGCGTTGTTGGCGCTGGTGCCGCCGCATTGGACGGTGGCTGACCTGGGTTGTGGCACGGGGGCCATGGTCGCGCAGTTGGCGCCGCGGGTGAAGCAAGTCATCGGCGTGGATCAATCCGCAGCGATGCTCTCGTCAGCACGACGCAAAATCGGTAAGGCTGACAACGTGCAACTTCGTCGCGGTGAACTCGAAAAGCTACCAGTGGCGGATGGTGCTTGCGATGCGGCTCTGATGGTTCTGGTGTTGAGCTATGCTGCGGAAGCCAAGCCCGTGTTGGCGGAAATGGCGCGGATTCTCAAACCCGGCGGCAGGGCGGTGGTCGTTGATCTGCTGCGGCATGATCGCCAGGATTTTCGCCGTCTGATGGGTCAACAGGCTTCGGGGTTTGACATTGATCATCTTGCGGGTCTTTTGGAGGCTGCGGGCTTAACCACGGAGAGCGTCGCGCCGCTGCCGCCGGAGCCTAACGCCAAGGGGCCAGCCTTGCTGCTGGCGACGGCCACGCGGCCAACGTGAAAAGAGATCGCCACCGATTTTAAGGGCATGAAAGTCAAGAATTCCGCTGCACGATTGCAGACGCATAGGTAAATAGACGCATTGACAGATTGTTAACCACTGACCGAAACACACTAACTTTGGAGACTCACGAATGTCCACTGCTACCGCCACGAAGAAGCTCGAATACAAAGTCGCCGACTTGAAGTTGGCCGAATGGGGCCGCAAGGAGATGGAGCTTGCGGAGAAGGAGATGCCGGGCTTGATGGCCTGTCGCGCCGAGTACGGCCCATCGCAGCCGCTGGCGGGTCAGCGCATCACCGGATCGCTGCACATGACGATTCAGACGGCTGTGCTCATTGAGACGCTCGTGGCGCTGGGTGCGGATGTACGTTGGTGCTCGTGCAACATTTTCAGCACGCAGGATCACGCCGCCGCCGCCATCGCCGTGGGGCCCAAGGGCACGATGGAGAATCCCAAGGGCATCCCGGTGTTCGCGTGGAAGGGCGAGAATCTGGAGGAATACTGGTGGTGCACCGAACGGGCTTTGGATTTCTCGCAAGGCAGCGATGTCAAAGGCCCCACGCAAATCGTCGACGACGGCGGCGATGCTACGCTGCTGATTCACAAGGGCCTCGAGTTCGAGCGCGCCGGCAAGGTGCCCGATGCGTCGACGGCTGACAGCGAAGAATTTGAAGTCGTGCTCAAGCTTCTGGCGGATATTCAGAAGAAGAACAACAAGCTCTGGCACATCGTCGCGGCTGATTGCTGCGGCGTCACCGAAGAGACGACCACCGGCGTGCATCGCCTTTACGAAATGCAAAAGAAGGGCACGCTGCTCTTCCCCGCGATCAACGTCAACGACAGCGTGACCAAGAGCAAGTTCGACAACCTTTACGGTTGCCGTCACTCACTCATCGACGGTCTGAATCGCGCGACGGACGTGATGATGTCAGGCAAGGTCGCAGTGGTCTGCGGCTACGGCGACGTCGGCAAGGGCTGCGCGCAATCGCTCAAGGGTCAGGGCGCACGCGTCATCGTCACCGAGATCGATCCGATCTGCGCCCTGCAGGCGGCGATGGAAGGCTTCCAGGTGCTCACGACCGAAGACACGCTGAGCTATGCGGACATCTACATCACGACCACGGGCAACTATGGCATCATCACCGCGGAGCACATGAGCAGGATGAAGGACGGCGCCATCGTGGGCAACATCGGCCACTTCGATAATGAAATCGACATGGCGGGGTTGAACAAGATGGCCAAGGCAGGGCAGGTCAAGAAGATCAACATCAAGCCCCAGTACGACAAGTGGACTTTCGCCGATGGGCACAGCGTGTTGATTCTCGCGGAAGGGCGCCTGCTAAACCTCGGCTGCGCCACGGGCCACCCGTCGTTTGTCATGAGCAACAGCTTCACCAACCAGACCATCGCGCAGATCGAACTGGCGACGCAGCGCGACAAGTATGAGAAGAAGGTTTACGTGTTGCCCAAGCACCTCGATGAGAAGGTCGCCCGGCTGCACCTCAAGAACCTTGGCGTGAAGCTCACGAAGTTGTCACCCAAGCAAGCTGAGTACATCGGCGTGCCGGTGGAAGGTCCTTACAAGCCCGATCACTATCGGTATTGAGTTGGACTGATTTGGCTCGATAATATGATTTACGCGAGCAATCCCGGTTTCAACGCCGGGATTGCTTTTTCCAAAGCGTGTGACGGTGCCGAAGGCCGGGTGTTACACTCACGCGTGAGAAACTGTCGGAGCGACCATGGCCAGCAGCACTGTCGAAGACTATCTCAAGCGAATCTACCTTGAGCAGCAGCATGCGCCCCAGGGACTCGTCGCCATGGGTCGATTGGCCTCGGGCATGGGTGTGGTGCCGGGCACGGCTACGGCGATGGTCAAATCGCTGGCGGAGTCCGGGCTTGTCGAGTACGAGCCGCGCGGCGGTGTTCGTTTGAGCAAGGGCGGCGAGCGCCTGGCGCTTTCGGTGGTTCGCCGTCATCGCCTCGTTGAGCTTTTTCTGGTGCGCACGCTGGACATGGACTGGAGCGAGGTGCACGATGAAGCTGAGCATCTCGAGCACGCGATTAGTGACAAAGTGCTGGCCAATATTGACAAGGCGTTGGGCTACCCGCAGTTCGACCCGCACGGCGATCCGATTCCCCCCGCCACGGGTCGGCCGGTTGACCCCGCGTGGGTGAACCTGCTGGACTGTAAGCCGGGGCAGACGGCGCGAGTCGCAAGGGTACTGGATCAGGACGCGCAGTTTCTGCAATACATCGAACGTCGCGGGTTGAAGCCGGGCGTGGCGGTGCGGGTCGAGCAGATCGACTTATTGGCGGAGGCGGTAACGGTGTGGATCGACGGCAGCGAGGTTCTGACGCTCGGGATGACCGCAGCGGGCAAGATTCTTGTGGAAGTTTGAGCGCAGAGACCCAGTGGTAGAGCGGTGGGACTCGGCGGCTTATCGCCAATGCGTCACCCGCGCTGCTAGACGGCCGCAGCCTGCTACCAGCCCGGACCGAGCGTGTCGATCTGGCCCTGCGGCCAGGCGAAGTCGGCGGGGTAGACCATCGCGAACTTGTCCCAGAACGGGCAGATGTCCTCTCGCACAGCGAGCGAGTTGACGATCGTCATCGGCACCTCGCGCGCGCCCAGCTTGCGATAGAACTCCGGCACGCCCGTCTGGAAGAACGAGCAGGGGAACGTGCCGTCATCCACCAGGGCAAGGCACGTCGCGACGACCGCCTTGCCCAGCCCCCGGCCACGCACCGTCGGGTCGCTCAGCACGCCCGCCAGC
>JBGSTK010000154.1:0-7813 GCA_041736565.1 Phycisphaeraceae bacterium | reverse complement strand
ACCACACGGGCAAGAGCGTCACCGAATTGGAGATCCTTCACGGCGTTCTCCAGGACTCGAAGATGCGTGGCCGGGCGTTCTTCTACTTCCGCGATCCTGCCCCTTTGCTTGGGGTTCCCCAGACCTTACGGCGGGATGTCTATATGGACGCGAGCCCTGTGTTCATCCATAAACTGGAAGACTTGAAGCGGCAAATCCGTTACAGCGGTTACCCGGTGATGGAAAATTATCCGGCCCGCTGGGATCCAGTGGCTTACGATCGACCCAGCCGGTCGCAGGGCCGCATGGTTGGTTTAGAAGCCTTTGGCGAGCGCGTGCGCGACCAGCTTTGGCAAGCCATTCAGGAAGAGTTCCGGTTGCCGGAACTACCGCCGACTGATACAGCCGATGATCCCTTGGCGGAAGAGCAGGACTACCACGACCGGTTCATGGAGTCCCGGCTGCGCGTCTATGTGGGCCGGGAGAAAATCAACGATGCGTTGCTCGCCTTCGCGGACGGAAATGACACGGTTCCTTGTCTGGTGACCGGACCCTCGGGTTCGGGTAAATCCGCGGCCCTGGCTCGGTTCGTCCGCGATTACCAGCACAAGCACCCGCAAACGCTGGTAATCCCGCATTTCATTGGGGCCAGTCCGCGTTCGACCAACCTGCGCGACATGCTGCGGCGATTCTGCCTGGTGTTCAAGACCGGCTTCGGCTTTACTGAGGACGTGCCCGACGAGGTGGCTGAGCTATCGATCACTTTCCGAGGGTTTGTCAGCAAGGTTCCCGCGGATACGCGAGTCCTCTTGGTGATCGACGCCCTGAATCAGTTGGATGACGCCGAACGCGCCCAGGAGCTGTACTGGCTACCGATGGCGTTGCCGCCGCAGGTGAAGGTAGTCGTCAGTTGCATCACCGATTCGGACCAAACGGAACCCGTGCTGGAAGCCTTTAGTCGGTGGAAGCATTGCCCGGTGCATATTGCTGCTCTCAGCGATGCGGAACAGCGGCTCATCATCCACCAAGTGCCGTCACTATCGGCCAAAACCCTGGACGATGATCAGGTTCGTCTGCTCTTGAGCAACCCGGCCACGGCCAATCCGCTGTTCCTGCTGGTGGCGCTGGAGGAGCTGCGTGGGTTCGCCTCCTATGAGCGACTGAACGAGCGGATTGCCGCCTTCCCACGCGAAGGGGATACCGTCACGGCCATCTTTACCCAGTTAGTCGAGCGACTGACTGAAGAATTCAACCGGAAACTGGTCGAGAGGGTGCTCACCCTGCTGGCCTCAGCGCGGCGCGGCTTGTTCGAGCGGGAGTTGCAAGAGTTGGTTGGTGGTCTCGAAGGCGCCGACGATCTGTTTCCCGTGCTGCGCCAACTGCGGCCATACCTGTTCAGCCGTGCCGGCCTGATCGACTTCTACCACCGCAACCTTTTCAAAGCGGTTCGTGAACACTACGTTCCCTCAGAGACTCAGCAGCGGCAAGCTCATGTGCGCCTCGCTGAGTATTTCACCCAAATCGCCGAACCGATCGATCGAAAGCTGGCGGAACTGCCATGGCAATGGGCACAGGCTAAATGTTGGGGCAAGTTGTATGATCTTCTCACCGACTGGAGGTTCTTCGTCGCTTTGTGGGACTCGGCTCAGTTTGAGGTGAGAAGCTATTGGACGCAACTTGAAAGAGATTCCAGCTACCGAATGTTGGATGGCTATCAGCCCGTGCTCACGCATCTTCCAGTTCATGCTCGCGACGCTTGGAGGCTCGCAGAACTCCTGCGACATAGTGGGCATCTTCGTGAAGCAGAACAACTCTATGTGGAAGTGACGAAATATTTCCAACAGGGGAACGATCCAAAGCGCCTTGCAGCTAACTTGACATCGTTAGGCTTGGTAGCACAAGCGCAAGGCGAGATGGGGACAGCGCTTGATGCTTTCGCACGAGCAGAACGCATTTATAGAACCATTGATGACGATGTATCGCGTGTCTTGCTGGCAGAAACCTTGGGCGGTCAGGCATTGATGCTGGAACAGAAGGGCTACCACGATCGAGCTTTGACTCTGCATCAACAGGCAGAACGTATCTGTCGGCAAATCAAGGCGGGGCTTGGAGTCGCCGGGGTTGCCAACGCCATCGAGGGCCAAGCAAGAGTTCGAATGGCCAAAGGAGAGCTTCAAGCCGCACTGAAGCTTATTCGAGAAAACGAGATCCTCTGCCGAGACGCCGGCCAGTTGGAAGGTCTGCAGCGGTGCTTGGGTGATCAAGCGGTGGTACTGTTTAAGCTGGGGCGAAGCAGCGAGGCACTTGCAGCAAACGAGGCGAAAACGAGGCTTTGTGAATCTCTCGGGTTTCTGTCAGGCGTTGCCCATGCCGTCGGAACTGAGGGCACAATTCGCGAGAGCCAAGGTGACTACGGAAAGGCTCTGGCAGCCTACATGCGGTGCGGGGATATTTTCCGACAGATTGGCGAACCAACTGGCTTGGCAACTGCTCTCTACAACCAATGCCGCCTGATTACTCTTCACGGCGGCACTCCAGCACATGCGAAACGACTCTTTGATGAAGCTGTGTTAATTGCGACCACGCATGGTCTTACTTCGCTTTTGTCCCAGATTGATCTCGATCATCCGGTTAAGCAAAGATCGCATCTTACTAGCGTATCCAAGGGTTGGCTTATCGCAAAAATAGTCTTTGTCGGGATTCATTGGCTCATGGGTCTTGGGTTACTGGCGAGTTTCTTGCCTTGGCCTGGGCCCTCAATCACCGCTCCACTGAGCTGGGTATTTATGCAGATTCTGATAGCAGTTTATCTCATAGTTGCAGGTGAAGCCTACAAGAGAACATCGGGCCTAGGCCAATCTTCAAAAGCCTTCCACTTTGCTGGCGTCTGTTTTCAGGCCATTGGCGCTGGTTTGCTGTTTCTTGCCGGGTATTGTCACTTTGTATTGGCTTCAAAACAAGACTTCTCCTTTGTTCAGACACGCTTGATCCTCGTACTATTGTGGTACTCTCCTATTGTAGGAGCGTCATGTTATCCGTCACTTCTTCACCGAAAGAACCAGAGGTAATGCTACATGGAGATTAAACGCACTGAGTGGGCTAAGGCCATCTATGCCACGTTGGCGTGGCTACTCGTGTTTGTCATTAGCGGGTTTCTGATGGTGCTGTATCTCGCTCCTGAAGTCTCCGCAAACTTGGGTTTGAATGAACTGCCTGAATGGCAACAGTCTCGGTGGTGGTTTGTTGTGCTGTGTCTGGGTATCATCGCAGCGATCGTCGAGTTGTGTAGGCGGATTTGGGAACTCGTATGCATGTGGAAACTTAAGGGGGATTAGTTCGTCGCCCGTTGACGAGAAAAGGCCAGATTGTCGCTCCCGCGCGCGTGACGGGTACGTTTGATTGAGCAAACGACCATCACCGGAGGAGTCCGGCCGGTGAGTTGGCCGTGCCTGGACAGCGCGTGAGTGGAGCTACTGCCCTTCTCACGCGCGCGGCCGCCACATGCCGAGATGGGACACGGCGCTCGGGATCTTCAAGAGTGGATGAGACTGAGGATCCTAGGTGTCGGATTATCTCGGCACACGGCCGCCACAACTCACGAAATCGCTCGCTACAACAGGCTGGTGGGAACTTCGATAGCAACTCCGCTATCACTGTCTCCGGCTCCGCCCCTTGCCGGACCAGCCAACAGCCCAACACGCAGGCCGTGCGATCGAGGCCGCGCTGGCAGTGGACGCACACGACCTCGTTCGCTTGGCAGCAGAAGTCGATCACGGCCATGGCGCGCTCGAGCTCAGCCGGCGAAGGCAGGCCTGCCATGGGCACGTGGAACTGGCGGACCTGCGGGAGGGCGAAGTCGGTGAAGCGCGGCGTGAGCGTCAATACGGCTTGCACATTGTACTCGTCAGCCAATGCCTCGAGCACCGCCTGCGGTCGGCCGAGCACCGCCGGATGCTCGCAGCCGACTAGCTCGCCCCCAGAAAGCGTGTAATGGTTGAAGCCGTCAAGAGACATCGGTACACCAATGTAGCGTCAATGATGGGTTAACGTGTTCATGCTGCCAACGAATTTCTGGATACGAAACGAAAGTGTCTTTGACTGCACGCTCGCAAAAATCCCCCGTCCCGCCGCGAGCGCACGCCACCGAGTCGAACCGAGCGTAATCGCAAGTACTTGGTTATGCTCATGGCACTGGACGTCCCCGACGGAGCCGCTCATGCACCCACCGTTGCCCGAAGGCGAAAACATCAGTGCGCGCGACATGGCGATGTGGATGTTCGTCTGGACGCTCGGTGTCGTGGCGTTGATCGTCGGTTGCGTCGGATTCCAGCTTCACGGGCAGGAGCATGGCGAGCACGTGACGCATCTGTCGGCGCTGTACATGAGCATGCAGATGTTCGTGCTGCACACACCGCACCTGGCTGAACCAATCCCTTGGCAACTGGAGTTCGCCCGGTTCGCGGCGGCGTTCGTGGGGCTGTACACGGCAGTGCGGACATTAATGGTGATCCTGTCAAGGCAGACGCAGTCGATGTTGCTGCGCGTGGTGTGGGGGCACGTGGTGGTCTGCGGCCTGGGCCGCAAGGGGCTCGAACTGGCCCGCAGCTTCCGCAGGGCGGGCAGGCGAGTGGTCGTCGTGGACAGCCAAGAGACGAACGAATTCATCGGTGCGGCCAGGGCTGCGGGGGCGATGGTTGTTGTTGGAGACGCCAGGAGCATCGATATATTGCGTAGCGTCGGCGCCAACCGGGCGCGGTGGCTGATCGCCAGCACTGGCGAAGACGGGCATAACATCGATATTGCTGTGCATGCTTGGCAACTGGCACGTCGGAGATGGAGTGTCTTCGCCAAACTGCGCTGCTTCGTTCACCTGGTCAACCCCGACCTCCGCGAAGAGCTCAAGCACCACCGGGTCTTGGCCGACCCGACGGACCTTATCGATACGCGTCCCTTCAACATCTACGACTCGGGTGCACGCGACCTGTTTGATAAACACCCTCTGGACTACGTTTCGATTGGGCCTACCGAGCAGCGGGTGGTGCATCTGATCGTGATCGGAATTGGGCAGATGGGCGAAGCGGTCCTGATCCAGGCGGTGAAAATCGGTCATTTCGCGCACGGCCTTAAACTGCGGGTGACAGTGCTGAACCTGGGCATGGATAAACGGCAGCGAGTGCTGCTCCAGCGTTACCCGCAGTTGAGCCAGGTTTGCGATATCGAGTTTCTCGAAGGCGACGCCGAAGACCCGCAGACGCTGGACGGGCTGGCAAAGCGGTGCCGGCCCGATGAGGCGATCCCCTACGTTGCCGTCTGCTTTGACAACGATTCACGTGCAATCACTTGTGCGCTGCGGTTGGAGCGATTACTTGAAGTTCAGAACATACCGGTCATGGTCCGCATTGCCGCCGACGCCGGCTTAGCGACACTACTTCACCGGCTGGATGGTGACAAGAGTCATATCGGACGACTTCGACCGTTCGGCATGGTTGACCGAATGTGTACCCGGCGGATCCTGGTTGACGACGAGCAGGACCGCTTGGCGCTGGCGATCCATCAGGACTATTGCGACCATAGGCGTCAACAGGGCAAAACGGCCGACAACGACCCGAGCATGGTCCAATGGGAGCAACTGGACGAGGGCTTGAAGGACTCCAACCGTCAGCAGGCCGATCATATCTCTGTCAAGCTCCGCGCCATCGGTCGGACGTTGGAGCAGTACGCCATAGCCCCTCATGCCTTTACCGAAGACGAGGTGGAGCTGCTGGCCAAGATGGAGCACGCGAGGTGGAACGCCGAGCGCTTCCTGGCCGGCTGGCGTTTCGACCCGACGAAGGATAATGCTCGAAAACGCTCGCCATACCTTGTGGAATGGGATCGGTTGCCGGAAGAGATTAAGGAATACGACCGCGAAGCGGTTAGGAATATTCCGAAGCTGTTCCGCAAGAGCGGCGACCCCAGCCGCGTGTTTGTGACCGGGGTCAGCCCTGGAACGGACACGACCCCGTAACTTCGCGGATAACAGATGTCGATACGTGTCAGTTGAAGCGGGTGTTGCTGATTGGCAACCCATCCGATTGGAATTATCCGCACAACGGCACAGGTGTGCCGCTGGTCGGTTTCGCCTGATTAGTAGGTGCCTGCCGACCTATCAATTACACCCCCGGCTCTGAGCGCGCCTTGTGACCATCCGGACGTGGCCGGGTAATTGCAGTGAGTTGAAACGTCGTCAACGACATTCCGAGGCGTCACGTCCGGCCCCCACCTGCGCCCGGTTGCCGCCCAGGCGTTGGCTTTGAGCTCGTTTCGGAGCGTCTTGGCCTGACGGCCGAGCAGGCGGCCAATGCCCTCCCGCGGTGCTTGTTTCATCACGAATCCAATGTGCCTTCCTGGGCCTTGGACATGGGCGGGCGGTTTGGTCGTCTGCGCTTATTGGGAGCGCGACGCAAGCCACGAGCGACCAAGCCACGTCGTCCCTAACCCGCGAGAGACCATTCCCAACGCCTTCGTGCACAAGAACGCTCTCACCGCTAGCGGATTGCGGCCTGTGAGAACAGTGTGAACTTGATGGCCACGTGGACCCGTGCGGACATGGACACAGGCGATGCCAAGGCCGTGACCAGGTGGGTAGCGACGATAGCACCATGCTGCCGTTGGCCACCACGCCTGCTTGATCCCCTGCTCTTGGACCGGGTGACCCCCTGTACAAGGTGATGGGTTGAGGTGGCGGCTATCGTTCGTCATGATTCTATGGGGTGATCTGCGTGCGAAGCCATGTCGTCGCTTGCTCTAGCCTGGCCATGCTGGGGGCGATGTAGTGCTTGCCCGCCACGGTTTTGGGGCTGTGCCCCAGCCATAACTCCGTAAGGTGATTGTCGAATTGTTCGGCCAGCATGGTCGCCCCGGTTCGGCGTAGCATCGTAAACTCGGGCGCGATGGATGGGCCGCCTTGCCGCTCGATTTTCTTGATGAGGCGGCGAAAGGCGAGGCGGATGGTATCGGTGCGGCGGAGGATGCCGTCGGGCCGCATGGCTTGAGTGATCAGGGGTGAGTCATTGCCGTTGACCAAGACCTGGTTGGGGTTGCCACTGCGATGCTTGCGGAGGGCCTTGAGGGTTGCAGGCCAAAGTTTATAGGTGACCGTCGGCACGTCGGCATGCTTTTTGGTCTTGCTGCGCTTGCGTGTGATGGTGCCCCTTTTCCAGTCCACTTCAGATGGATGCAGGTCGGCGATGTCGCGGGCGGTCATGCCGCAATTGAGGGCGAGGAGGCAATAGAGGGCGGTCCGGTCGGTCGCGGTGGTGAAGATGGCCTTGAGTTGGGTGAGGGCGAAAGTCTCGACCTTGGCGGGTGTGACGGCGATGCGAAGATTGCGGTCGTCAAGGTTTCGTGGGAGGTCAATGATCTCATCGCGCCATAGGTGCCGGATGAACTGACGGAAGGCGAGCAGGGTGCCCTGGGCGGTGGCTTGGGCCATAGTGCCCGCCGTGGTCTTGGCGAGGAGGTGCGTGTAGAAGCCTCTGACGAAAGCGGCATTGATCTCGGTGGGTGGGCGTGTGCCCGCGTCGTTCCATTGGGTCATCGCGGTAAGGTATCGCCGTAGGTTGTCGGCCCGGCTCAGGCTCTTGGCCCCGCTAGCGGCGAGGGTGCGGTAGAAGGCGAGGTACTCATCGACATGCTCGCCGATGGTCTTGTTCGACTTTCAATTACCCACAAGTTTTGCTGCTACGCCGTAGCCCAAGTGCATATCCATCAGTCGGGTGAAGCCGCGCCAGAGGACCATGTTGCCCGGCGGTCGGTCATGGGCCCGCGAAAGATAGCCCCCGAGTCGGGCGAC
>JBGSTK010000033.1:0-36079 GCA_041736565.1 Phycisphaeraceae bacterium | reverse complement strand
AACCCGCCCTCGCACTTTGGGATTCCTTTCGAACAAACCCATAACCACAAAGGTCACGAAGTTCACAAAGGGATGCAGAAGAGCGAGCATGAGAAGGAGCATGGTTTGCATGCATGTCGTGTCTTGCTTTGTGACCTTCGTGTCCTTTGAGGTTCGCATCTTCCGAATCTTTGCCTTCCTTCGCGTCTTCGTATCTTCGCGGTCACCCCCCGACTTGCCAAACCTTGTGCCACGCATCAAACTACCGGCTCGTCGTTATTCACCGCCAACGCAACGCTGGAGATTTCACCATGGCACGTCCCGTCACGCTCTTCACCGGTCAGTGGGCTGATCTTCCCCTCGAAACGCTCTGTAAGAAGGCCAAAGGTTTTGGCTACGACGGCCTGGAACTGGCCTGTTGGGGCGATCACTTCGAAGTCGATCGGGCGCTGAAGGACAAGGGCTACGTCAAGACCCGCTGGGATATGCTGGCCGACCACGGACTCAATTGCTTTGCGATCTCGGCGCACCTCGTCGGGCAGGCGGTGTGCGACCACATCGACGATCGGCATAAGTTGATCCTGCCGGGCGACATCTGGGGCGATGGCGAGCCCGAGGGCGTGCGCAAGCGTGCCGCCAAGCGAATGATCGACACCGGCAAGGCCTGCCGCCTGCTCATGGATGCCAAGCCCGACAAGTGCGCCAAGCTTCCTCTCAAGGCCGTGGTCAACGGCTTCACGGGCTCATCCGTGTGGCACTCGATTTATGCCTTCCCCCCCACGGATCAGAAATATTGGCAGAAGGGCTTCGACGATTTCGCCAAGCGATTTAAGCCAATTCTCGATGCCTACGACAAGCTGGATGTGAACTTCGCGCTGGAAGTGCATCCCACGGAGATCGCCTTCGACACAGCCTCAGCCCAGCGTGCCGTCGAAGCGGTGGGCGGCCACAAACGCTTCGGCTTCAACTACGACCCCTCGCACCTCGGATACCAAGGCGTCGATTACGTCAAGTTCATCCGCACCTTCCCCGACCGCATCTATCACGCGCACATGAAGGATGTCTGGTGGGGCCACGGCGACGGCACGGTCGGTGTGTTTGGCGGCCACGTCAGTTTCGCTGACCCCCGGCGCTACTGGGACTTCCGCAGCCTCGGCCACGGCGATATCAACTTCGAAGAGATTATCGTGGCGCTCAACGACGTGGGCTACCAAGGCCCGCTGAGCGTCGAGTGGGAAGACAGCCGCATGGACCGCGAACACGGCGCCACGGAAGCCGCAGCGTTCGTCCGCAAGATCGACTTCAAGCCCAGCGCCATCGCGTTTGATGCGCAGTTTGATCGATGAGGCTCGGGAGCCTTGAGGCTCTGTTAAGCGATCCGAAGATGTCCAGCACAGATCCGTCTGCGCCCGTGATTGCCGTATAATTCCAGCCATGCCCGATCAGATCATCATCTGGGCCATTTTGTGTCTGTCGTTGGCGGCAGTGCTTTTCCTTGTTGAGTTGTTCGTGCCATCTGCGGGACTGCTGGGCATCATGGCGGCGGCAGCGCTGATCAGCGGCATTGTGCTGCTGTTCATGTACGACACCACCGTCGGGCTCTGGGGCGCGGTGGCTGTGCTGGCGTTGCTGCCGTTTGTGCTGGCGATGGCGATCAAGGTCTGGCCCCACACACCCATTGCGCGCATGCTCACGCTGCGCAGCAGTCAAAGTAGCTCACAGGACCCCGATGCCGACCCTGATGCTGACGTTGGTGGCGATGCAAAGCCCAGCGAGAACCGGGCGCTGCTTGGGGCGACCGGCAAGTCGGTCACAGCCCTGAGGCCCATCGGTGCCTGCGTCATCAACGGCCGTCGCGTCGACTGTTTTGCCGAGGGCTCGATGATCGAAGCGGACACGCCGGTGCGCGTTACATCCGTCGATGGCATGCAGATCCGCGTGACGGCTATGGACTGAATCGCGACGTCGAGGTTCGCCCCAGGCAGGCCGCAGGCAGGCGGTTTCGTGCACGCGTCATCGTGGGCTTTTGAACTAGGCGCTGATGATCCTGGCCTTGGGGGCCTTGATGCCTCGGGTCGCACCCCGGCTGTCGATGATGAGCTTGGCATGTTCGACGATCAACGCCCAGTCGTAGGCGGCGTGATTCGTCGCCACCAACACGCATTCATATCCCGCCAGCATCTTGGGCGAGAGGTCCACGCTCGCCATGCCCAGTTCGTACTTTCGCATCTTGTGGGTGCGCGGCACATGAGGATCGTTGTAGTCCACCTTGGCGCCCAAGGCTTGGAGCCGTTCGATAAGCTCGAAGGCGGGGCTCTCACGCACATCATCGACATTGGGTTTGTACGCCAGGCCCAGCACGAGGATGCGCGAGCCCTTGACACTCTTGCCCTCATCATTTAGTGCCAGCATGGTTCGCTCGATGACATACTCGGGCATGTGATGGTTGACCTGGCCGGCCAGTTCGATGAAGCGAGTGGGTTGGCCGACTTCGCGGGCCTTCCACGTCAGGTAGAAGGGGTCGATGGGAATACAGTGGCCGCCCAGACCTGGGCCGGGGTAGAACGCCTGGAAGCCAAAGGGCTTGGTCGCGGCAGCGTCGATGACCTCCCAGATGTCGATGTCCATGGCAGTGAGAACCATCTTCATCTCATTGACCAGCGCGATGTTCACGGCGCGGTAGATGTTCTCCAGCAGCTTGGCGGCCTCGGCTACCTCAGCACTGCTCACGGGCACGACCTGCTTGATCGCGTGGCGATAGAGATTCACCGCCAACTCGCCGCTGATCGCGTCGATACCGCCGACGAGCTTGGGGATCGTCTGGGTCTGAAAATCCTTGCGGCCCGGGTCTTCGCGTTCGGGTGAAAAGGCCAGGAAGAAATCCTTGCCGCAGGTCATGCCCCGTGCCTCGAAGCGAGGCAGCAGAATCTCGCGCGTGGTGCGTGGATAGGTGGTGCTTTCGAGGACCACGAGCTGGCCGGGGCGCAGGGTCGCGGCTATCGCGTCGCCGGTCTGCTCGATGTAGCTCAAGTCCGGTTCCATGTGCGGCCCCAGCGGTGTGGGCACGCAGATGATCACCACATCAGCTTCACCCAATCGACCCAGATCCGCTGTCGCATCGAATAGGTCGGACTTCGACAAGGCGACGACGAAGTCTTCGCCAAGGTGCTTCAAGTAGCTCTCCCCCGCTTTGAGCATGCTGATCTTGGCGGGATCGACGTCGAAGCCCAGCGTCGTGAACCCGGCTTCAAAAAACGAGCGAAGCAACGGCAGGCCGACGTAGCCCAATCCGATGACCCCGATTACGGCACTGCGATTGGCGATCTTGTCCTTGAGTTGCATGGCTGGGGTGGTCTCGGTGGGTGTGGTGTGTAGGGAGACGTACGTTTCTATCGGCGTAGGTAAGACCACGTCTGAAGCTTCGCTTCTGTTAGGACGGCACCACGCCTAACGCGCAGCACCGGCCGGGGGGCGGGGACGTGGGGAGGCGGGCGGACGATCACCCGGGTCATCCGGGTCATCAGGCTCATCGGGACCATCCGCATCGTCAGGTTCATCGCCCAAGTCATCCGGGTCATCATCGTCGCTGGGAAAATTGTCGGGCGTCTCAGGCCCATCAGGAAACCCGGGAGGCAGATCATCATCAAGACCATCGCCCGCATCCTCAGCGTCGCCAACCTCCATCTCGGGACCATCCGGCCAACGGTTAGGGTGGCTGTCTTTCTCTATGCGATTGAGCAGTCGGTCGCCGCCTGTCTGCCAGATATCAGGCATAGGCTGCTTGGCGGGGGGTTGTTCCTGTCGGCTGTTGAACCGGCGCCAGGCGACCATTAGCGCGATGAGGAATAAGAGGCCCACGATGCCGATGACCGCAATGAGCATCACCAGCAGCAGGCCGACGCCATAGGAGTAATCGCCCATGGGTGCTATTGTACGCCCCGGTGGCGTTTGGCCAACAGCGACCACGACCCACGCGACTCAGGCGTCGGACTTGGCCAACTGTCGCTGGGGGTCGGGCAGTTGGGCTGCGGCAAACGCAGCGGCCCGGCGACGACAGTTGACACATACACCGCAAGGCTGCATCGCCCGTTGCTGACACGACCACGCCAGTTCCCATGGCACGCCGAGGTTCGCACCCAGTTCGACCACCTGCCGATCCGTCAACTCCAACAGCGGCACGGCGATGTTGGGTGTTGTGGTGGCCGGGGTTTCGGGGGTGGATCGGGCGGCATCCCGAGCTGATGTTTCGAGTTGCGCCAACTGCTCGACGAGGATGGCCTGTTGGGTGGCGCGGCTGGCGGCTTCGAGGTCTTCGCCGCAACGCACCGGCCAGACGAGCGTGGGAGCCCCGAGATCAAGGGCCTGCGACATGCCCTGAAGCAATAGCCCGGGTGTCGCCATCCAGAGCGAGGTTGATGGCGATTCCAGCACCGGCCCGCGGGGCGCCGCCTCATCAGTGTGTGGAAGTGTCTGGGGCGGGAGGTAGACGACGTCGGCGATCTGGTAGTGCGCCGCCTGCCGTTGAACATGCTCCCAACGTTGGGCGGCTGTGGGGTCAGCCGTGGCACGATGAAGCAGCGCTACGCGACCCGAGGTCTTGCCTGCCTCTTGCCGCAGCGCCAAAGCCCATGCCGTGGCCACCAAGCTGCCCATCCCCCCGCTGTGAAGGATTATCGTCGCTACGTGCATATCCCCCTATCGGCACGTGCGGGTTGAGCGAGTGAGCCGAGGCCGCTCCAGCGAGCCTCAATCGTGCGTGCTATCGCCGCTCTGATAGGGCCTAATGCATCGATAAAGGCATATGTTAGAGAATGAACGCAATTATAACTTAGTTTTAATACCTGAATTCAACATGACTTACCGATATAAGGAATAATGATCGGGGAGAGTTCGGATAATGGAATGTCCGACCGGGAGACCTGTGAATGAAGCTCGAATACCGAACTGTGTTCATCAGCGATCTGCATTTAGGCAGCCGGTCGTGTCGTGCCCGTGACTTGGCGCGGTTCCTCAAAAAAATCCGCTGCCAGCGCCTCTATCTGGTGGGCGATGTGCTGGACATGTGGCGACTCCGGCAACGGTGGTACTGGCCTGCCTCGCATAACGATGTGGTCCGTCAAATCCTCCGACTGGCGAAGCGCGGCACGCGGGTGCAGTTCATCCCCGGCAACCACGATGGCGCTGCCCGTCAATATGTGGGCATGAAGTTCGGGGGCGTCCGCGTGGTCCCTCACACGACCCACACCACCGCAGACGGTCGCCGACTGCTGGTGACGCATGGCGACCAGTTTGACCTGGTTGTGACCCATGCTCGCATGGTCTCGGTGCTGGGAAGCTGGGCCTACGACTGGTTGGTCGTCGCCAACACGCTGCTCAATGCTGCGGGCAAGCGGTTGGGGTTGCGGCATTTTTCAATGTCGCAGTACATCAAGCTCAAGGTCAAAAAGGCGTGTACCTACATCGGCGACTTCGAGAACGCGTTGTCGCACGAAGCGAAGCGAAAGGGTCTTGACGGCGTGGTCTGTGGCCACATCCACAAAGCTGAAGCCCGCGAAAGCCCCGGGGCGGCATACTACAACTGTGGCGACTGGGTCGAAAGCTGCACGGCCCTGGTGGAGTACGACGATGGCAAGATGCAGGTGATTAACGGCATCGCGGTCATTGAACAGATGCGTGCCCAGAAGCGTGCGATGAAAGAGGCGATTCGTCAATCGCGTCGCCCGGCGGTGCCACAGGCTGCGGCATGAACGCAGGCTCGTTAGCGCTGCTTGGAAACGTCAACATCGACGTCGTGCTGCGCCGATGCCGATGTCACTTCCCCGACTTGACACTTACAAAAATCAGCTCCGCAGCACGTCCGCTACGTCTTCCTCGCTCAAGCGGGGTAAACTTGCGGCATGGCGGGTCTGGAAACACATCTCTTGACGTTGTGGGAGGCTGCCCCCGCGGTAGTGGCAGTGGCCGCAAACGGGGAGGGCGGCGTCGCATCGCGGGAGGTCCTGCAGTTCCTACAGACCATGGCCATGGTCATGATTGTTGCCGGCGGCGTGACGATCATCTTTCACCGACTCAAACAGCCCGTGGTGTTGGGCTATATCCTTGCCGGGCTCATCATCGGCCCGCATACGCCTTACATTCCCCTGCGGGTACATACCGAGTCGGTCCATAACCTTGAGCAGTTGGGCCTCATCTTCCTGATGCTTTCCCTGGGCCTGCACTTTTCCATCAAGCAACTGGGACGCGTGGGCAGAAGCGCCTTCATCGCCGCCAGTCTTGAAATCGTGCTCATGGCCTGGATCGGCTACGAGATCGGCGGACTCTTCGGCTGGGAGTTTTGGGACAGGCTATTCCTGGGCGCGATTCTCAGCATCTCCTCCACCACCATCATCATCAAGGCGCTCGAGGACCTGGGCCTGACACGTCGGCCGTTCTCCGAACTTGTCTTTGGCATTCTCATCGTCGAAGACATCCTCGCCATTGCCATCATCGCCCTGCTCTCGTCCCTGGCGACCACCGGCGGGTTGCAGGTCGAGACGGTGGGGACAACCCTCGGAAAACTGGCGGTCTTCCTCACCACGATCCTGGTCGTGGGCCTGCTGCTGGTGCCCAAAATGCTGGACTACGTCCATCGCTTTCGCAGTAACGAGATGATGCTCGTGGCGGTGTTGGGGCTGACCTTCGGCGTGTCGCTGTTGGCGGTGCAACTCAACTACAGCGTAGCGCTGGGAGCCTTTCTCATCGGCGCCATCATTGCTGAGACACGCCACCATCGCTATGTCGAGCATCTCATCGCACCACTGCGGGACATGTTCTCCGCGGTGTTCTTCGTCGCCATCGGTATGCTGATCGATCCATCGATGTTGCGTGAGTACGCCACGCCGATCGTGGTCATTACTCTGGCGGTGATCGTGGGCAAGGTGATAAGTTGCTCACTGGGACCGCTACTTGCCGGCAATTCGCCGCGGGAATCGCTGCGGGTTGGCATGAGCCTAGCGCAGATCGGCGAATTCTCTTTCATTATCGCGGCACTGGGACTGCAACTGGGCAAGACCAGCGACTTTCTTTATCCGATCGCCGTGACCGTTTCGGCGCTGACGACCCTCAGCACGCCGTACCTCATCCGCAGTTCGGACCCGGTGGGCAACTGGATCGGCCGAGTAGCACCCCAGGCGCTATTGGGCCCGCTGCGGCTGTATCACCTCTGGATTTCCTCGCGTCACCGGGGCGACGATGTGCGTAACCAAGTGCGCACGCTATTGCGGAAATGGGCGCTGCAGATGGCACTCAACGTCGCGTTATTGACGGGGTTTTTCGCCATCGCCGCATACCTGGCTAGACCCCATGTCCAGGACGACGGCATCGCACGGCCGTTGCTGCCGGCGATTCCCGGATGGCCGGGCGGGACGACGACGCTGCTGTGGCTGGGGGCGATGCTCATTTGCCTGCCGCTGCTCATCGCCACGCTGCGCAAGTTGCGTGCCGCCGCGATGCTCATCGCCGAGGTCAGCGTCGCCAAGTCCGATGCCCGCGAGCAGACCGTCACCATCCGCGCCATCGTCACCAACACCATATTGATGGCCGGCTCTTTGCTGCTGGGACTTTGGGTCCTGATCCTCAGTTCGACCATGCTTTCGTCACGCTGGGCGCTGTTGGCAGGGGCGGTGATCGTGGCGGGGGTGGCGATGCTGGCGTGGCGTTGGTGCGTGAAAATTTATTCGCGTGCTCAGGTGGCGTTGCGGGAGACGCTTGCCGCCGAGTACGCCGATGAGCCCTCGGGTGCCGCGATCGCGCCGGCCCTGCCCTCGGTGCTGGACCGCGCGGTGCTGGAGATGGTGGAGTTTCCTGCCGAGAGTCCTTTCGCCGGTCGCACCATTCGCGATATCCCGCTGCGAAGCGCCCATGGCGGTGCCAGCATTGTCGCCATTGAGCGCCTAGGTGAACCGATCATCAATCCCCCAGCCGATGAAAGGGTGGAGCCCGGCGACCATGTCCTGCTTTTGGGCCTGCCCGCGCAGGTGGCTGCGGCGCGTCTGTTGTTGACGCGAGGCGAAGTGGCGGTGTTACCCGAAGGCAGTGGGCAGCAAAGCGAGTTGTTTGATAAGCCGGGGCGAGAGGCGGCGGATCGGAAATCTCAGATTTGAAATCCGATCTGAGAATCTCAAATCTGAAATTTCAGATTTGTGATCTCCAACATGTGAATCGCCGCATCACCCGCCCGCCATCGCTTCGACACGTTCCCGGGGCGTGCCAATATCGCTTAGTCGCAGGCCGAAGTTCTCACCCACTTTGACCGCTTGACCCGTGGCGATGGCTTTGTTGTTGACCAGCAGCGACAACTCACTTTCGGCGGACTTGGTCAGTTCCAGAATAGCGCCGGGGCCCAGGCCCAGCACCTTGTCCACGGACATGCGGCGGTGACCGATCTGCACGATCACCGGCACATTGAGGCGCAGAATAGTTTTGACGTCCGTTGCCATGGGCAATCATGTTATCGACCAGATTGGCTTGCCGCGTTTGCATATTCGCACCGCTGGCCGGAAGCGCGTTTAACCCCCGGGTGCTGGTTAATACCCCTTCCGATTGCGCCGATAACCCTCAGTGAGCGCACCCAACGCGAGGGAATCCCATGCAACTTGACCACATTCTAAAAACCGCCATGGACCTGGGGGCATCCGATGTCCATCTCATATCAGGCCACGTGCCCATGATGCGGCTCCACACCATCGTGACCCCGATGGACTACCCCGTCGTCACGCCCGAAAGTGCGGTGCGGATGCTCCATCACATGGCCAGCGACGAGATGATCGCCAAGTTCGAAAAGATAAAGGACGCAGACTTTTCCTACGAAATCCCCGGCGTGGCACGCTTTCGTGTTAACGCGCACGTCCAGCGAAAAACGGTGGGCATCGCTCTGCGACTCATCAAGGAAAAGATTCCGCCCTTCGCTTCGCTCAACTTGCCTGATGTCATCGAGAAACTCACTTACCTGCCCGCGGGGTTGATCCTGGTCACCGGCGACACCGGCAGCGGTAAGAGCACCACGCTGGCGGCCATGATCGATGCCATGAACCAGCGCTACAGCAAGCACATCATCACCCTCGAAGACCCTGTCGAGTACACGTTCCAGAGCAACCGTTGCCTTCTGGAGCAGCGTGAATTGGGCGACGATGTGCCCAGCTTCGCCAGCGGCCTTCGCCACGTGTTGCGTCAGGACCCCGACATCATCCTCGTGGGTGAAATGCGCGACCTTGAAACGACAGCCGCGGCAATCACAGCCGCTGAAACGGGCCACTTGGTCTTAAGCACGCTGCACACCTGCAACGCCTCGCAGACGGTCGAACGCATCATCGACATGTACCCCGCCGACCAGCAGAACCAGATTCGCTCGATGTTGGCTAATACGCTCCAGGCGGTGATTTCGCAGACGCTCTTTGCCCGCAGCGATACCAAGGGCATGGCACCGGCGGTGGAGGTCATGCTGGTGACACCCGCCATCCGCAACTTAATCCGTGAAAACCGCGTGTTTGAGATTCCCAACGTCATCGAGACCAACCGTGCCCTGGGCATGCGGACCCTCGACAGCGCCATCGCTGAGCTTTACTTCAACGGCATGATCAGCCGCGAGGACGCTGTGGCGCAAGCGGCGTATCCCGAGAAGATCGAACGCATGCTGGCGGCATGACGTAGCGGTCGCAATGAAGGACCGGCATTCTGAGGCCTGCGTGGGTGGGAGAAGTGCGAGAAGTAAAAGCAGTGTGAGCCAAATGGAATCGAGTTAATGCCCAATTACCGCTATGAACTTCGCACGCCCAACGGGCAGGTCTCGGTGGGCATCCTGGGAGCCGCCAACGCAATGGCTGCGGCTCAATCGCTCCGCGCTCAAGGCCATCAAGTCCTGCAACTCACGCCCGTCGGCGCCACGGTGGTAACACTGGGCGAACGGCTCAAAGCCCTCAACTATTCCTCGGGGCCCAGCCCGCGCGACGTTCTGAACTTCACCACCCAACTGGCGGTGATGATCCGTGCCGGTATCTCTCTGCGTGCCGCGGTGGAAGGCATCGCTGAGCAGACGGAAAACCCCAAATTCAAGAGCATGCTCCTGCGCATCAAGCAGGACGTCGAAGCAGGCAAGCAATTTTCAGACGCGCTGGCCAAACACCCCAAACAGTTTTCACCGCTCTACGTCAACATGGTGCGAGCCTCGGAGGTGTCGGGCAGCTTCTCGAAGATGCTCGATCGCATCGCCATCTACATGGCCCAGCAGATCGAGACCAAGCAGATGGTGGTGGGTGCGTTGATCTACCCCGGCGTGATCGCCACGTTGGCGCTGAGCACCACGATCTTCCTATTAACGTTCGTTTTGCCGCGCTTTGCCGCGGTGTTCAAGGGCAAGGAATCCGCCATGCCCTGGCCCACGCGCTTCCTCATGGGCCTCTCGGCATTCATGGTCGATTGGTGGTGGGCGGTGGTTCTGGCGCTGTTGGCGATCGTGGGCGGCTTCTACATGTTCGTCCGCACCGATGCGGGCGGATGGTGGTTTGACCGGGTCAAACTCACAGTCCCCATCTTCAAGAAACTCTTCAAAGCGCTCTACATCAGCCGCTCTCTTCACACCATGGGCGAACTGGTAAACGCGGGCGTGCCCATGCTCGATACGCTGCACATCACCGGCGAAATCAGCGGCAACCGCATGTTCCGAAAACTCTGGCATTCGGTGTTCGTCTCGGTAAAGGAAGGCAAGAAGATCAGTCAGCCCCTGTCGCGCACCAATCTGCTGCCCAAGGCGGTGACGCAGATGATCAGCGCGGGTGAAGAGTCGGGCAAACTCGGCGAGGTGCTCGATGAGATCAGCGGGTTCTACTACAAGCAGCTCAAGGAAACTATCAAGCTGGTGACTTCGATGATCGAGCCGATCATGATCATGCTCATGGGTGGCATCGTCGGGTTCATCGCCATGGCCATCATCCTGCCGATCTTCAAACTCTCGACCCTCGTCAAGTGAACCGCGGGGAATCTTTGGCGGGTTATTAGACAGACTTTTTGTTGACACGATAGCCTCTGAATCGTTGAGTTAATGGTTGACATGAAACGCAGGATGCCCAATTCGCACAAGCTCCGGGCCCGGCACGGAGGGTTCACCCTCATCGAGGCGGCGTTGACCACTGTCATCGTCGGGACGGGTGTGCTGGCCATCGTCGGAGCGCAACAGGCTTACACCAAAAAAAACGACTGGGCTCAACGCACCGGCACTGCTCTGCTGTTGGCCAATGAAATCCGCGAGATGACCTTGACCCTACCCATGCACGACCCCATCACGGGCAAGGGCAACCTGGGGCCGGAGACTAACGAAACGACGCCCGCAGACTATGACGACCTTGATGATTTTGCCGGTGTGGTCAGCGCGGGCTACGGCGCGGGCGTGACGTTTAATCCGCCGATCAATGCGCTGAGGCAGACGATATCCGACATGCAGGGCTGGAGTCAGCATGTGATGGTGGAGAACGTGCTACCCGACAACATCAGTGCCGTGGCCACACAGCCCCTGGGCACCACGCCGCTGATGCGTGTCACAGCCACGATCTACTACCAGGCACCCGGAGAGACCACACCGACGACGATGACCGACCTGGTCTGGGTGGTGGGGCAGTAGCGAAAGCGTCGATTGCGGCACCGTCGAGAAGGGGGATCGTCGCGCCAATGAGTCCGAACGATGAAAGCCAATGATGATCGGCAACCCTCACAACCTCGATCAACACCCTCGTGCGTCGCAGCGTTCGGCGGTAAGCCAACTGCGTCAGTCGGCGCGGCAACGAGGCGCGGCGTCCATTTTGGCAATGATGTTCCTCGTCATCTTTGGCTCGCTTGCGGCAGCCATGGCCATCGTCGCCCAAGGCAACCTCGCCACCGCCGATTCGAGCATGAAGATCAACCGTTCGCTGGCCGCCGCCGAGACCGGCCTGCATTTCATGGTCTATCGCGTCAATCAGATCACCGCCAACGTGCAGACTCGAGATGGTGAAATCACCAGCGCCAACGCGGGCCCGCTCTGGGATCAGGTGCGTGCCGGGCTCATCGCTTCGCTTTCGATGGAGACGCACAATCTCACTGAACCGTACGAGTGCATTTGGCCGCAGATCGACATGCCGGTGAGTGGCGGCAAATCGCTCCACGTCGGCCCCATGGGTATCGGCCCCGGTGCCCCGACCTTCACCGCGACGTTCACGCCTCATCCCATCGCCGGCGAGAACTACGACAGTTCCTACTACCAGCGGTCGCCGTATGTGGACTTGACCCCCGTCGTCAGCAATGCCACGCCGCTTGATGGCACGTGGGTGCGGGTGCGCATCGAAGCCTTCGATGGCCCGATCAACCACCGCGTGACCCGGGCCGTGCAACTGGACTTCCAACTCGAAAAGAAGATCCGTTACGCGATCCTCTCACGCAGCCGCGTGATGATCGGCCGCAACGTCATGATCGAAGGTCCCATCGGCAGCAGATATAACGAGACGCATCTGACCCACGGCCACCCGATCCAGATGCTCAGCGACTTCGGCGGGCTGGATACGGCGCTCGACGCCAATCTCACGCTGCTCAAAAACACACTGGCGACCAACGACGCCAACGGGGACAACCGCGTCAACCTCGCCGACAGCCGCGAAATCCAGGGCATCACCAACCCGGCTCAATACGACATCGATGGTGACGGCTTTGTTGATGACTACGACTTCTTCCTGGCGCATTACGACACGTCTGCTAAGGGATATATCACCGCGGTGGACATGAACACGTCGAGCAACGTCGATGCGGCACAGTTGTTTACGATGATCGACACCTTCGGCGATCCCAACCGCACGGGGTACGGTGATGGTCGCATCGACGAGTACGATCGCTATACGAAGGTGCGCGGCGAGATTCGAGCTGCCGCATCGAAGGCGGCTTGGGAGATTGGTGCCGCCAACGGGCCTTATCAGGACTTTTTTCAGGGGCCCATTCAGCCGGATTACAACGGCGATGCGATGACCTTCGAGGCCGCCGACACCGCTGTGCCGCAATTCACTCCGGCGGATTTCGATGTCGCCAGTTTCAAAGCGATGGCCGCCAACGATCTGGCGACGCAGGCTGTGGCGCAAGCAGCCAATCACGATCCGAGTGACCCGACCTCGCCTCAGCCGCTGGGTAACCAGACGCGCGAGGCTGTGCCCTTCGGTGCCGCCCATCCCTATGACTATTACGATCGGCCCATCTACGAGAACATGACCTTCACCAACATTCGCATTCCCAAGGGGTCCAACGCTCTGTTCAAGAATTGCCGATTCATTGGCGTGACGTTTGTGGAAACGGAAAGTAATAACCAGGACGCGTTGTTTTCCTTCGCGGGCATGCAGGAAGCGGACGGCACCGCCAAGCATCCGAATCTCACGGTCAAGGTCAATGGGCAAGACGTCGCCGACACCAAGACCATCTCCAACAACGTGCGCTTTCACGGCTGCACATTCGAGGGCGGGATTGTCAGCGATGCGCCCACGGAGTTTTCGCAGACACGCAACAAGATCGCCTTCACAGGTAAGACGGCATTCAAGATCAAGGAATCCACCGAGCTTAACGCCGCACAAAAAGCGTTGTTCCGTCGCAGCACGTTGCTGGTGCCGCATTATTCGGTGGAAATGGGCACCTTCGTCAGCCCCGCTGATTCCAATGAAACCGTGGAGCTTTCGGGCACAGTCGTGGCAGGCATCATTGACATGCGTGGCCAGGTGAAGGTCAACGGTACGATCCTCACGACCTTCGAGCCCAAGAGCAACACGGGCCCCGTGCAGGGCGACACTAGTCCGCAGTTCAACACCACGTTGGGCTACTTCTCGTCGCTGGATGGTGACATGGAAGCGGAGTTGCCCTCGGGTGGCAGGGGCATCATTCAGGTGCGCTACGATCCGACGCTGCCGCTGCCTGATGGCATTCTTGCGCCGATCAGTCTGCGGCCCAACTACGCCACCTATTCCGAAACGGGGGCACGATGACGCCAGAGCCACATCACACCACACGGGCTAGTCGCGCCTTTCGCCACCGGGCAGGCGTCTCGCTCATCGAGTTGCTGGTATCGCTGGCGATCTCGGCGATGCTGCTGACAGCCACCATGGTCGCCACCGACGCTTCGTTCAAAGCCTACGCCCACGCTGCTGAGCAGGCCTCCTCGCAGGCTGCGGCACGCATGATCAGCAACCGCCTCATGACTCTGGTGCGAACCAGCACCGCCCATGGCCCGCTGCAGCCCGATGCCACCACGGACCCGAAGGTCACACTCACAAGCAACGTGTTGACGGGGCCGTACCTCGAAATGATCGATCCTTCCGGGCGGCTCATCCGCATCGAGTGGCGCAAGGCCCCCGAAGAATTGTGGATGATCAACTCCAAGCTCGATGGCTCGGACAAGATCGAGGAGCCGTTGTTGGGCGGCGTGACCAACGCGACGTTCTCCTGCGTGCGTCGGCGAAACAACGCCAACGTCTGGGTACTGGATCGCGGCACGATGGACCTGACCGTGCAGCCGGGCATCGACACCACGCTATCGCTGGAGGCCAGTGCCGTTTCCGAGCCGATCCGCGTCATCGGCTCGACCATGCCGCGAAAACTCGCCAACGAGTGATGTCGGTGGAGGGTCGGCGGCCGGTTCACGTCTCCGCATTTAGCACGCTACGATTAACGCATGGCCGACCTGCACAAGATGTCGTCTCAAGAGCGTGAAGAGATTCTCGCAACGTTGAGGGCTCGCTTCGCAAAGCACATGGACCGCCATCGTGCCGTGACGTGGGCTGATGTGCAGAAAAGGCTGGATGCCCATCCCGCGAAGCTATGGTCGCTTGCCGAAATGGAACGCACGGGCGGCGAACCGGATGTGACCGGCCATGACAAAAAGACCGGCGAGTTCATATTCACCGACTGTGCAGCCGAAAGCCCCAAAGGTCGCAGAAGCGTGTCTTACGATGGCGAAGCGCGGGCATCCAGGAAGGAACACAAGCCCAAAAACAGCGCCATGGAATTGGCAGATGCCATGGGCGTTGAGATGCTCGCGGAGGAGCAGTACCGCGAGTTGCAGACGCTCGGCGAGTTCGACATTAAGACGTCGAGTTGGGTGAAAACTCCGGCCGCCACCCGGGAACTCGGCGGTGCCCTTTTCTGCGATCGACGCTACGACACCGTCTTCGTGTATCACAACGGCGCGGAATCCTACTACGGCAGCCGGGGATTTCGCGGCTCACTTCGGGTTTGAGGACGCGTCTCCGTTGCGTCAACATGCCGCGCCGTGAAACTTCGATACTCCAACACGAGCGCCGGGAGTCGCGGCGTGTCATAATGCGTTGATGTCGTTGCCGTCGCAGCCATCGTCGCCATCGTCGCCATCGTTGCCGCCGTATATTCGTTCGCATGAACGTGGGTTCGGCCTTCATCTCAAGGTCGTGCCCAACGCCAGCCGTTCGCGCGTGGTGGGCGTGTTGGGTGATCGCTTGAAGATAGCGGTGGCGGCACCGGCTGAATCGGGCAAAGCCAATGCCGCAGTGTGTCAGCTTTTGGCGGCGACGCTGGGCATCTCACCGTCGCAGGTGGCTATCTCCGCTGGGCTTTCGCGACCGCAGAAAACCGCGACCATCACCGGCATGGCGCTTATGGCCGCCGTCGCCGTGTTGCCCAGCGCGTAAGCCGCGACCGCGGACCGTGACATTTCTATTGCGACGGAGCGCGAACACGGAACACTGAAAAAGGGCCCGCCTCCACGTTTGCCCTGCATCGGCGGTAGCACTATTCTCACGATTCTTCACCCGTTGCCGAGACCACCATGCGCATCGTTTACATCGACATCGACTCCTGTCGCCCCGATCACCTGGGCTGCTACGGCTACCATCGCAACACCAGTCCCGCCATTGACGCCATCGCCGCCCAAGGCGTGCGCTGTGACAATGTGTTTGCCAGCGATGCGCCCTGCCTGCCTTCGCGCACGGCTTTCTACTCCGGTCGCTTCGGCATTCACACCGGTGTCGTCGGCCATAGCGGCACAGCGGCACAGATCAAAATCGAGGGCCCCAGCCGCGGCTTTCGCGATAGCTACGTCGATCAAGGCCTGGCGTTCCAACTCCAGAAGTTGGGCATGCACACAGCGATGATCAGCCCCTTCGGCCAGCGACACGCAGCGCACTGGTTCTACGCGGGCTTCAAGGAAATTCACAACACCGGGCAAAACGGCTTCGAGTCAGCCCATCACGTCGAGCCGGTGCTCAAGAAATGGCTGGCGGACAACATCAAGAACGACAACTGGTACCTGCACGTGAACTTCTGGGACCCGCACACGCCCTTCCGCGTGCCTGATGAATACGGCGAGCCCTTCAAAAACGACCCGCCGCCCGCATGGCTCGATGACGACAAGGTCATTGCCCGCCATCGCAAGAAGACTGGCCCGCACTCGGCGCAGGACTTGGGAATGTACGAGCCTGCCAACCCCAAACGGTTCCCCCGTGAAACCGAAACGCTCGATAGCCGCGCCGCGATGAAAAAATGGATCGACGGTTACGACACGGGCGTCAAGTACGTGGATGATCAGGTCGCCTACGTCGTCGAGCAACTCAAGAAGGCGGGCATCTACGACGACACCGCCATCATCATCAGTGCCGATCACGGCGAGAACCTTGGCGAGTTGGGCATCTACAGCGAGCATGGCACAGCGGACCTGGGCACCTGCCGCATTCCCATGATCATCAAGTGGCCCGGTGGCGCGAAGGGCAAGGTCGATGCGGGCCTGCACTACAACCTCGATTGGGCGCCCACCATCGTCGATCTGCTGGGTGCCAAGCGCCAGCCGATCTGGGATGGTCAGTCCTACGCCTCGGTCATCGCGGGCAAACCCATGGCAGAGGAAGTCAAGCGCGACGACCTTGTCATCAGCCAGTGCTGCCACGTCTGTCAGCGCTCGGTGCGCTGGGGCAAGTGGCTTTACATGCGAACCTATCACGATGGGTTCCACCTCTTCCCCGCCGAGATGCTTTACGACGTCGAGGCTGATCCGCACGAACAGAACGACATCGCAGCCCAGCACCCGCAAGTGTGTCATGAAGGGGCCTGGCGTCTGGGGCGTTGGCACAGTCAGCAGATGGAGAAGATGGCGCTTAACGGCGTGGATGTGGTCGATCCGCTCTGGACGGTAATCAAAGAGGGCGGCCCGACGCACGCGTCCCACGCGCCGATCGCGCGGAACCCGCTACCCAAGTATCTCAAGCGGCTGGAAGAGACGGGGCGCAGCGATGGTGCCGCGGCCCTGCGAAAAAAGTACGCCCGGTTCCTGCCCAGCGAGGCATGAGAGCGGCGGTAGAGTAGCGGTGCAATCCAATGCGGTTTACGCGATTCGAGCACAATCCGATCATCACGCCCGACCAGTGGCCCAGCGTGTGCGAACACGGTCATGCGAACGTCAACGGCCCGTCGCTGATCGCCACACCCGATTGGCTTCATGGTCGCCTGGGTCGGTACTACCTGTACTTCGCCCATCATCAGGGCACGTACATTCGCTTGGCGTTTGCCGATGACCTGCGCGGGCCTTGGCGGCTTCATGAAACGGGCACGTTGCGGCTCCAACAGACGCCGTTTGGTCATCACATCGCCTCGCCCGATGTGCACGTGGATCACGCCAATCGCCGCATCGTGATGTACTACCACGGCTGCTGCAACCGCGACCCGTTGATCCCGTGGAATCAGTACACCTGTGTGGCACAGTCGAGCGACGGGCTGGAGTTTGTCAGCGCTTCGGAGCCGCTGTGCCAGTCGTACCTGCGGTGCTTCGATTGGCGCGGCGGTCACTACGGCATCGCCATGCCCGGCCAGTTCTATCGCAGTGCCGACGGGTTGACGAACTTCCAGGCGCTCACGCCAACCATCGCCGATGCTTTGTGCTGGCCCAGCCGACACACCGGCGAGGAACGCAAGGCCCGACATTTCGCCGTGCAGGTGCGCAGTGATGTGCTGCGCCTGTTTTTCAGCCGCACGGGCGATTGCCCCGAACACATCATGATGTCCGAGGTGCCGTTGAACGACGACTGGACAACCTGGCAGCCGTCACGCCCCGTGAGTGTCGTGAAGCCGGAACTGGTCTGGGAGGGTGCCGACTGTCCGCAGGTGGCGTCGAGCGGCGGCGCATCGCACCAGCCGGTGTATCAACTGCGCGATCCGGCGATCAACGAAGAGGCTGGTCGAACGTATCTGCTTTACACGATTGCAGGTGAAAAAGGCATCGCCATTGGCGAGTTGCACGACGACGACCAGGCAGGATAAGGCTACTTGCCACGGTGGCGCTTACTGATCTTCTATCGCGAGGCTGCCGCTTTGCCCGACCAGGAACACTTTCAGGTTACTCATGATGTTGGCACCGTTGCTGCACTTCGCGCAGCAGCCGAGGGCGGCGATCCTGCATCCAAACAGACCTCGGTGGATCGCCACATGAAACAGGGCAAGGTCTATGCCCTCGCCGCGGAGGGCGGCTTGATCGCCACGTTTTGTCTGACCCCGAAAAAGCCCTGGGCGATAGACGCGTCTCTATTCACCCCAGTCGATTGCGCGCTGTACCTCGTGGCGATGGCTGTAGCACCGGACCATCAACGACGTGGGTTGGGCACACGTTGCCTCGTGGAAGCCGAGGCAATCGCGACCACATGGCCCGCCGGCGCGATCCGCCTCGATGCGTATGATCGACCCGGCGGGGCGGGGCCGTTCTACGAATGTCACGGGTATCGGCAGGTCGGTCGGGTCGTGTACCGTGGGACACCACTGATCTATTATGAGCGGCTGCTGCGTGACCATGCAGCGCGGTAGCTGCCCGGTGTACTACCGACGGAGCGGCACGCTGCGTCCGGTTTGCCCCCGCCGTCGTTACACTACTCGCCATGCCTTTCCTTACTCTTGCCGCCTGGCTTCATACGCTTGATCCCGTCGCCTTCTGGGCCATCCTGCCGGTGCGCTGGTACGGGTTGTCCTACATTTTCGGGTTCTTTCTGGCGTATCTGCTCATTCGGCGAGTGGTCGCGCAGGGCAACACCACGCTCAAACCGGCACAAGTGCAGGACATGATCATCACGCTGGCCATCGGCGCGGTGGTGGGCGGCCGGGTCGGCTACGTAGTGTTCTACAAACCGGAATTGCTCGTCACCTTCACGAGTGATCTGCCGTTCTGGGGCCTATTGGCGATCAACGAAGGTGGCATGGCCAGTCATGGCGGGATCATCGGGGCTGTACTGGGCGCGGTGTGGTTTGCCCGTGCTAACCGACTATCACTTCCTCACGTCCTGGACCTCGCAGCCTTCGGTACGCCTCTGGGCCTGGCGTTCGGCCGCATCGCCAATTTCGTCAACGGTGAACTCTACGGCCGACCGTGTGACGTCGCGTTTCCACTGGCGGTGAAGTTCCCTCAGGAGATGCTCAATTGGCCGGTCGAGAAGATTGCCACCCTGGCGCCGGCGCTGCGATACCTGCCTGATGACCCCAACGGCTTGCCGGGCCAGGTTACCTACGAGCAGGTCCACCGCATCATCGCCGCCGTCCAGTCCCATCATCCTGAAGTGATCGCCATTGTCGAGCCCTTGATCACCCCGCGACATCCATCGCAGCTTTATCAGGCGGTGCTCGAAGGCTTTCTCGCCTTCGCAGTGCTGGCAATCGTATGGATCAAGCCACGCAAGCCACTGGTGCTGGGCGGGTGGTTCGCCTTGAGCTACGGTGTGGCACGCATCATCGGCGAGTTTTTTCGATTGCCTGATGAGCATATCGCTGCGCAGGAGTTTGCCCACTGGGGCGTGACCCGCGGCCAATTGCTCAGCGTGGTTTTGGCGCTCTCGGGCGTGGTGATGATCATCCTGGCGCAGCGTCGTGATGTGCCCCGGCTCGGAGGTTGGCTGCGTCGTAATGCGACGTGATGCGATGCCACGCGAAGTGCCCGGTTGACTTACACTCTGGGCCGGAACAACACGAGGAATAGCCTTATGAAGATCAGTTTCATGACGTTTGCCTGCCCGGAGTGGTCGTTGGACGAAGTCATCGCCGCTGCGGGTCGCCACGGATATCACGGCATCGAGTTTCGCTGCGATGGCAAGCATGCCCACGGTGTGGAGGTGTTCACTGGCGAAAGTGAACGCCGCGCCATTCGCAAAAAGCTCGAGAAGGCCGACGTCGAAATCTGCTGTTTGGCGACGAGTCTGCAGTTTGCGCGGGAGGTGGTTCATGACGAAGCTCCGGCTCGCATCAAACTCGCGGCCGATCTGGGTTGCCCGGCGCTGCGAGTGTTCTGTGGGCCGCCACCGATCGATGGCGAACGCGACACCATGATCCGCACTGTGGCGGAGAATCTGCGCGAAATCGCCAATCTGGCCGAGCAGTCGCACGTGCAGTTGTGGCTCGAAACGCACGACCGCATGAGCAAGGGCGTGGACGCCGCCGCGGCCGTGCGAATGGCAAATCATCCCAACATCGGCATCAACTACGACAACATGCACCCCTACCGTCAGGGCGAATCGCTGGAGACCACCGTCGAGGCGATCGATGGCCTGGTGCGACACACCCACTTCCACGATGCGATCAATGCGCCCGACAAGGTCATCGTCACGCCCTTTGGCCAAGGCCAAATGCCTCTGGATGAGATGTTCACGGCCCTGCTCAAGATGAGTTACGACGGCTACATCAGTGGCGAGTGGTTCGGCGATATGTACGGCGCCAAACCCGACGATGCCCTGGCGCAGTTCCACCAGGATGTGACGGGGTTGGCCGAACGAATGGGCGTACGCATCGCGCGCTGATCATTGGCGGTTTCACACGGTTTTCACTTTCCGGATCGAGGCCATGCCATGCGAAAAGCACTTGCCATTTCACTGGTGTTGGTGACACTGACCGTTTGTATCCTTGCGCTGGTTCATTGGACTCGCAAGGAAGTCACGCAGACCGCCTTGGACGCCATCGAAGTCGCCAAGAGCGTTCTGAAGATCACGCCGCAGGTTCAGATCACTTCGACGGTCACGCTGCAGGAAACTAAGGACATTCTGGAACTGGCGTCCAAGAGCCAGCAACTGGTCAAGAACTACAACTACGAAGCATCGTGGATGGGTTCGACCAAAGTGCTCAGATTGCAGGGCCAATACACGATTAAGGCGGGGTTTGACCTCAAGGATCGTTTCAACGTGCAGGTTGATGAGCAGTCGAAGCGCATCCGGGCCGACTTCCCGCCCGCGCGGATTCTGTCGGTGCAACTCGATGATTACAAAGTGCTCGAAGACAGCAGCGGCTGGTGGAATCGCCTCAACCCCAAAGACCAGGAAGCGGCACTCAACCAGATGAATCAGCAGGTCCGCGACGAAGCCAGTAGGGGCGACCTGCTTCGTGCAGCGGAAGATTCACTGCGCGATCAACTCAACGAGCAAGCCCGCAAGCACGAGCAGACGTGGGAGGTCACTTTTCGCAAGTGATCGGCGACACCGGGCGAGGTTCCGGAGAAGCTTACGCGGGGGACTCAGGGGCGTGCTCTGGCGATTCGAGATCAGGCGCGACGTTGTGCACCAGGTCGTCGAGAATGGCGTCGAGGTCGGCGTGAAGGACATGAAGGCGGCCCGCGATGGCCAGTGACGCCAGCCCGTGGAGGGCGATCCAGTAACGGCCCGCCGCCTGCCGCGCGATGGCATCGTGCTGAGTGGCCGGTATGTCGCTGGTCTTCATCATGCTTCGGACGCGATTGAAAAAAACTTCAAACTCCCCGCCGATTTTGTCACCGGCGTCCTGTGCGACGGGGGTAGCGAACATCAGCTCATAGAGTTTCGGATGCGTCAGGGCGAAGCGGATGTAGGCCTGAGCGCTGCCGCGCCAGCCTTGCGGTGTGCCGAGTGTGCTGCAGTTCTCGCAGCTTTGCCGCAGCAGGGCGAACCCGCGCTGCATCATCGCCAGACGCAGTTGTTCCTGTCCGCGAACATAGGTGTAGAGCGTCATAGCGCCGACGCCCAGCTTCGCCGCCACTCGTCGCATGGTGACCGCTTCGAGTCCGAGATGCGCCAGCAGATCGCAGGCTGCATCGACGATCAACTCGCGACGGCGGCTGCTGTCGGCCTCGCGCCAGCGTCGCCGCACGGGGACAGCTGGCTTGTTTGTTGATTTTTGGTGAGCCGTGCGAGCCACGAGGACGTTTACTCCGATGCAAAACAAAGAGCGGGCTGTGAGCTATGAGCGCGAATCGACGCACCTCCCATGGTTGGCTTAACGGTCATTTCGTCAATCCGCTTGACCGGCGAGCCTAAGCACCGTACTCTTATCCACCCCGGTTCGTACACTGTACGATATCTCCCCGCCTCTTGCCCAGATCGGAGCCCCCATGCCCGCTGATCCTTCCGCCCGGCCTGCGACACTGCCACGTCGATTCCCGGCTCTTCTCGCCGCTTCGGCAACGCTCCAGATCATGCTTCTGACCATGCTCCTGGCCATCAGCCTCGCCGCAACCGCCACGGCGCAACCCGCCGAGGAATCCAAGGACAAACCCGGCGACGCGCCCGCTGCCGCCCCGATGGACGGACCGCCGCAGGGACCTCCGCCCGCTCTGGTGCGCTTCGGTCAGGTCGAGCAGCAGACCTTGCAGGATCAATGGCCCGTCATTGGTCGCCTGCGCGAGGTTCGTCGTGCCACCGTCGCCACCGAAGTCTTCGGCCGAATCATCGCCATGCCCGTGGATGAAGGCACCCGCGTCGAAGGTGGCAAGACCATCATCGCCAAGGTCGATCCGGTGTGGACCGACACCGCCGTCGAATCCGCGCAGGCGGCGTTGGCGCAAGCCGGCGCCACCGTGTTACAGGTCGAGGCACAGGCGGATCAGTCGGCCCGCGATCTGGCGATGCTCGAAGAACTGGCAGCCGCGCAAAGCGCTAAACCTCGCGAGGTCGATGATGCCCGTTCCAAGGCCGCGTCTGACAAAGCCGGTGTCCAGGCAGCCCGCGCAGGCGTGGAAGCCGCCGCCACCGCGCTGCAACGCGCCAAGGTCGAACAGACCCGGCAGAATGTCGTGGCACCTTTCGATGGCGTCGTGATCAAGAAACTCGTCGAGGTCGGCCAATGGGCTAACCAGGGAACGCCCGTCGCAGAGGTCATCTCCGCGGGCACCATCGATGCGGAAATCGATGTACCCGAGCAGCTGGTTAACAATCTCAGCGTTGGCGATGACGTGGAGGTTGTCGTCGAGCCAGTGAAGCAGGAATTCACGGGCAAGATTCGCGCCATCATCCCGGCGGGCGGCAATGCAGCGCGGACCTTTCCCGTGCGAGTGACCCTCGATGATCAAGGCGGCAAGCTCAAGCCCGGCATGAGTGTGGTCGCACGTGTGCCCACGGGCCAGAGAAAAGAGGTACTCACCGTGCCGCGCGATGCGGTGATGCGTGGGCAAGGCGGGCTGGCGATGGTGTGGGTCAGTGCCGGTGGCATGGCGCTGCCGGTGGGTGTGGATGTTCTTTTCGGCAGTGGCGACATCTACGCTGTCAAGGTCTCAGCCGCCAACGCGGGTCCACCGCTGGCACCGGGGATGCAGGTCGTTATCGAAGGCGCTGAGCGCCTGTTCCCCACGCGGCCGCTAATGACATCCGAACCCATGCCTGCTCAGAGTGGCGGGCCTCCGAGCCAACCGCCCGCAGCCGATGACAAAGCTCCGACAAGCGACCAGGCAGCGGCGACCCCGCAGCAATAGAGCCCTCCATCAACTGAAAACAGCAGCGGCGATTCGACCCCGCCGATTCATCGTGATCCCTGCGACCAGCGAATGACAGTCGCATGAAAGTCGCCTGCCTGCCTCTGCTTTGCTCGTTCTCCCAGTCCACTTGCCCGCCCTGACGCCCCCGTCAAAAACCCTCGATAGTCCACGACCATGAACTACATCCGCTTCTGCATCAACAACCCGGTCAAGGTCGCCGTCGGCGTCCTGCTCACGGTGCTCTTTGGCTTGATCGCGCTCTTTGCCATCCCCGTGCAACTGACGCCCAACGTCGATCAGCCCATCATCACCGTGACGACCAACTGGACCGGCCGCAGCCCGCAGGAAGTCGAACGCGAGATCGTCGAGGAGCAGGAAGACAAACTCAAGAGCGTGTCGAACCTCAAGAAGATGACCGCCACGGCCAACCAGGGTCAGGCCTCGATGACGCTGGAGTTTTATGTCGGCACGAACATGACCCGCGCGTTACAGGAGGTGAGCAACAAACTCGACGAGGTGCCTTCGTATCCCGACGATGTGGATCGGCCCGTGGTGGTCGCTGCCGAGAGTGCCGCGGAGCGTGCCATCACATGGATCGTGTTGACCAGCACCGACCCCAACGAAGATGTACAGGGCCTCTTTGACGAAGTGGACAAGCTCGTTAAACCCCATCTCGAACGGGTGGATGGGCTAAGCCAAATCAACATCTACGGCGGTCGGGAGCGCGAAGTCCACATTCAAATCGATCCGCGACGACTGGCGGAGCGAGGCATCACGTTCAACCAGCTTCGACACGCGTTGCAGTTGGAGAACGTCAACATCTCGGCTGGTGAGCTGCCCGAAGGTCGCCTGGATGTGCGCGTCCGCACTATCGGCCAATACGACAATCTCGATGCAGTCCGCAAGACCATCATCACCTACGACGCCGACGGTGGGCCGGTGCGAGTCGATGACTTGGGGGTCGTGGTGCTGACGCTGGAGAAAAAGCGATCCTTTGTGCGTGCCAACGGTCGCAATGCCCTGGCGATTAACGCCATTCGTGAGACGGGCTCCAACGTCATGGATGTCATGGCCGAGGTGCGTCTGCGTCTCGACGAAGTCCAGCGCGACATCCTGCCCTCAATCTCGCCGAATCTGCGGCTCGAACAGGTCTACGACGAAACCGCCTACATTCAGGATGCCATCAACCTGGTGACGGAGAATCTCTGGCAGGGCGGTGTGCTGGCGGTCATTGTGCTGCTGTTGTTCCTGGGGCGTGGCCTGACGCGCCTCATCATGGCGCCGATCCTTGTGGGGCTGATGATCGCCATGATTCTTCTGGGCGCGGGCCCCATCTGGTGGGCGCTGTTTGTCATCCTGATTCTCTGTGTCGTGGTGACGCTGGTCATCTCGCGTGCCACAGCCATCATCAGCATCGCCATCCCCATCTCGGTCATTGGTACGTTCGTGGCCCTGACCGCCTTTGGCCGCAACCTCAACGTCATCAGTCTGGCGGGGTTGGCGTTCGCCGTCGGCATGGTGGTGGACAACGCCATCGTGGTGCTGGAGAACATCGATCGCCACCTGCGAATGGGAAAGAGCCCCGTTCGTGCCGCCTTCGATGGTGCTGCCGAAGTGTGGAGCGCCATTCTCGCTTCTACGCTCACGACGCTGGTGGTCTTCTTGCCGGTGATCTTCATGGAGGAAGAAGCCGGGCAATTGTTCCGTGACATCTCGCTGGCGGTCTGTGCGGCGGTGGCGCTGTCACTGCTCGTGGCCATCACGGTCGTACCGGCTGCCTCCTCACGCTGGCTCAAACCGCACGAGGACCAGCTTGATGATGTGTCGCATCGTGCCGACCGGCTCTTTGGTCTCACCGGACTGATCGGCCGCGCCAACGAGTGGTTTGCAGGCATGATCCACTGGCTGCTGGGGTCGTGGGCGCTGCGCATCGCGATCGTGGCGGTCTTCACCGTGGCGTCGATCGGTGGCGCTTACCTGCTCATGCCGCCGACGACCTACCTTCCCAGCGGCAACCAGAACCTCATCTTCGGCATCATGCTCACACCGCCGGCCTACAACATCGAGCAGAACGATTCGATCCGACAGCGGATTGAGGTGACGCTCAAGCCCTACTGGGAGGCCGACACTTATGCCGACCTGGCCAATCTCCCGCCGGTGATCGATTTCGAGTCCGGCCAGGTCGTCAACGTGCCACCCATCAGCCACCATTTTTTCGTGACTTTCTCGGGCAATATCTTCATGGGCGCTGCCAGCGCCGATGATGCCAACGTCAAGCCGCTGGCACCGCTGTTAAGCCAGTCGATGATGTCGATTCCCGGCTCCTTCGGCTTTGCCCAGCAGTTGTCGATTTTCGGTCGCGGTCTGGGTGGGACGAATGCTGTGGATGTGGAAGTGGTGGGTAATGATCTGACGCACATACGCCAGGCCGCTGAGGTGCTCTATCAGGCGTTCACGGGCACATATGGTTTCGGTGGTGTGCGGCCCAGCCCGATGAACTTCAATCTGGCGGGCCCCGAAAAACAGATCCGCGTTGATCGTGTCCAGGCTGCCGACTTGGGGATCAACGTGGCGGAACTGGGACTGGGCATAGCCGCCTTGGTCGATGGCACGAAGGTCGGCGACTATCGCTATGAAGGTGACGCCATCAATCTCATGCTCACACGCCCACCCGACTTGGCCCTCACGCCCGACACGCTCAAGGAGATTCCCCTGTCGGTTTACACGCCGCAGGAGGGCATGCGCACGGTGCCGCTCTCAAGCGTGGCCGAGGTCGTCGATACCGATTCCCCCCAGCAGATCAACCGCGTCGAGCAGCGCCGGGCCGTAACGCTCTCGGTCGTGCCGCCCCCGGGCGTCCCCTTGGAACAGGCCACGGCTGACATCGAAGGCACCGTGGCGCAGTTACGCAAGGAAGGAAAAATCGGGCGCGACATCGATGTCCAACTGGCGGGCACGGCTGACAAACTCGTGCAGGTTCGCGAGACGCTGTTGGGCAAGTGGTACGGCTTCAACCTGCGCAGCTTCGAAAGCCTCATCACCAGTCGCATGTTCCTGGCGCTGCTGGTCAACTACCTGTTGATGGCGGCACTCTTCGAAAGCTTCATCTACCCCTTTGTCATCATGTTCAGCGTGCCGCTGGCAACGATTGGTGGATTCCTCGGCCTGCGATTGGTCCACACCTTCGATCCGACGCAATTGCTTGACGTGGTGACCATGCTCGGCTTTGTCATCCTAATCGGCACGGTGGTAAACAACGCCATCCTCATCGTGGCGCAATCACTCAATTACATGCGTGGCTTCGGCGAGAGCCAGCAGGACAAGGTCACCCGGATGACGCCCCGCCAAGCCATTCGCGAGTCGGTCCGCACCCGCATGAGGCCGGTGATGATGACCACGGCCACGACATTGTTCGGCTTGTTGCCGCTGGTCATCAAGCCCGGTGCTGGCAGCGAGATCTACCGCGGTTTGGGGAGCGTCGTGCTGGGCGGGCTGCTGGTTTCGACCGTTTTCACCCTGATTGTGGTGCCCTTGGTGTTGAGCTTGGTGATCGACCTCAAGACGCTGGCGTACCGGTCGATGGGGTGGTCGCTGGAGGAAGTCGAACACGTTTGAGCGGCATGCCTACGGGGTCGGATCACGGCCAAGGGCAGGTTGGCGCATCGTGGCGGGCCGGGCGAAACACCGTGCGGGCAGGATCGCTAGCCGTTTGCTCGCCGATTATTGACCAAACTGCAATCATCGCGTCGAGTTGGTCGATACAAGCAAGGGGTGGCGACCTCGCTGGTCATGGATGCCGGTGACGGTTGCCCTGTCGCGCTGATCAGGCGTAGAATGAATCCAGTCTCGGCCCCGTAGCGCAGGATTCGACCCATGGCCTTGGAACCCGCTTTCACTCTTGAACCGAAGTTGCCCCGCGAGGGGCGCAAATATTTCACCGTGGCCGAAGCCAATCGCGCTTTGCCTTACGTGAAGCGGATTGTCACCGACATCGCGACGGTCTATCGCCAGGCCATGTCGCTTCGTCAACGCATCGAGGAGCCGCAGCGTGGCGATGCGGCCGAGGATTTGCGAACCCAGTACGACGCAGCCATGGATCGCCTCAACGGCTTCATCGACGAGCTTCGGCTGGTGGGCGTCGAGTTGAAGGACTTCGAGAAGGGCCTGCTGGACTTCCCCGCTGTTCACGAAGGTCGCGAAGTGCTGCTGTGCTGGCACGCCGGTGAAACTTCGGTTCACGCCTGGCACGAAGTCGACGCCGGATTTGCCGGGCGACAGGATGTGTCGTTGCTTGAATCGTAAGCCCCATCGCCAAGTCGCAACGTCGCTCACCAAATCGCAACGTAATCGTCAGATCGCAACTCCGAGCCTCAACTCGCCGTGCGCGCCTGAGTTCGGCTTTCGTCATCCTGCTGGCTGGCACGTGGCTTATCGCTCGACGGGTATTTCACTCGGCCGTGGTACATCACGCTGACAGTCCGGATCATCGATTCCTCGATCTTGTGCAGTTCGCTCAATGACAGGTTGCAGTCATTGAACTGGCCGTCACGCAGCCGCTTCTGTGCCAGGTCGTGAACCAGTTGCGAAATGCGTGGCGCGGTGGGCTCATCAAGCGTGCGCACGGTGGCTTCGACGCTGTCGCCGAGCATCAGGATCGCAGCTTCACGGCTCTGGGGCTTGGGGCCGGGGTAGCGGAACTCGAACTCCGCCGGGGCGGGCGTCTGGGTGGCATCGCTCTGCTTTCGCGCTGCGTGGTAGAAAAACTCAACGAGCGTCGTGCCGTGGTGGGATTCGATGAAGTGCCGCAGCGGCGACGGCAGGCGGTACTCGCGCGCCATCTCGATGCCGTCTTTGACGTGGCCCACAATGATCAGCACGCTCATGGCTGGCGACAGCTTGGCGTGGCGATTGTGCCCGTCGGTCTGGTTTTCAATGAAATAGCCGGGTTTGTTGATCTTGCCGATGTCGTGATACAGCGCACCGACCTTGCACATCAGCGCGTTGGCCCCGATGGCCACTGCAGCATCCTGGGCGATATCTGCCAGTCGCAGCGAATGCTGATAGGTGCCCGGTGCCTCCTGTGCCAAGCGACGCAACAGCGGATGCGAAGCATCGGTGAGTTCCTTCAACGTCATCGCCGTGGTGACCTTAAAGACGCTTTCGATGGCGGGGAGGATGCCTTGGACGAGCAGGCCCGCGGCCACGCCGGTGAACAGCGCCACGAGCACATCAAAACGGATGGCTTCGAGTTGGAAATGCGGCGTCATGGGCCGGGTGAATATCCCCACCAATAGCGCGGTTATGGCCATGCCTGCACCGCACGACATGCCCACCATGACCAGCTTGGATCGGGTGCGCACTTCATCCAGGCGGGCCGCGGCAATCCCCACGCCGACGAGCAACACCAGCAGCGTTCCGGTCGGCAGATCGAGGCTCAGGACGATGAGCAGCGCCATGACCGAACCGGCTGCGATGGCAAATCGCTGGTCGTACGCCAGCGCCAACACGATGGCCACCATCAGCGTGGGCATGGCTGTGGTCGCCAGCACGAAGCGAGGTTGCAGCGTCGTAAGCAGCACTGCAGCGAAGTGGCACAGCAACATCAAACCCACCAGCGCCGCCCCGCGCGTAGCGATCACGCCGATGCGCGGGTTGTAGTGACGGATGTAAACCCACAGGCCCGTCATCACCAGCCCGATCAACCCAAAGATGCTGGCACGTTGCAGCCAGAGCATCACGCCGCGGGTCTGCAGGCGATAGGCCCGCTGCTCTTCGCGGATGAACTTCAGGTGCGTGTCGGTCAGCGAAACACCGGCCGGGGCAATGACCTCGTTCGCTTGGAATGGCCGATCGATGACGGCTTCATCCTGCTCGGCTTTTTCCTTTCGCAGGCGCGTGGTCTCGGCATCAAGCACCCACGTTGGCTGAGCGTTCTGCATCACCGCCGCCGTCACACTGGGCCACAAAGCTTCAGGGAATCGCAGCTTTTTGACCAGGCTCGTCACACGCTCTCGCATCACCTCCTGGTCGTCGGGCAGGCCGATGATGACGTTGTCGTATCGCTCCTGCTCGCCCCAGGTCGGGTGGACGATGATGATCGACGGTGCCCGTTGAGCCTTGTCGCGCTCCCGGGCCGCCTGCGGTGCATCCAACGCTGCGATGCCCTGAAGCTCGATGATCAGGTCCGCCGTCAGCGCTGCCCACGAAGGCAACGGCGTTGGCAACGCGTTGAACTGCCGAAGCGCTTCGAGGGCCTTGCCCTCAGCATCCAGTGCCAACTCCTGGCGCGTCTTGGGCGGGACCTGATCCATGCTGGTGATGGTTCGCTCGTCACCCAGACCTACCAGGGCCTTGAGGTTGTTACGCACCTGCTCGATGTAGCGGATGTTGGGGGCATAGACCGCCGGCTGGCGTTGAAACGCATCGGCCTTGCGGGCACGGGTCGTCTCTTCGTCCAAGGCTCGAAACGGAACGCGACTGACGATGGGCTGAGCGATGATCTGGTGCTGCTCGTAGTACGGGCCGTCCTGTGCTCGCAGACTGATGAGCCCCGCCACCAGCGTGAAGATGGCGATGTAGAGCACCATCCACAGATCGGTGGTTTTGAGCCATCGCGGCCACCAGCCTTGCGGGGCGGTGGTCGGTCGGCGAAGCTCGCGGCGTCGGGTTCGTGTGGTTGCGAAAAACATTACGTGCTATGCAAGGCCCTAAATGAGGAAGGTCACACCCCTGAGTTTCCGTCCCATTGTTCCGCGGCGTCCCTGCCATGCAAACCCGTTGACGGGTGAGGTTAGTCCTCGGGGTTATTATCGGCTTTTCCCGCGGTTTTGTCCTGTCGGGCAACGGGTCGGCTGGCACCGCGACGAGCGGGTGGACCATAGGCTTCCACGACCCGCTGCACGAGACTGTGACGCACGATGTCGCCCTGCGCTAACGTCACAAACGCCACGCCCTTGACCCGCCGCAGGCGCCTGGCGGCATCGACCAGCCCCGACTCGCGGATATCAGGCAGGTCCGTCTGCGTCGTGTCGCCCGTGACGATCATCTTCGAGCCGTGACCCAGCCGCGTCAGAAACATCAGCATCTGCTGGCGGGTCGTGTTCTGAGCTTCGTCGAGAATGACGCAGGCATCGTTGAGCGTTCGGCCCCGCATAAACGCCAGCGGAATAATCTCAATGACATCAACCGCCATGAAGCGTTGAATCTGCTCAAAATCGATCATGTCATGCAGCGCATCAAGCAGCGGGCGGAGATAGGGGTTGACCTTCTCCTGCATCCCGCCGGGTAGAAATCCGAGCTTTTCGCCCGCTTCCACAGCAGGCCTCACCAGCACCAGCTTCCGCACATCACCCCGACGCAGCATCGAAACCGCAGCCGCCACCGCCAGGTAGGTTTTGCCCGTTCCCGCGGGGCCGATGCAGAATGAAAGATCGTGCGCCAGGATGGCCTCGAGATAGTCACGCTGCCCATCGGTCATGGCGCGAATGCGTCGGCCACGGGCATAGACCTCTAACCCACCGGCGGCTGAAAGCGGCGCAGCGCCGAGCGGTGAACCCGCATGTCCAAGGTGACCACCATGACCCCCGTGACCACCGTTGCCCCCGACCCCGCCAACTCTTCCGGCTCCACCCCCCGCGCCACCATTATCCCCGCCGTAGCCGCCGCCCCCGTCATTGCGGGTCGCCTGCGCGATCAGATCCTCCACCTGCTGACGCGAAAACGACTGGCGACGTCGAGCGCCACGAGCCAACTCTTCGAGTACCTGAGCACTCCGGCCCACCGCCTGACTCGCACCGCTGATACGCAACACCCCTTCCCGCGCCGAAATGGCCACGCCCAACTGCTCACGGATAATCTTGAGGTTCCGCTCAGCCGTGCCGATCATGGCCAGCCGCTCGTCCCCATGGGGAAGGTTGATCGTCAATTCCACGCGCCAGGTACTCCGGTGCACCCCCGTTACGCCCCGGCACCAAGCCGTAACGTCAAGCGATATTCTATCCGCCTGCACCTGCCCCGGCCTGTCACGCCTGCGACAAAAATATCAACCAATTTCGTGAAATCCCGGGCCCTAACGATACCCCGAGCCTCGTATCACTTCATCGCCCACATCACCCTCACTTCATCGCCTGCGTCAGCGCGATTAACGCATAGGCGGTAATAATGTTCGCGTCGCCTTCCATCCAGCGTTCGGCCTCAACGGTCCACGACCCGTCTTCCCGCTGCCGCGAGACTAACGCATCGATCAGATCGTTCTGCCAATCATGCTTCTTCCCGTCGGCAGTCTCTACCGGGTTTTCACCCCAGGCACGCATGGCGCGGCCGAAGGTCATGTAGTAGTAATACAGCCCCTGCTCTTTCTGCGCTTCAGGCATGCCGGGGTTCACATCCAGCGTGTAATTGTTCCGAATCCATTTCACTGCATCGCTGACGCGTGGATCATCCCGATCCAGTTGCGCATAAAGGTAGCTCTTGAACATCGCGTAGGTCATCGACCCGTACGTCGCTAAGCGCGTCGTGCCATCTTCCATCGTCACGGTACCCGCCTTGGTTTCAAGCGTCTCGATCTTGTCCTTGTTGATGCTCGTGGCATAGATCGACCCGCCGTCGGGCTTGATCTGGTCGCCGAATTCCGTGTTGGCAGTGGTGCCCTGCAGGCGGGTGATGAAGACAAGCGCCCGCTTGTATTCCTCGCTGTTGCAGTCGAAGCCCGAGTCGTAAAGCGCCTGGAGCATGAACTGCGTGTTGGACAGGTCGGGTCGCCCGTGTTCGCCGTAGCCAGCGCCGCCGTAGAAGCGGTGGCTGGCGTCCACAGCCTTGCCCGTCGGGTCGGTCATGCCCTCGTGCCACTGAATCTTGAGCAGGTAGTCCTGCGCCTTCTTGATCGCTTCAGACGCAGCCGGCCGATCCGTCGCCCTCGCCAAAGCCGAGAGGCAGATGGACGTGTTGTAGTTTTCGAGGAACCCATCATGAATCCCGCCGTCCTCTCGAACCTTCGACAGGATGTACTCGAGCCCCTTGGTCAGGGCTGGGTCATCACTCTTGATGTCGGGTTGATCTAACAGGACCGTGACGACCAGCCCCGTTGGGGCCGGGCCGGGCTGCGGCGTCCAGGCTCCCTGTTCATTCTGAGTCGATCGAAGAAAGCTGATGCCCTTGTCCAGCGCCGCTTTAGCCTTGGCGGCATGAGCATCGTCAAGCGCTAAAACCGGCGACGCCAGCAACAACAAGGCTGTAACGACCGCAACAATACGAGGCAGAAAAGCGCTCATGTCAGAACTCCTATATGCAGTCAGTGCATTTTAGTCGCCCCCAGTATCGCACGAACCCCCTCGCAGACTGCAATTCATGCAGACGCAAGGTCTCTGGATGACGGGTTTGTTCGTAGTATTCCAGCCAGGGCACGACGAAAACGCCTGACGGCGTAACTACGAGCAATATTCGGAGCGTACGGCCACCGAATGTTCGGCGGACGCAAGACGCGAACTCGGCCTCAATGGACCGAGCTACTCATGTGCCGGGCCTCCGGCGCTGAAGGCGGGATTTCGCTAACTCGCTCGCGTTTCCGGGGACCGCCGACACCACTGCTAACGACAAAAAAAAGGCGATCCAGGGGTTAGCCTGGATCGCCTGGAGAGACGTCAGCCATACTTGAGCTGACGGTATTCGCTTTAGAACAGCAGTTGGAACTGGGCTCGCAGGACCACCTGGCCGTCCTGACCAACCGCGTCGCGGAGGATGCCCAAGCCGCTGGAGTTACCCGAAGCCGAGTTCGGGAAAGCGCCGGTGGCCAAGCCGTTGGCGCCACCGCTGCGAGCGGTGATCGGATCAAGGGCATAGACCAGATCCATGGTGAACTTGGCGTCATGCTTCTTGAGGTAGTAGTTGAAGCCCACGGTCACGAGGTTGGTGCTGATGTCGTTGGCACCGGCATCGAAGTTGATCCACTCGTAACGAGCGAAGGGCTCGAACTTGTTGGGGATGACCATGTAGCCGATCTGGCCCATGGCACCGAGGTGGTCGCGGCTGTCGAGGGCGGGGGCAGCGATACCGTCGGTGTGCATACCGGCCACGGCGACGAAGGCGTTGAGACCGTTCCACTCAGCACTGCCATCGACGGTCCACTGGAACACGTGATCATTGACCGTGTTGACCTGAGCGCCACGGGCGCCACTCTCAGCCATCTCGTAGTGCATGGCCGCACCGACGAAAGCACCCAAGGGCTCGCCTTCCCACGCTGTGAAGTCGCTGGCCTGCTTCCATTCGCCCGCCAGCTTCACATCCACGCGGCCGGTGAGGGCCAGGTCGGACGCGTCGTTGTGGAAGTCCATGGCTACGCCGTCGCCGGAGTTGGATCCATCGCTGAACATGGCAGCGAGCTTGACCATCTGGCCAGCCCACGCCAGTTGCACGCCTTCACCGCGGTTGAGCGTGAAGAACTCGTTGAAGCTCGAACGCTCGACAGCCAGTTGGCGCTTGGAGCTGGTGGTCTCTTCTCGGAGGAACGGCTGCTTGAAGCGGCCGCCTTGGACGCTGAGTTTGCCGCCGAAGTACTCGCCGATGGCGTAACCGATAATGGCATCTTCAAGGAAGATGTTGCCGTTGTTACGATCGCTGGCCAGGGTCAATTCATAGCTGATCTGAGGGCTGGCCACGGTACCTGCGAAGTTGAGCTTGACACGGCGGAACTGGAAGCCGCTGCGGAAATCATCAGCGGGGCTACCGGCACCCACCGCGACGGCCGCATCATCGCGGAGGTTGGCGATGTAGCGGAACTGCATCTGGCCCGAGACGTTCATCGTCGTGGCGCCGTCAGCACTCGAGAGGAAGAAGTTCTTGCCGTTGTGGCCGGCGTACATGCCGCTGCCTTGGAGGCTGGCGCGGGTGTCGGCATCGGCGAGCACTTCGCGCACGAGGCTCTTGACCTCTTCAGCGCGACGCTCGTTGAGCCAGTTGCCGTCCTGTTGAGCTTTGAGTTGGGCCACTTCGCTGCGAAGTGACGCCAGTTCCGCGGCCATATCGGTTTGAACATCCGCCGCCATGGTCGTGGCCGCCAAGCCGCACACCAATGTGCCGCCCAGCATTCCGATTCGTCGGGACAGTTCCATACGAAGCTCCTTGCGGTTAGGGGTGCACCCCTCAGGCACCCGGGTTGGCCGGTAAGAATAAAGAGCGATCACGAGCAATTGGTTAAGGTAATGTTAGAAAATCATGAGCGTCGCAATGCGGATATCTATCGTCCACATACCGTCCAATTCTGTAAATCTGCAAGAGAGTTTTCGCTATTGGTCGCTGTTGATTCACCCGCGCGCTTCCGTCGCCTTGGGGTCGATCTCTCGCAGATAATCCCACGAGTAAAGCCCCGTGTCGTGGCCATCCGAAAACGTGATTCTTACCGCGTAACGGCCCACCATGTCAATTCCCGTGGCGGTCAACGGCGCACCATCGGGAGAGGCGGTGCTGGGCAGCACGGTCAGCGGGTTGGCGGCCATCTGCTTGCGCAGCTCGCGGGCATCGGCTGAGGGCGACATGCGACGAAGATACGCCACGGGATAAAAGCTCTGCGCGCCGTCCTGCCAAGTGATGGTCAAGCCGCGCTGTTTGTCGAGTTCCAGGTGTCGCGGCTTGGGGGTGGGGTCGGCAGTCATGGGCGACATATTACGCCATTTTTTGACTTTGGAGGGCATGGGGATGGTGGGGGATAAGAGGGGCATTGGTCAAGGGGAGCGAGGGGTAGGTGGGGGGTACGAGGGGGTATCCGGGGGGGTTGGAACGGCCAAATTCGCTTCAAAGCGGGGGTGAACCTATCGTTTTGCCATGAGCCAGACGCCCGAAGCGGAGCAACTCGTCAAGATTCAGCGGCAGGCAGCGCAGCAATTGGGCGTCAATGTCGCCCGCCGCCACATTTTTCTCTGCTGCGACCAGACCAAAGCTGATTGCTGCGATAAACAGCAGGGAATAGTGGCTTGGGAGTACCTCAAGCGCCGCCTCAAGGATCTGGGCCTGTCGGAATCTGGCGGTATTTACCGCACAAAAGCCAATTGTTTGCGGATCTGTCAGGGTGGGCCCATTGCTGTGGTTTATCCAGAGGGTGCCTGGTATCACCACTGTGATCCGCCGGTGTTGGAGCGGATTATTCAGGAGCACCTCGTCGCTGGCCGGGTGGTGGAGGACTACCTCATTACCCAACACCCGCTGCCTACCGAGGGCCTGGAAACTCGAGGGTGAATGTTTGAGCAGGGGGGTGAGGCGATCCGATAACTAGCTCATGGCGAGTGGTTTCCAGCACCGGCGGTGGCGCGGTCTGATCGTGGCGGTCATGCTCGTGGCCGCCGCTGCGGTCTTTCCGGGCCGCGTCGTTGGTCA
>JBGSTK010000008.1:0-2717 GCA_041736565.1 Phycisphaeraceae bacterium | reverse complement strand
CGCCGCAGCTGCGGCCGCCAAGGGTGGTGCCGCCAAGGGTGGCAAGAAGTAAGCTTCACCACCTCGAAGCGGGCAATGCCATGTTCGACCCCAGTCGCTTTATTTCCGCGCGCGCCCGTGGAGTGGATGCCTCGGGGATTCGCCGTGTGTTCGATCTGGCGGCCACCTTGGCCGACCCGGTGAACTTGTCGATTGGTCAGCCGGACTTCGATGTGCCCCAGGCTGTCAAAGATGCCGCGGTCGCCGCCATCCAAAGCGGCTTCAACCGCTACACCCAGACCCAGGGCATCGCTCAACTCCAGTCGCGAGTCAGCGACCTCATCACCCGTGAGTTGCCCGGCTGGGTCCCCGCCAAGACCAGCGACAACGCGGGCTTTTCCACGCTCATCACCTCCGGCGTATCAGGCGGCCTGATGCTGGCGATTATGGCCTGCGTTGGCCCCGGCGATGAAGTCCTCATCCCCGACCCCTACTTCGTGATGTACAAGCACCTCGTGACACTGGCCGGTGCCACGCCGGTGTTTGTCGATACCTATCCGGACTTCCAACTCACCCAATCGCGACTTGAAGCGTGCATCACACCGCGCACAAGAATGCTGCTGTTCAACTCGCCATCAAACCCCACGGGTGTGGTGGCGACCGATGAGAGTTGCCGAATCGTGGCGGAGTTCTGCGACAAGCACAATGTCCTGCTGCTGTCAGATGAAATCTACGACGAGTTCTGCTTCGAAAAAGCTGTGTGTCACGATGGCGTCCAGCGGTGCCCTTCGCCCGCGCGCTACAGCGACCACCTGCTCCTCCTCCGCGGGTTCTCCAAGACCTACGGCATGACCGGCTGGCGGCTGGGCTGGGCTGCGGGGCCCAGGGCCATCATCGAGCAGATGACCAAGCTGCAGCAATACTCGTTTGTCTGTGCGCCCTCGATGGCGCAGTTGGGCGGTGTGGTGGCGTTGGACCTGGACATGTCCGCACACGTCGAGGCCTATCGCCGCAAGCGGGACATGGTCGCATCACGCTTGCGTGAAGCGGGCTACGAACTCACCACGCCGGGCGGTGCGTTCTATGCCTTCCCCAAGGTGCCGGAGAAATTGAACCTCACTGCCACGCAGTTTGTCGAGCGGGCGGTGAAACAAAGCCTGCTGATCATCCCCGGCAGTGTCTTTTCCTCGCGCGACACGCACTTCCGAATCAGCTACGCCTGCGATGACACCATGCTCGCCCGTGGCATGGACATCCTGGCAGCCCTGGCCCGCTGACCGCAAGAAGCGGACGATCATTCCTGCACCTCTCCCGCCCCCCCCACCCCTCACCCCCCACCACGAGCCGGAAGCGTCAGCGACGGATATCTTCCTCCGGGTTCGTTGGATTCCCCCAGTTCGTTTTTAACGCGAAGGCGCGAAGGTCGCCAAGGTCGCGAAGCAGGAAGATTGCATTTAACCACCAAGCCACAAAGTGCACAAAGCGAAGCGGAGGATGTTCAACGCCTTGCGGTAGCGGCGCGTAGACATCGGGGCGTCGTATTGCGGCACGCATCACTGCTGGTCCCCCTGTGGCACGCAGAGCCTTTGCCACACCCACCCGCCGCGAAATCAAATTTCCTATCAGTCCGGAACTCCGATAGCTTGTTGCTTTGTGAGCCGTAAAGGATCGGTCAATGGCATCCTGAGTTTGATTCTGGCGATCGAGGTATGGGCGAGGGACACTCGCCGTCGGAGCGGACTTCCCTTTCCAAAATACATCTGGTATACTCCCTGCGACACCCCATCCAGCGGGGGTACAACCGGGAGTACAGGTCGATGGCAAAGAGCTTTTTCCTGAGACGCAACGGAAGCGAAGAGGGCCCGTTTTCGGCATCCCACCTCCAGCTACTCGCTCGAACAAACCAAATCTCGCCCAAGAACGCCATCAGACGGGAGGATAGCGATCGTTGGGTGCTTGCGGCTGATGTGAAGGGCTTGTTCCCCCCGGCGGACACCCAAAAGCCTATGGACCCACTGGCAGGTCCGAATCAAAGTAAAGTTCGGCCGCGAGGAAAGAAGTGGCTGCTTGGCGCGGTGGCCGTCGGCATCATATTGACGGCGTTGTGGATGACCGGGGTGTTTTCCGGAAGTGCACCGGTCATCACCAATACCACGCCAGCAGAAGGTGGCATCCCCCGTATCGCTGATTCCTCTGATGCCCCACCAGCAGAAGGCGACATACCCCATAATGCTGATTCCGGCGAAGAGGCTATATATCGGGCTCTCGCTCGTCGTAACGACGAACGAGCACTCGTTCCGTTGATGGAAATAGTTAGAGACCAAGATGCAGAACACTGGGGATGGCCGCTGCTACGGTCATTGGCGAGACCTGAGCGGCGTTCCTTAATTACCAAGGAGATTTACGATCCATCGATTGGCTATGGCACCCATAGCACCTACGCCAATGCCTATCCAAACGCTGATGTAGCCGTTGAATTGATTGCGCCCTTGGCTGATTCAACGTCGCTCGAACCACTAGTCCACTATCTGGTGGAGCAGGGGGGTATGCCGTTGGAGTTATACGCTACGGACAAGTTCATCGGGGGTTTCAGTCATGAGAGCTATAACCGAATCCTGTGGATGAAGTCGTGATAAAGGCGGCGTACCTTGGGTGTGAATTCACGCACCCCCAACGCCCACGCGGGCAGGAGTACGCCACCATGTATGACCCTACCAGTGAACCGATCCGTTTTCCAG
>JBGSTK010000193.1:0-16365 GCA_041736565.1 Phycisphaeraceae bacterium | reverse complement strand
CGCTGCTGCGACCGCCGCCGCTGCGACCGCCACCACCACCGCCACCACCGCGTCCACGCCCGCCGGAACTCTTCTGGCCGATGGTGTTGACCGGGCCGCGGTTGCGGTTACCTTCGTCGCCGCTGGACTTGGGAGCGTACTTCTGCCCCAGTGCCAGCTTCTCTTCGACTTCCGAACTCTCGATTTCGACGCCGCGAAGAAGGGCGATCTCCTCCTTGTTTCGCATCGACTTGAGGCCTTCGAGCGTGGCCTTGACGAGGTTGATCTTATTAGTGGAGCCCATGGCCTTGGTCAGGGCATCACGCACGCCGACCATCTCCAGCACGGCTCGGACGGTGCCGCCAGCGACGACACCGGTACCGGGTGCCGCGGGGATGAGGCGGACGATGGAGGCCCCGAAGCGTGCCTCGACGGGATGGGGGAACGTGCCGTCTTTGAGGGTGACGCGGAACAATTGCTTGTTGGCGTCCTTCTGGGCCTTTTCGATGGCGGCTGGGACGCCCGGTGCCTTGCCGTAGCCCACGCCGACGCGACCTCGACGATCACCCACGACCACCAAGGCCGAGAAGGAGAACCGCCGACCACCCTTGACCACCGCGCTGGTGCGCATGATGCCCACCGTGGTGGATTCGAGTTCCTGGCCGCCTTCAACATTTCGAGACAGTGCTTCTGCCATGACTTTCCTTCGCGAAACTTCGTTATCGTGCCCGTTGCCCGCTGCTCACTCCGTGGTCTCGAACCTTCGCAGTTTGCGTTTCGAGAGGGAGTCGGGGGCCAGAGCCGAGTGGTCCATCAGAACTTCAGGCCGCCCTCGCGTGCGGCATCGGCCAGGGCTTTAACCCGGCCATGATAGCGGAACCCGCCACGGTCGAACGACACCTCGTTGATGCCGGCGCCCTTGGCCTTTTGGGCCAGCGCCACGCCGACCTGCTTGGCGGCTGCGACGTTGCCGCCGTAGGTCAATTCCTTGACATCCCGGCTGCTGGCGGCGACAAGCGTCTTGCCGTGCAGATCGTCGATGATCTGCGCGTAAACGTGCTTGCTGCTGCGCGACACCGAGAGCCGGGGGCGTTGCGGCGTGCCGAAAATACGCTTGCGAATGCCCACCTTGCGCCGAGTAATGCGGGCCCTTTTCAACATCGTGGCTTTCATAATCAATATCCTTGGCTGCGACGCGCCGCGTCACTTTGCTTTGCCTTATCTCAATTAGGCCCCACCGCTGGCGAAGGCCTTGCCCGCCTTGCGGATGATTACTTCGTCGATGTACTTGATCCCCTTGCCGTTGTAAGGCTCGGGCTCACGCTGACGACGAATCACTGCGGCTGTCTGGCCTACCGCCTGCTTGTCGGGGCCGCTGACTTTGATCTTGTTCTGCGTTACTTCAACCTTGACGCTGGGGGGAAACTCGACGATACGCGGATCGGCATAGCCGACGTTGAGCGTGATCTTGTTGCCTTTGACCTGCGCCGTCCAGCCCACGCCGTTGATCTCCAGGTCCTTGACATAACCAGTTGTCACGCCCACGACCATGTTGGCCAGTACCGCGCGGGTCGTCCCGTGCAACGCCCGGCTCATCTTGTCATCGCTCTTGCGGGTGATGATGACGGCCTTGGCGGCTTCATCGACCTTGACTTCCACCCGCGGGCTGTGGGTGAAGCTCAGCTTGTTTTTGCCGCTCTCAATGGTCACGACTCGGCCGCTGATGGCGGCCTTGACATTGCCCGGGAGGGCGACGGGTTGCTTTCCGATACGACTCATGGCTTAATTCCTTGGCCTTAATCCCCGAGGTCGGGGCGCTGCAGGCCGGTGTGGGTTACTCGATGGTGCAGAGCAGTTCGCCGCCGATTTTCTGCGCGCGGGCCTGACGGTCGCTCAACACCCCGCGAGAGGTGCTGACGATGCCGATGCCCATGCCCGCCAAGGGTCGGGGCATTTCGTCGACCTTGACGTAAAGACGCCGACCGGGCTTGCTCTCACGCCGCATGACGTGGAAGAGCGTCTCCCCGTGCGGGCCGTAGCGCAGCTCGATGCGGAGAATGCCCTGGCGGCCATCCTCGATGACGCCGAAGTCGTTGATGTAGCCTTCGCTCTTGAGGACCTGTGCGATGCCCTGGCAGATCTTGCTGTTGAGGCAATCGACCCGCTCGGACTTGTTTCGCACCGCGTTGCGGATCCGCGTGAGCATATCGCTGATAGTGTCGCTGAGAGACATTGCGTTCTCCAAAACCAGCGTGCATTTCACGCCGGGTGAATCGTCGGTTGCTTACCAGGAGGCCTTACGCATTCCGGGGACTTTGCCTTCCAATGCCAGCTTACGCAGCATCAGACGTGAGACTCGGAACTTGCGGTACACCGCGCGGCTGCGGCCGGTGAGGGCACAGATGTTCCGCAGACGCGTCGGACTCGCATCACGCGGCAATTTCTGCAGCGCCGCATAATCACCCGCGTCCTTCAACGCCCGCCGCTGCGCACGGTACTTACTCACCGTCGCGGCGATCCGTTTCATTTTGCCTATAGTCGATTTAGTTGCCATTGCTATTTTGCCCTTGTGGCGTTGTCAATCATCTAAAAATTACCCGGCCCGACGCTGTTGATCCTCTGCTTGAGCAAAGGGCATCCCCAACTCCCTCAACACTGCCCGGCTCTGCCCGTCGCTGGAATTGGCAAAGACGAAGGTGATGTTCATGCCGTGGGTGAACTGAGCGTCAGCCATGTTCACTTCCGGGAAGATGCCCTGCTCCGTGATGCCGAAGCTGTAGTTGCCTCGACCGTCGAAACTCGTCGTCTTGACGCCGCGGAAGTCCTTGATGCGGGGAATCGCGATGTTGATAAGCCGATCGATGAACTCCCACATGCGGGCTCCGCGAAGCGTGACCATGGCGCCGATTTCATAGCCTTCACGCAGCTTGAAGTTGGCGACCGATTTCTTGGCCCGTGTCACCACCGGCTTCTGGCCCGATATCACCGTCAGGTCCGAAAGCACTTGTTCCTTGGCCTTGGCGTTGAGCTTGGTGCCTTCGAGCTGCTTGCCGATGCCCACGGTGAGCATGACCTTCTGGAGTTGGGGCGACGCCATGCGGTTCTTGATGTCGAACTCCTGGCGGATCTTGGGCAGAACCTCGTTGCGGAACTTATCCCGCATGCGTGGCGGAACTGCGGGGGCCTGGGGCTCCTTGGGACCCTTGGGCTTAGGCTGGCCTTTGGCCTTGGCGTCACCTTTGACTTTGCCTTCACCCTTGGCCTTGCCCTCACCCTTGGCTTTGCCTTCGCCTTGGGCCTTACCCTCGCCCTTAGACTTACCTTCGCCACCTTGGGCTTTGCCCTGGGCCTGTTTGCCCTGGTCAGCACCCTTGCTCTTATTTTTCTTGTCTTCGCTCATGGCTGGTTCTCATTGATCTGGCGACGCTTGGTACGTCGCCCATGATGCCTTGCGGCTTGGTCTGTTACTTGGCGGCCTTTTTCAACGGCTCGCCGATCTGTGCCCCGCCTTTGACGGCCACTCGGACTTTGGCTCCATCGCTCTTGGTCTGGAAACGCACTCGCGTCGGCTTGCCATCCACCGCGGGCAGAACGTTGGACAAGTCAATGGCCAACTCCTTCTCCACGATGCCCCCCTGCTGGCGTTGCTGGGAAGGCTTGGTGTGCCGCTTGCACACGTTGATGCCCTGCACCAGAACCTTTCCCCGCTTGGGGATCACCCGCAGAACCTTGGCCGTTCGGCCGCGGTCCGAGCCGCTGATCACCGTCACCATGTCGCCTTTTCTTACGTGCTGTGCCATTGTCTTGCTTTCCGTCTTGCGGCCTGGGTTTCATTAACCGCCCGGCCGCCGTTGACGCTGATTGGTTGACTCGTTAGACGACCTCGGTGGCGAGGCTGACGATCTTCATGTAGTTCTTCTCACGCAGTTCGCGGGCCACGGCCCCGAAGATGCGAGTCCCACGCGGGTTGCCTTCATCGTCGATGAGCACGATGGCATTGCGATCAAAGCGGACCAGGCTGCCGTCGTTGCGGCGGATCGGGTAGCTGGTGCGAACCACCACGCCCTTGACCACCGTGCCCGTCTTCACGTCGCCGTCAGGCAACGCCTTCTTGACGCTGCACACCACCTTGTCGCCGATGTGCGCCATCTTGCGGGTGAAACTGCCGCTGGAGGTCGAGCCCCCCAACACGGCAATGACATAGGCGATGCGGGCACCGCTGTTGTCGGCGACATCGACTCTTTGTTCTGGTTGAATCATGGCTCATGCTTTCCTGGGCCCGCAACACCTGTCGCGATGCCTTTGAGACGAACTTAAACGGAATTACTCGGCGGGCTTCTGCGCCTCGCCCTCGAAGCCCTCGGGGTTCTTCACCGCGTCAACCGGAGGCAGCGCCGCCTCGACAACCCGCACAATCCGCCAGCTCTTGGTCTTGCTGTAAGGCCGACATGCGGCGATCTCCACGCGGTCGTTGACCTTGCTGATGCTCAACTCATCGTGGGCGTGGTAGCGCGTGGCGCGATGCAAGTACTTGCCGTACTTGGGATGGCGAACCTGGTAGGCGACCTCGACGGTTCGGGTCTTGGTCATCTTGTCGCTGACCACGATGCCGACGAGCTTGCCGGTGAGCTTGCGTGGACTGGCTTGTTCTTGGGTGGCTTGGGTCATGGTTTAGGCCTTGGTTTGGCTGGTCTTCGCCTTGCGGACGGACTGTTCGGTGAGGAGGCGGGCGATATCCCTGCGGATCATGCCCAACTGCCGGGGGTTCTCGAGCTTCTCGGTGACCGCCTTGGAGCGGGTCTCGAAGAGCTTTCGGCGAAGGTTGCCGGCCTCTTCGACCAGCTCCGCATCCGACATCTTGTGAACTTCGCTGGCTTTCATCGTCTTGACTCTCACATTCGGGTCGGCCGGGTGGCCGAGGGTTTCTAACGTTGGGTCGGCTCACGAGGCCGGGGTATCACACGTGGCGGCGATCAACGAATCGGCATCGGTAGGGCATCTTGTGGCTCACGCGAGCCAGCGCCTGGACCGCCAAGTCACGGGGCACGCCGGCGATCTCAAAGAGGATCGTCCCGGCCTTGACCACCGCCGCCCAATACTCGGGCTCCGCCTTGCCGGTGCCCATTCGGGTTTCCAAGGGTTTCTTGGAGATGGGCTTATCCGGGAACACGCGGATGTACACCTTGCCTTCGCGCTGGAGGAAGTGCTGGCAGGCGACGCGACCGGCTTCGATCTGCCGGGCCGTGAGCCAGCCCATTTCCAGGCACTGGAGGCCGTAATCACCGAAAGCGACGTAGTTGCCACGGGTGGCGTTGCCGCGCATCTTGCCGCGCTGCTGCTTTCGGAACTTCACGCGTTTGGGCATCATTGCCATGGGTCAAATCCTGCTTCTTAATCTTGAGTTTCGAATCCCGGCTTTGTCGGTCGTAAGCCGTTTGCGTCAGCCTCGAATCGAAACTCTCTGGTTTGGTTTACCGTCGGCCACGGGCACGCGGACGAGCGCCTGCCGCCTTGGACTCGAGTTCGCTTTCCTGAACGTCCTTGTACATACCCTTGAACACCCACACCTTCACGCCGATGATGCCGTAGGTCGTCAGACTCTGGGCAAACCCGTAGTCCACGTGGGCCTGCAGCGTCTGAAGCGGAATGTTGCCAAGGATCAGTTTCTCGGTGCGGCTCATGTCGTGGCCACCCAACCGACCAGCCATCACGATCTTGACACCCTTGGCACCGGCGGTCATCGCGGCATCGGCCTTCATCTTCATCACTCGACGGAAGCTGGCACGCTTGGCCAACTGCTCAGCGATCGACTCGGCGATCAGCTGAGCCTCCTGGTCGGGGTTGCCGATCTCGATGCACGAGATCGACACGTTGCGGCCCGTCAGGTGCTGCAGATCCGCGGTCAACCGCTCGATCTCGGCACCCTTGGGCCCAATGACCAGGCCCGGGCGGGCGGTTCGGACGATGATCTTGAGCTCCTCGCGGGTACGCTCAATGTGCAGGTCCGCCACGGCCGCAAAGGGAGGCTGACGGTTGAGTCGCCGGTCGATGTACTCGCGGATCTTGAAATCCTCGACCAGCAGTTCGCCGTAAAGCGCTTTGGGCGCGTACCACCGGCTCTTGTGAGCCTCTGTGATGCCGACGCGGAAACCGAATGGATGAACTTTCTGTCCCATGATCTACCTTGTGTTGGCCGGTAGTCTCTAAAAATCGTGCCTGTTGCTTACGCTGATTGCTGTCCTTTGCCGAGTCCTGCCGATCAGGCCCGGCTCGCTTTGCTCTTGCGGTTTTCTTTCACCGCCACGCCCACCGTGATGTGGCTGGTGCGCTTGAGGATCTGGTGCGCCCGGCCGCGATCTTTGGGCTGATGCCGTTTCATCGTTGGGCCCTTGTCCACCCGCGCATCGCTCACGATGAGTTGGCGAACATCGACTTCGCCCTGGTCGGCGTTGGCGGTCGCGGCCCGCAGCGCGTCGAGCACATACTTGGCGCCACGCTTCTTGCTCATCTGCAAAAGCGTGGTGGCTTCGTCGATGCGCTTGCCGCGGATCATGTCCGTCACTAGCCGAATCTTTGTCGGGCTGATTCGGGCGCCGTAGTGGGTATTGCTGAATGCTGCCATGGTGGCGAAACTCCAATGAGCGGGCCAAGGCTACTGCGCCTGCCTGCGTGGTCCTAACCTCAAACGGCGCCGGTGGTCCGTTGCGCCTTGCTGCCGGCCGTATGGCCACGGAACACGCGGGTCGGTGAAAACTCACCAAGCTTGTGGCCCACCATGTCCTCAGTCACATACACGTTGGCGAAAATCTTGCCGTTGTGAACCAGGAAGGTGTGACCCACGAACTCAGGCACAATCGTGCAGGAGCGGGCCCATGTCTTCACCGGTTCGCGCTTGCCCATCTGGTTCAACTTCTCAACCTTGCGGAAGAGTTTGAAGTCGACATTCGGGCCTTTTTTAAGCGATCGTGGCATATCGTTAATCCGTGGGTTGCAGTCCCAGTCAACCGCCCGCAGTCGCGCGGCGGCATTTATTTCTCACACGTACTTAAAGCACCAGTTGTCCGTACCGCACGCTGCGGCGACGACGAATGATCCGCTTGTTGGACGCCTTGTCAGGCTTGCGCGTCTTGCCGCCCTTGGCCAGCACACCCGTGGGTGAGCAGGGAGGACGGTTGCCCTTGCTGCGACCGGAACCACCGCCCAGGGGGTGAGCGTTGTGGCTCATGGCGATGCCGCGGGTCGTGGGCCGAATACCCATGTGCCGCGCCCGGCCGGCTTTGCCCAGTTTCACGTGCTGATGGTCAGTGTTGCCGACCTGGCCAATCGTGGCCTTGCAGTCGATATTGACTTGGCGGGTCTCACCGCTGGGGAATACCAGCGTGGCCCAGTCGCCTTCTTTGTTCGTCAGCCTGGCGTACATCCCCGCGGAGCGGCAAATCTGCCCGCCCCGTCCGGGAACCAGCTCGATGTTGTGAACGTTGAGGCCCGCGGGAATGAAGCGCAGCGGCATGGCGTTGCCCGTCTCAGGCTCCCCAGCCTTGGCCGTCGAGGTCACCGACATGCCATCGGTCAGCCCGATCGGCGCCAGGATGTATTTCTTCTCGCCACCTTCGTACTCAATGAGCGCGATGTTGCAGCTACGGTTGGGATCGTATTCGATGCCCACCACTTTGCCCGGCGTCTCGAGCACGCCGCGCTTAAAGTCGATGAGCCGATAGCGCTGCTTGGCGCCGCCGCCAATGTGCCGGGTGGTAATCACGCCGGTGTGGTTGCGGCCGCCCGTCTTGCTCTTGGGGCGCAGCAACGTCTTTTCCGGCTTGGTCTTGGTCACCTCGGAGTAGAGGTTGACCGAGGCGTTGCGCCGGCCCGCGCTGGTTCGTTTATATACTCGAATCGCCATGAGTCACTTCCTTATTGGCATCCGGACGGCTTTCACCACCCGATGCTCCGGCCCCGATGGGGTCAGATCAGTTCAATCTTGTCCTCAGCATGCAGTTGCACGACGGCGCGCTTCCAGTCCGGATTCTTGGCCTCGCCAAAACGCGTGCGGCGATACTCGCCCTTACGCACCTGGGTGCTGACCTTCAGTACGCGAACCTTGTAAAGCTCCTCGATAGCCTTGGCGATCTCGGCCTTCCGCGCAAGACGATCGACCTCGAAGGAGTAACGGTTGCGGCTGGCGGCTTCCCACGAGGATTTCTCGGTGATCAGCGGCCGCTTGACGATGTAGGTGGCGTCAGTTGCCATGGCTTATTTGGCCTCCGATTGAGCGTCAGCGCCGACGCCCTCGACGTCCTTGGCCAGATAACGGCCCTGAGCCTCGATCCACGAGGCAAAGGCGCTGCGATCCGCCAGTAGGTAGCGGTGGTTGAGCAGGTCGAAAGCATTGAGCTGATCGACTCGCGTGATGGTGATTTGTTCAAGGTTGCCCGCGGAGATGGCGGCGTTGACCCGGGTGTCGCTCAACGCCAGAAGACAGGAACGGTCGATCTTCAAATTCTTAAGCAGTTGCGTGAACTGTTTGGTGCTGGGCTTGTCAAAGGAGAGGGTGTCGATGAGCCTGATTTCGCCGTCCACAGCTTTGGCCAAGACCGCGTTGCGATTGGCCAGGCGGCGCATTTTGACGGGCATATCAAGGCGCCAAGAGTGCGGAACCTTGCGATGGCCAGGACCGCCACCCTTCATGATGTTGGTACGCAGCGGGCCACGGCGGGCGTTGCCCGTGTGCTTCTGCTTGTAAAGCTTGCGCGTCGAACCTTCGATCTGGTCGCGGCCTTTGGTGGCCGAGGTGCCCAGACGGCGGTTGGCGTGGTAACGCACATAGGCCTGTTTGAGCAGCACAGGGCGCACTTCGCCGCCCAGGAGCTGCTCGTCCACTTGCAGGGAATCGACCTGCTGACCTTCAAGATTGAGAATGGGTATTTCGATCATCTTCGTTCACCTACGATCCCGGCTGTCAGGTCCGCGTCTTGCGAGCCTGTCAGCGAGTACGTGTTGTTCGCCGCCTGGCGTTTGGTCCCAAACGGGACGAGGTCGTCAACCCCAAGCGACTCGGGTGGATGCAAATTGTCGCGACGTCGCAGTATCCACTCTGGTTTCGAGGTCACAGCCAACACCGGCCACGACCTTGCCACCCAGACTTACGACGCCTTTTTGGCAACCGCGGCCTTGCTCTTGTAAAGCCGCTTGGCCTCCTGAATCATCAAAAATCCCTGTGCAGCCCCGGGCACCGGGCCCTTGACCAGCAGCAGGTTCTTGTCTTTGTCCATGCCCACAACTTCAACGCTGCGGACCGTCACTTGCTCAGCGCCCATGTGGCCTGACATCTTCAGGCCCTTCTTGGGACGCCCCGAATAACCACGGTTGGTGGCGCGACCCGAAATCGAGCCCGGCGAACGGTGCTTTCGCTCCGTGCCGTGGCTGGCGCACAAACCCTTAAAATTCCATCGCTTCATCGTGCCGGCAAAGCCCTTGCCCTTGCTCGTACCCACGATGTCCACAAACTTCACTGACGCGAAGGTCTCAACCGTCAGCGTCTGGCCAACTTCCGCAGCACCGGACTCCGACGCCTCGACACGAACTTCACGGTGAAAACGCTTGGGCGGCAAGCCAGCCTTGGCGTCGTGGCCGATCTCCGGCATCGTCGAGTTGCGGGCCTTGAGGTCCTCAAACGCCAACTGCAGGGCATCGTAACCGTCGCTGGCGACAGTCTTGACCTGGCTGACGAAGCAGGGACCAGCCTGAATGATGGTCACCGGCACGTTGGTCCCGTCACCTTTGAAGATGCGGGTCATGCCAATTTTGCGTCCAAGCAATGCTGCGGGCATTGTCAAAACTCCCAGGGGGCCTTTGCGGCGGATCATGCCAGTGGCAGAGGATCACGACCCTTTTTGTTTCTTAACAGCCGACACTTCCAGGCGATTTCGCCCAGAGACCGGCATCAGGATGTCAAGCCTTGATCTTCACAAACACGCCAGCCGGTACCACCAGCCTGTTGAGCGCCTCGACCGTCCGAGCGTTTGGCTCGAAAATGTCGATGATGCGCTTGTGCGTGCGAATCTCGAACTGCTCACGGCTCTTCTTGTCAATGTGCGGGCTACGCAACACGGTGTAACGCTCCACCCGCGTCGGCAACGGGATCGGTCCCGACACCTTGGCGTTGGTGCGCTTGGCATGGTCCACGATCTCCTTGGCTGAAGAATCCAGCGCCTGGTGATCGTAAGCCTCCATCCGAATGCGAATCTTACCTGCGGTCATCGACAGCCCTCAGTGAGCATCAAACACCCTCCCCGACTTTGGGGAAGACGGACCATAGTACCACAACTCACAACCCTGTCAAATCCGGTGGATCAACAAAAGAACCCCCCGGAATCATCCCCGTGCGGGGTCAGATCCGGTCCCACCCAAGCCGAGGGCTTTGGCCCCGGATAGTCCGGGTAACCCCGGATAACCCGCCAACAGCAACAGCACCGGTATTGTCTAGACGTCCCCGCATGCTTATCATCAGATTCAGGCAGATTCAGGCTGCAACCCCGTCGTATCAGGTGACAACCATATGATCGACCGACGAAATTTTCTCAAAGTCGGCCTGGCGAGTGCAGCCGGGCTGGCTTTGCCAAGGCTACTGCAGGCGGCAACAGCCCCCGGCGGACGCAAAACGAACATCATTCTCATCCTCGCCGACGATTTTGGCATTCCCGGCGTGGGCTGCTACGGCGGCGAATACAAGACGCCTCATCTAGATGCCATGGCCGCACAGGGCGTGCGGTTTGAGCATTGTTATGCCGAACCGCTCTGCGCCCCATCGCGTGCCATGCTCATGACCGGGCGGTTCCCCTTCCGGACCGGGTCAATCAGCAACAACGCCCGGACCGTAACGCCCGAGCACGAGACGATCATCCCGCAGATGCTCAAAAAGGCAGGCTATGCCACAGCGCTGGCGGGGAAATGGGGGCAACTGCAGTACTTGTCCACCCCCGACGAGGCCAAGACCTGGGGCTTCGATGATTACCTCACCTGGGAAAGCGCCGAAGGTGGTCGGTACTGGAAACCGTCACTTTCGCATAACGGACAACCCGTCGCGACAACGGACAAGGACTTCGGCCCCGACCTGCTTAACGACTATGTGATCGACTTCGTCGGCCGGCACAAGAACGAACCCTTCTTCGTCTACTACCCAACCCCACTGATCCACAGCCAGTTGTCGCCCACGCCCGACGGCACGAGTGGCAAGGGCCTGCTGGCTGACAACATTGCCTACATGGACAAGCTGGTCGGAAAGTTGCTGGCGGCGTTGGATCGGCTCAAACTCAGCGAGAACACATTGGTGCTCTTCACCGGCGACAACGGGCTGGGACTGGGCGGAAAAATCCACGGCCGACCGATCCATGGCGACAAGGGCTCAATGCTCGAGGGTGGCTGCCGCGTGCCGCTGATTGCCCGCTGGAAGGGCAGCATTCCCGCGGGGCGGGTCGTCAATGATCTGGTGCAGTTGTCGGACTTCTACGCGACAATCGCCGACCTGACCGGGGGCAAGTTGCCCGTCGGCGTAACGATGGACAGCCACAGTTTCGCCCCCCAACTCCAAGCCAAGCTGGGCAAGTCGCGCGACTGGGTGTTCATTCAGTTGGTGGACCAGTGGTACGTGCGCAGCCCGCGATGGAAACTGACGCAGTCTGGCGACCTGTTTGACATGAAAGAAGCACCGTTCCAGGAGATCGCCGTGCCACGCGATACGAAAGACCCCGACGCCATCGCCGGACGAAAGAAGCTCCAGGCTGCACTTGATGAACTCCGCCCGACTGTGGCCAAGCGAGGCGATCATGTTGGGCCGGGCACCAAGAAGCAGATGAATTGATAGAAAATCCGGTTCCGCGTGTGCGTGCGTGGCGCGTCGACACGGGGGTCGGAGTCTTTGAACAGAACCCGAGGCATCCGGTATGAGCAACTCACCTGGTCAATCCACAAGCCCGCGCGACTATCGCTTCGACAGTTCGATCAGCCGCCCGGTGCTGGAGCACTATCTGTCGCGCGCGATATCGATGCAGGGCCTGAGTCAATCGCCACAGCGGAGCGATGATCTGCGCATGCTGCACCACATCGGCGCCAAGTACATCGGCCGTGTGGCCCACTTGTGGAATCAGTATGCAGCTGAGGAGAACGAGGCCCACTTCGAGGCCGCGGCCCAAACCGTGGCCGATTACCAGCACCTTGATCCCCAGACCATTTTCCAGGCCTGCGTGTTCGAGGCCGTGTATGACGCGTTGGTCTCCCGCATTCCGATTCCCGCGTGGGTGTTCGATGAATTTGGCCTACCGGTCGAATCACGCTGCTTCAACTACGAAGCGATGCTCTACGATGTCGGCCGTGACTATGGCGAGCCGGTCAAATGGCGGCCCCACGCTGGCAACCGCTGGATGCGCGGGTACTGGCGTGACGGCGGGGCGGTGCCGGATATGTCGAAGCTCGAGTCGCGGATGTGGTTCTACTATCGCGCCCGTCGCTACATCGACGGCGGCTACGAAGCGCTGCACCTGGGCCAGATTCACCTGATGGACCACGGCGATCCGGGCTACGAGAACTGGTGGGATTTGCTGACGCGCATTCGCCGCTACGCCCGCCAACGCGCCCGCCGGCACCTGGTACTGATCGACGCCCACACGCACGGCGCACGGCTCAACGACGGCCACCTGCTTTTCGACTTCCATTCCTATCCGCTGCACATCCGCGAGATTCCCGACAAGCCCGAGCACGGTGAACTGGCAATCGGCTTCCGTCATGCGATCTACGGCCACAGCTTGGGCGGAATAGCGCCGTCCGGCTGGACGTGCGAGCACCTGCCTTACCTCGTGGAGTTCGACAATTACGGCACGAGCAAACGGCCCGGACAGATCACCGGTGAGAAGATGTGGGTGTGGGGCTGCGATGAGATTTCCTGGTTCGCCCGCCAGCCGGAGGACTATCGCAACGAGTTTCTGCACTACGCTCACCGGCGTGTGCGCGAACTGGATGCCAACGGTTTCCTGCAGATGCCCGGTCAGCGTGCGCTGGCCGAAGCGGCGCACGGGTTAAAGGTGTACTACGCCAACACGAGGTCGGCAGCGTCACCCACCGGCTTCAATCAGGAACAGACCATCAAGGCACTCTGGGCAGATGGATAACGACCGCATGACCCATGCGCCGCATGGTTCGTGTAACCCCGGCACCAGCATCTGCCGCAAGGACATCGGCAAATGCCTGGGGCTCAACTTCACTCCAGCCAGGTCCTGGAACTGGCCGAGCCGGACCAGTGGTGGTTGGGGTCTTTGGGAAGGGGGTCGTTGCGTGATTTCTGGAGGAAATTCTGGTAGTTCTCGAACGCGCCGATCGCGTCCATCTTCGCACGCCACTCTGCCGCGACGTGGCGTGACCAGCCGTCCTCGAACAGCATCGGGGAGAGTTGCTGGATGATTTCGAGGTGCTGCGGGCTGTGGGCCAGATCGGTCATCTCCTCGGGGTCGCTCTGGAGATCGTAGAGCTCGTAGCTGTTGGTGAAGCCGTAGTAGCTGAGCTTCCACTGCCCGCTGCGGACCATGCGATTTGAGCTGAGGCTCCACGGTTCACCTTCCCAGAACGAGTATGACTCAACCTTCACCGGCCCGCGCTCGGGTTGCGGCTGTTCCTGCAGGAGCGGGACGAGCGAGTGCCCGTCGATGCCGGGAGGTGGGGCAATGCCGATCCATTCGCACAGCGTCGGCATGAGATCAACGAGGGAAGTCGGCGTGGCGATTTCCTTGGGCAGCTTCATCGTGGGATGGCGCACGATCAGCGGCACGCGGGCGGAGTCTTCGAAGAATGAGTCCTTGTGCCACCGGCCGTGGCGGCCGTGCATTTCGCCGTGGTCGGAGTAGTAGACAACGATAGTGTTGTCCCACAGCCCCGTTTCGCGCAGCGTATCGAGCACCTGGCCGACGTTGCGGTCCAGGGTGTCAGTCAGCGCGTAGTAGGCGACCTCGGCGCGGTCGAAGTTGTCCTGCGGAATCTCGTCGAGCTTGATCCAGTCGCGGTAAGCGCGGTGGTTGGGATGCAGCGCGTCGAGCTGCTGGCGCGAGAAGCGCGGGGCCTTGACCTTGCCATCGTACTTGTCGTAGGCCTCGCGCGACGCGATGAAAGGACAGTGCGGCAAGAGGAACCCGACAGTCATGAAGAACGGCGGGGCGGAATCGTCGCGGGCGGCGTAACCGCGCAGCCACTTGATGCTCTCCTCGGCGACGGCGGCGTCGTATTGCTCCAGCGCGTTCCCGCCGGCGCCGGTGTATTGCAGTGGCTCTGGCCGCGAGCAGTTTCCGAGCTTGCCCGCGGGCAGATCCCCGCTCCGGGCGCTCCCGCCGAACTCCCCGATGGGTCGTTCGAGGTAGCCGTGAAGCTGGTCGCCTCCGAGGAAGTGCATCTTGCCGCACAGCACCGAGTGATACCCGCCGCGCACCGCCATGTGTGCGAGGGTGGGGATTCGGCTGTCGAGGATGCCAGCGTTTTCGAGGACCTCGTTCTTAAAGGCGTATCGCCCGGTCATGAAGCTTGCCCGCGACGCGACACTCACCGGAACGTTGCAGTAATTGCTGTCGAACCGGCAGCCTTCTTTTGCCAGCGCATCGAGGTGGGGCGTCTGGATGATCCTGTCGCCATATGCACCGGTGACGCGCGCGGTGTGCTGGTCGGAGCAGATGAAGAGGATGTTGAGACGGGACTGAAGCATGATTGATCCTGAAAACAAAATCGAGCGCAACGAGCAGCGCCTACTTCTGATTGAGCGGGTCTGACGCGGGGACTGAACCGGAGTCCGGGCTGGCTGTCGGGTCGGGGGAATGGGCGGGGAGCGGGTCTTCGGGGATCGATGCGCGGTCCGCGTCGTCGCCGGGGTATGTCTCTTCCAGGAAGGTCTCGCCCTCTGCAGCCCCGTCGTCGGCACCGGCTTCGCCACTCTTAATTAACGCGTAACGCATGCCCACCGGGCCCAGCAGTTCGTGGACCACGATCATGCCGATGAGCATGTCCCGCGCCATCGGTGCCCATGTCGTGTCCGGGAACGTCTTTTCCAGAACGATCACCAGCACCAGCGACACCCCCGCCTGCGGAATCATCGTCAGCCAAAGATACGGCTGCCAGTCGCCCTTGAACCCCGCCAAGCGCAGGCCGGTGTTGATGCCCAGATACACTGCCCCCGCGCGAACGGCGACCATGCCCAGCGAGATGTACCAGAGCGTGGCCATGGCGTCGAGATGAATCTTCACCCCCGCCAGCGCGAAAAACAGACAGTACACAGGCAGGCTCATGTCGTGCAGTGACACGAAGAGCGGCTCACTTCGCCGAGGCCAGACGTTCTGCAGCAGCATCCCTGCCGCCAGCGCCATGAGCAGCGTTTCGAGATGCGTGTCCTGCCCAGCGATACTGAAATGCATCTCACCCAACAGCGCAAAGAACATGCACGCGCCGATGAGGAAGATGGTCATGTGGGCTGCGATCTGACGGACGTAGAGCGCCATGAGCAGGCCCAACAACCCGCCCAGAATGATGCTGCCGATAAGTTGGAAACCCAGGCCCAGAACAAAGCCGCCCGACAACCCGCCCTGGGCTGTCATCACACCCTTGGCCACCGCCAGCACCACAGCAAAGAGCACGATGAGCACCAGATCCTTAAGTACCGCCAGCGACAGGGCCGTCTGAGTCATTGGACCTTTGGATTCCGTCTCGGCAATCATGGCGATGATCACCGCTGGGCTGTTGGAGATCATCACCACACTCACCGCCAGCGCGATGAGCCCCGCGTGGAGCCAGGTTTGATCCTGCAGGAAGCTGATCCACGGGCTGGCCAGCAGCAGCGTGCTCAAGCCGATGGTCATGACAATGGCGACATCGACGCCGATGAGTACCGCGAGCTTTTTGATTTTGTTGCGCAGGAAATCCAGGCGGATTTCAGCACCGGCTGTCAGGGCGATAACCGCGATGGCCAGATCATTGGCAAAGGAAAGCTGAGGCGTCTGCTCTGCGGGAATGAGGCCCAGCACCGCAGGCCCCACCACCAAGCCCAGCAGCAGGTAGCCGCTAATGCGAGGCAAGTTCATCGCATGGAAGATCGTCCCCGTCAGCCAGGCCGCCAGAAGCAAAAACCCCGCGGTCATCACCGTCATCATCGGGCTGGCGTTGATCGCCACGATCTGGGCATCGGGCAGCGGCGGGTTGACGAGGTGAGGATAAAACCGCGCCAGCGATGCCACACAAAGCAACAGCAAGAGCGTCGTTAAGAGTCTCATGGCAGGGCCTCCGTCGAGACCCTGCGGGCAGGCAACGGAGCGCGCGCGCCGCGCACAACGTCACCCCGCCCCCGCACAACGGCAGCCTGCGCCAAAC
>JBGSTK010000208.1:0-2694 GCA_041736565.1 Phycisphaeraceae bacterium | reverse complement strand
CCGTAGCGTGGGAACCTTCGCCAGTAGGTGGAGGCTCTTGCCCACGCCAGGCTTGCTGCGCCAATTGACCTCGATCACCTCGCCCTGGCTATTGGTCGTGATGCGCGAAGGTGCGATCACGGCGCCGAGCGCGTCGACAATCTCTTGGTAATCATCGGCGACATGATCCGGGGCGCTTGCGTCCTCGTGAACGCCGCTGTCCGGTTCTCCCGCCGCGCATACTCGGCTAGTCTCGGCGAAGAACATGCCCAGCATGGCCACACATTCCGCGACGCACACAAGTGGGAGGATCGCTCGGCGAACGCGGTCCACCGAAGGATCGGGCCACGCCAAGCGTGATTCACGCTTCTTCATTGATTGCATCGTGCGAGTCTCCTGAAGTGCGATCGAGTGCGGTCAAGCTGAAGGCGGCGAGAAGTTCTTTTCGCCGGGTGCCACTGCTGGCTTGTCCAGCAATTCGGTGTGGAGGTGTCACAATGCGGCACGGGCCAGGATCGGTCGTATCGCAAGCGAGTCCGACATTTTTGCGAACCGGGCCATTTCCGCGAGTTGAAGTGTTCATGCGATCGTCGGCTTCCACTGCTGGGCAAGCCAGCAGTGGCACCCGGCACCCGGCGTGCCCGAGTGGCACGCATGGTGCGAACGCCTTACTCGTCACTGGCGGAGTTAATGAACCGAAGCGCGGACTTTCGCGAACGGGTGTGGTTAGTCGGCGACTCTGATGAGACTGGCAAACTCCTCGACGTTGCCAATCTCGTCGAAACTATGCACGCTCCCGTCTGCCGTGAGGTAATGAAGTCCCCTCCTATGCCGACTGTGTTTGAGGCCATTCTCGCGTCGAAACAACATGGTAGCGTCAACTGCTGAAATGTCACGAGGCTCGGTCCAATAGACTCCGGAGTGGGGAACCTCAATCACGACAATCTTCTGTGGCACCTCTTTATCTGGGCTGCGGATATGCCCCAAACGCACTTCGGACCACACGGTGCCTTTGCCCACGACCGCTAGGTAAGATGTCGTACCGCTACCTTCGTTACCGGAATCGCTGGGGCACCAGAATGACTTTCCATAGGGAGCACGTAAGAATTGCTCATTCTGCGCGCTGCTCCACGCTTGAGCAAGATCGTAGGCATCCAAATCTGGCCCCGTTGGGCGCAGAACCAACACTCGCCACGTCACCGCCGGAGCGTCTGTTCTCACTTCGTCAGGCGAGGGTGGATACGTTCCATGAACGGCATGGTAGTTTCGCAGTAGGAACCCAATTTCGTGTAGGCGCCCGATGCAGGCGCTGTTCCGGCCATCCTCACGGGCGCGTTGCCAGAAGACTGCCAGGACGACCGCGCAAAGGAGCATCGCACCAACCAGAACGGGGCCTGCCGGGAAGCGAGTTGAAGGTGGTCGCTCTGACATTTTCAAGGTGCCCGACCCGAGGCTGCCTGCGGCTGAGCGGCAACGCCCCGCGCCGCCTTCGCTACTCCTTAGGGCCGCGATCCTGGCTGGGCACAGTGGTACTTCCAACGTACCACTTACCACCAGGGCCATAGTAGCAGCCGTCCATGTTAATCATTCCGTCGAGCTTTATGCCGTTCTGTTTGAGAGAGTTGATTACCTCAATGAGTTGGTCGTTTGACACCGCGCTGTTGTCACCACCGCAGATCACTGCATGGCAGTCCTTTGGCCAATTGTCGCGCCAGCGTCGTCACTGTTCTGATTGAAATGAAACGCAAGCACTTGGCTCGGGCACACGACCACGACGCCGATACACGGGTCCGCTGCGCCCACGCCAAAGTACGTGTTGGCGGCGAGCGGGCGTCCTGCAACCTGGTGGTTCCCCGAAAGCACGCCCGTTAACGCAACCCCGCAGTTCGTTGGCTTCACTTCGCCGACGTTCTTGATTATGTTGGGCTTCTGTGGCAGGAAGGGTGCGAACCCATAGGGACGACGATACCAAGCCATTGACAAGTTCGTGGTTACTGGCAAGATCGTTCCGGCAGCCGCAGCCGGCAAGGCCACCTTCGCTAGGCCCGTTGGGTCCGTCGCGTTCGTCGGATTGCCGCCGCAGTACCGATACAGATTCACGTCTCACGCCGCGTAGCCGATCGGGTCGCGGGTGCAGAAGCGGCCGAGGGTCGGATCGTACATCGCTCGGGTTCCTTTTCCTCATCGTGGTGGAGAGCCGTTGCTGTTGGCCGGCGGCTCGCCGGCCAGGGAGTCCATATGCGCACACGCGGGAGTCCGTGCCCGTATACGAATGATCCGCTCGATCTCTTCCTGGACCCGCGGGATCGCGAAGCGTTGCCAGGGCGCATCCGGCTCGGGCCACGACAACTTGTTGAGTTCCACTTGCTGGCGGCCTCGACGGGTCGCCCGGGCCAAGGCGTCTTCGAGCACCTCGTAGAGCACGCTGGCCACCGCCCAGGAACCCTGATAGCCGAGGTTGCCTGGCCAGAGTCGCGTGGCGAAGCAAAACGCCTCGACGGCGGCGTTCATCGCCAGATGGTCCATCAGGCAGCACCCGCGCTCGTGCAGGAAAGTGGCCAATTCCTGCCGAGGCGTCATGCTGCCGAGAAGCGCCCCGGTGGCCATCTCGGCGTCGGTGATGGGCGCCGGCCAAGCGCGATAACGGTCGTCGTCGTGCGAAGCGTACCCGGTGGCGGCGGCTTCGACGTTGAACCGCTCGCCGCCGCGCTCGTC
>JBGSTK010000203.1:0-2935 GCA_041736565.1 Phycisphaeraceae bacterium | reverse complement strand
CTCGCCGCCGGTCGCGACGATGGCCCGCATGCCGCATAGTCGGCTCCGCCCAATCCAGCTCCGGCCGGCCCTCGGGATTGGCGCCGAGCCCCCCCGACCGCCATGCCCTACGTCTCGTCACAACCTGAGCCTGACCCCCAGGACGCCGCCGCGCCTCAACTCGGCGATGCGGGGGAGCCTATTGTCGAGCCGCCTCCGTGGTCCCAGGTCTGGCAGATGCCCGCGCTGATTTTGGGCGTGGTGCTGTTCTCCATCGGCGCTGTGCTGGCCATGCTCGATCGCCAAGCCCCGGATTACCCCGGCCTGCTCGATGATGTAGCGGCTTACGTCAAGGCTGGCAACATCGATGAGGCCCGCGCCCGCATCGACGCCCTGACGCCCGAGTTTATGGAACTGGCACCGCCCGAAAGCCAGGCCCGTCACGCCCTATTGGCTGGTGATGTTCTGTTCCTGGCGCAGCACCAGGAAGGCTGGAACAACCCCGAAAACAACCGAAAAATCATCGCCCGCTATCAGCAGGCGATGGATATGGGGCACCCCATCGACGATGCCCGGCTGCAACGCTGGGCGCAGACCCTCGTGGCACTGGGCAAGACCGATGCAGCGTTGGAGAAGGTCGATGCCATGTCCGCGGGTGATGCCAAGAGCCGCTACGGCGTGATTCGCCGCATCATCGATCAACAGTTGGCCAGCGGCGTGGTCGATCCCGATGCGATGGAGCCACTGCGCAAGCGGTTCCTGAAGGAAGTCGAGACTGAGAAGGATGCCGCCGCCGCCCGAGAGCAGCAGGTCTTTGCCGTGGCGCTGCGTGCCCGGCTGCTGCTGGCGAGTCAGCAGTACGATGAGCTGATTGATTATCTGGTGGTGCAGCAGGTGCCGCGGCTGCGCATGGCGGGTGGTGATGATGACCTCGCACCGCTTTACATCCTGCTGGCGCAGGCTTACGAGCACACCGGCCGACTGCCCGAATCGCAGCGGCATTACATGCTTACAGATGCCAAGATTCGCGTCGATGAACACGATGCAGCCGACATGCACGCGATGGTAGCGGTTGGGCTTGGTCGCATCGCCCTGGCGGCTGGTGACGAAGCGGGCACACGCCAGGCGCTAACCTATTTCAACACGGCTGTCAGCGACTATCCTACCGCCCGGGTCTTCTGGGAGGCCTTGGTCGGCCGGGCCGATTGTCAGGCACGATTGGGCATGAATGTCGAAGCCCTGGCGGATCTTGCACTTGCAGCGGCGCGGTTGGCAGCAGGTCGAACGCCCGAACCGGGACGCGTCAATCAGATCGCCGCCATCGCCCAACGCCACTATGCCACGGGCCACGATGCAGGCGATTTCGCCATGGCGCGGCAATACCTCCTGACGCTTTCGCCCGTGTTCGGCAACGAGTGGAAGCCAGAAATCCTCGATCAACTCGCCAGTGTCACCGCATCGCTGGCCACCCAGAACATCACCCAAGCCCAGGATGCCCCGCAGGCGATGCTGGCACGGCTGGAGAATCCCTCGGCTGCGGAAACCCAGCAGGCACACGAAGCCGGCGCAGCCGCTGCAAAACGCCTCAAAATGGAGGCTGCGGTTCTGTTCGACGAGGCTGGCGATCTTTACATCCGCCACGCCAACGCTTTAGGCATGGCCAAGTCGCAGGGTTATGCCGACAGCCTCTGGAAGGGTGCCGACGCCTACGACAAGGCCCACCAGTGGAAGAAGTCGATCGAAGTGCTCTCGCATCTGGTCCGCAACATGCCCGGCGAACCCCGGCAAGTCCAGGCCATCTATCGCCTGGGCATGGCGTACATGGCGGATGGTGAGTATCCCTCGGCTGAGCAGTTGTTCCGCCAGGTGCTCGACGATCACCCCAAAAGTCCTGCTGCATACGTGGCTTATGTGCCCCTGGCGCGGAGCCAGATCGCCATGGGCAAGTACGATGATGCCCAGCGGGCGTTGACTTACGTCGTCAACAACCACCCCGCCTTGACGCCTGAAAGTGCTGAATATCGCGAGGCTTTGGTCGAGTTGGGTCGACTTCTCTACACCCTAAAAAACTATCCCGGTGCGATTGAGCGGCTGTCGGAAGCTGTAACTCGTTATGGCGACAGCCCTGACGGGGCAGCCCTGCGGTTCCTGCTGGCGGACACCTACCGCCAGAGCATCCCCGAACTGACCACCGCGATCGCCACCGCCGCCACCCAGGCCCAACGAGCCGCGTTGGAACAAGAGCGAAGCCGACGGCTTGAGGAAGCGCAAGTTCTCTATAGTCAAGTCATTAGCCAGCTTGAAGATCGCCCCGCGGCGAGCTACAGCAAGCTCGAAACCCTCTATCACCGAAACGCCTACTTCTACCGTGCCGACTGTGCCTACGACCTGGGCAGATTCGGCCAAACAGGGCGATTTGAGCAGGCTTTGAGCCTCTATGACATGGCGGCCAGGCGGTTTGACGATGAACCAGCGTCGCTGATCGCCCTGGTGCAGATGGTTAACGCCTACTGCGAGCTGAATCGGATCGCTGATGCGCGTGCGGTCAACGCACGTGCACGTCAGCACTTAAAGCGAATTCCCGAGGGCGCTTTCGATGACCCGAGCCTGCCTCTGGACCGCAAGCATTGGGAAGAGTGGCTGCGGTTTACCAGCGAGCATAAGCTCTTTGAGGCGCAGGCCAGCGCTGGGCCGTAACCTGATTACATAGCGGCATTTCCGCCTATCTCGGCTCACTCGCCGCGGCTGAATTACGAAAAATAAGGTCCGCAGCGGCTTGTGGCCGATAGCACCAATTGCAGCCATTGCAGCGCAACTTTTGCGCCGTGGACCGCGGGCAGGATGTCCGCTTAGCCAGAGGGTCAAGGATGACCGACACACGCCCCAAATTTGTCGATTTTGGCCGTCCGCATGGCCCCCCTTCTTCGTCCCAACCCCCCCGCGCCTCGACGCAACC
>JBGSTK010000186.1:0-25213 GCA_041736565.1 Phycisphaeraceae bacterium | reverse complement strand
GGGGGTTGGAGCCGTCGTTTTCGGGCTTTTTCTTAGAATGGGACTCGCCTTGACGGCTGGCAGTGGGGGGTGGTAGGGGCGTGTTTGGGGGGGTCGGAGCGGGGTCGGAGGGGGTGCCGGGCTGGGTGATGGACAGACCTTTCCCCTCGATCGTGGGGTGGACGAGGTTGCAGGCGGGGTTGGGTGCGGTACAATGCGACGTTCTGCCCGTGGGCCGATGCAGGTCACTTGGAGTCTGAAGCGCAAGTGTCTGAGACCTCGCGGCGCGGGCAGGCCGTCGCTAGAGGCGGAATTTTACTCACCCCAGGCCTAAGCACGCCGCTCCCCGACCGCATCGGGGCTGACTCCTTTGGCCGACCCACGCGGCATATACACCGCAGGAGCAACGACATGGCATCGCTGGTTAAGGACTTGATTGACGCCGGGATTCACTTCGGGCACCGCGCCACGAACTGGAATCCCAAGATGGCGCCGTACATTCACGGCAAGAAGAACAAGATTCACATCATTGACATCAAGGCCACGATCAAGGGCCTGCTGCTGGCGCGCAAGTTCGTCAGCCAGACCGTGAGCCGGGGCCAGGATGTGCTCTTCGTGGGCACCAAGCGTCAGGCCCGCGCCACGCTGGAGCAGCACGTCGGCGGCGTGGGCATGCCCTACGTCATCGAGCGCTGGCTGGGTGGCACGCTGACCAACTTCCGCACCATTCGTGATCGCCTCAAGCGCCTCGAAGAACTCGAAGGCCTCGATGCCACCGGCGAGATCATCAACTATTCCAAGAAGATGGGCAGCCAGCTCGGCCGCGAAAAGGCCAAGATTCTCCGCAACCTCGCGGGCATCCGTGGCATGTCCAAGCTGCCCGGCGCCATGGTCATCATCGACGTCAAGCACGAGATGAACGCTGTGAGGGAAGCCCGCAAGCTGGGTATCCCCACGGTTTGCCTCATTGACACCGACAGCGATCCGGACTTCGCCGACATTCCGATTCCCGGCAATGACGATGCGATGCGTTCGATCGAGGTGGTCGTCATGAGTCTGTGTGCGGCGGTGGCTGAAGGCAAGCAGGCGCGTGCAGCGGCGGCGTCACAGCAGGACCGCGGCGAGGAAGGCGGCGAAGGCCAGGGTCGTGGCGGACGTCCGCGGCGAAGCAGCCGCTCGCAATTCCGTGCGACTGACAAGCCTGAAGCCGATGGTGCCGAGGTCGTGGCTGACGCGGCAGCGGTCGTCAGTGAGAAGGCCCCCGACGCCACCAACGCCTGAACTGTCCTCGAACGAAGCTTTAGAAACCCCCAGATGGAGATTTAACCATGGCGATCACCGCCAAGGATGTAATGGACCTGCGAAACAAGACCGGCCTGGGCATGATGGAATGCAAGGCTGCGCTGGCGGAAACTGACGGCGATGTGCAGAAGGCCATCGACCTGTTGCGCCAGAAAGGTATCGCCAAGATGGACACCCGCACCGATCGCGCCAGTTCGGCGGGTCGGGTGCTGACGGCTGTGACGCCCGACAAGAAGAAGGGCGTGGTCGTCGAGGTCAACACCGAGACGGACTTCACGGCTGGCAACGACAACTTCAAGAAGATGATCGGCCAAGTTGCCGCTGAGGGACTCAAGCAGCCCGTGGGCCAGCTTCAGATCAACGACGCCATCAAGGCCATCATCGACGAAGTCCGTATCACGACCAAGGAGAACGCGGTGTTTGGTCGCGGTCAGGTCATGGGCGGTGGCGCTAACACCGTTGTGGGCCACTACACGCACTTCAACGGCAGCGTGGGTGTGCTGGTTGAGCTCGAAGTTACGGATGGCGCTCAGGTCTCCGAGGAACTGCTGGCCGACCTTGGCATGCACGTGACCGCTGCCACGCCGCGGCCCATCGCTGTGGATGAAGGCGGCGTGCCCGCTGATGTCATCGAGAGGGAAAAAGCCATCGCCAAGGCACAGGCCATGGAACAGGGCAAGCCCGAGCAGATCGCTGAGAAGATGGTCGTGGGCAAGATCCGCAAGTTCTACGAAGATCACTGCCTGACGCTGCAATGCTTTATCAAGGACGAAAAGAAGCAGATCAAGGACATCCTTCCCAAGGGCGTGAAGATCAAGAGCTTCGTGCGTTACCAGTTGGGCGTTCGCTGAGGTCGGCGAAGTATCGCGAAATCAATGAAAAAGGTCGTGCTTTTGGGCACGACCTTTTTTGTTGAATGGATGTCCGAGCTCTCTTGCTCGCCCGCGCTTTACTTCAACAGAAGCTCGGCGATTTGCACGGCGTTTAGTGCGGCACCTTTGCGCAACTGGTCGCCGCAGACGAAGATGTTGAGGCCGCGGGTCGCAGGCTGACCGTCATCGAGTGACAGGTCCTTACGGATGCGGCCGACGTACACATCGTCCTTGCCCGTGGCGTCGAGCGGGGTGGGGAAGCGGTTGCCGGCACGGTCGTCGATGAGCGTCACGCCCGGGGCGCTGCTCAGGATGTTGCGGGCTTCGTCTTCGGTCATCGGCCGGTCGAATTCGAGGCTGATGGACTCGGCGTGGGCACGCAGCACGGGCACGCGCACGCAGGTGGCGGCGATGCGGACCTGCGGGTGGTTCCAGATCTTTCGCGTCTCCTTGACGAGCTTCATTTCCTCCTGGTTGTAGCCGTTGTCCTCCATCGCGGAGTTGTGGCTAAAGAGGTTGAAGGCGTATTGCTGGGCAAAGACCTTGGGCTGGGCAACCTTGCCCGCCAGCACATCGCGGGTCTGATCTTCCAACTCCATCATGCCCGCATATCCGGCACCGCTGGCGGCCTGGTAGGTGCTCACGATCATCCGCTTGACCCCCGCAGCACGATGCAGCGGCGTCACGGGTACCAGCGCGATGATCGTCGAGCAGTTGGGGTTGGCGATGATCGCACCCTTGCCGCTGCCGAGCTTGATGTGAGCCATGTCCGGCGCGTTAACCTCCGGCACGATCAACGGGATACCATCGGTCATGCGGAAGGCAGAGCTGTTATCGACGACGATGCACCCGGCCTCGGCGGCGATGGGGCCGAACTTCCTGCTGATCGATCCACCGGCTGAAAACAGGGCGATATCGACGTTCTTGAAGCTCTTTTCGGTGAGTTCTTCGACAGTGAACTTGGCACCTTTGAAGGTGATTTCCTTGCCGGCGCTGCGGGCACTGGCGAGCATGGTGAGCTTGCCGAAGGGGAAGTTTCGTTGTTCCAGGACTGCCAGGAATTCCTGGCCCACGGCACCGGTGACGCCGACGATCGCCACGTTGGGCGCGGAGGCGGCTGAGGCGCGGGAAGGACGAACGCTGGTCTGTGCGGCGGTCATTGATCGCTCCGTTTCGGTGTGGCACGGGTGGGGTTGCCCCGCGCTAAAGCGCCGCATTATAGCAAAGTCCAGCTTTTTATGGCCCTCCGGTTGTCGCGTTTTTTGGGCCTCGGGTGGCACGCGATAGGCTCGCGGCCGTCACGTCGGGGCGAAAACGGGTAAATTATCGGCCCATCGCGGGTGGGAAGGGCCCGCTTGCGACACGACTCCACTCACGAGGAGAACCATGGCCATCAAGGTCGCCAAATTCGGCGGGACGTCGCTGGCCGACGCCCAGCAGATCCGCAAAGTCCAGCACATCATCCAGGCGGACACGCAGCGCCGCTACGTCGTGCCCTCAGCACCGGGCAAACGGCACAAGGACGACAAGAAGATTACGGATCTGCTCTACCTCTGCCACGCTCACGCCCAGCAGGCCATTGCGTTTGATGAAGTCTTCACGCTCATCGGCGAGCGGTATCGGCGGATCGCGGCGGACCTGGGCTTGAAGATCGACATGGAGCCGCATCTGGAGCAGGTCCAGGCTGGCATCAGCGCTGCGGCGAAGGCTGGGGGCGGGCCCGACTTTGCCGCCAGCCGAGGCGAGTATCTCAACGGGCTTATCGTTGCGGAGTTGCTGGGTTACGACTTCGTCGATGCGGCGGAGATCATCGCGTTTGACGACCACGGCCGATTCGATTCCGAACGCACGCAAGCCCTGGTGTCGCAACGTCTGCTCAAGCACGCGCAAGCGGTCGTGCCGGGCTTTTACGGCGCCAAGCCTGATGGGTCCATTAAGACATTCTCCCGTGGTGGCAGTGACATCAGCGGCGCGATCGTAGCGCGGGGCGTCAATGCTGCGGTCTATGAAAACTGGACGGACGTCAACGGTCTGCTCATGGCGGACCCGCGCATCGTGCCCAACCCCAAGGCCATGGAAGTCGTCACCTACCGCGAGCTGCGCGAGTTGGCATACATGGGCGCCAGTGTGCTGCACGATGAGGCGATTTTCCCCGTGCGTAAGTCGGGTATTCCGGTCAACATTCGCAACACCAACGAGCCGGAGCATCCCGGCACGATGATCGTGCGCGACGCTGACCCGGTGACGCACACGGGGTCGATCACAGGCATTGCAGGGCGGCGGGACTTCACAGTCGTGGCGCTGGAAAAGGCCATGATGAACAGTGAGGTGGGTTTCGGCCGTCGGCTGCTGTCTGTTTTCGAGGACCACGGTGTGAGCTATGAACACACGCCCAGCGGCATCGACACCATGAGCGTCGTCGTGGCTGATAGTCAGATCGACGGTAAGCTCGACAAGGTGCTGGCGGACATTCGTGGCCGGTGCGAGCCCGATGCGCTGGAGGTCTTTCCGCAGATGGCGCTGATTGCCACGGTGGGTCGCGGCATGGCTCACACCCCCGGCATTGCCGCCAAGGTCTTTGGTGCTCTGGCCAAGGCGGGCGTCAACATCCGCATGATCGACCAGGGCTCCAGCGAAATCAACATTATCATCGGCGTGCAGAATGCGGATTTCGCTAAAGCGCAGCAGGCGATATACACGGCTTTTGAGGCGTGATGACGCTGGGGTGGAGATGATTTACCACAAAGGACACAAAGGGCACGAAGCATACAAACCGAGCTGATGCCCGCGGATGCCTGCTTGGATGTCTTGCTTTTTGATCTTTGTGATCTTTGTGCCTTTGTGGTTAACTTCCTTTTCCCGCGACTGTGTCGGTGAATCGGTTTGTCATGGACCCGCGCACTTTCCAATTCCTCTGTTTTGCTGTCTTCGGCGTCGCATCGCTGTGGGGCGGATACCTGGCGCGAAAGCGCGGCTGGCTTCATGAGGACGTGAGTCGACGGGTCCACTTTCACACTGTGGTGTGGGTGTGGTCGGCTGTGTCGCTTCTGTCACTTTGGCGCGGGCCGCTGCAAACGCAGGACATGGGCCTGGTGCTCATGCAGATCATCATCGTCGGCCTGGCGGGCTACGCTGCCATCCCCATCGCCAAGCTCGCCGGTTGCGGGCGGACACAGATCGGTGTGCTTGCTGTCGCATCAGGGCTCCACAACATCGGCTTCACGCTCGGCGGCTACCTCTGCTTCACGCTACTGACACCCGGCGTCGAGGCCTTGGGCCAAGCCATCGCCTACGTCACCATCATGCAGATCGCAGGCGTAGTGCTGATCTTCCCCATCGCGCGACATTTCGGCACGCTTCAGGACGGCGATGCGTCGGTCGCACGCCTCATCTTCACCAACCTCATCGATATCCGCTCAATGACTCTTTATGCCGCGATCGTCGGCCAAACTCTCGGCGTGATGCGCGTGCCTGTGCCCAGCTTCGTGGGGGACCTCCACTTCATGGATATCCTCTTTTACCTCGGTGCCTTGGGCGGATACTTCGGCATCGGCCTGCGACTGCGGCTGGGAAGTGCCGTGGGCTACCTGCGCGAACACGCCATCCTGGCGGGCATGAAGTTCATCTTCATTCCCGTGCTGACGTTGCTGCTCATCGCGCTGCTGTCGTTGACCCCGCTGCGACTGCCCGACTTGGCGCAGAGCGTCGCCATTGTTCAGGCCTTCATGCCCACCGCCATCCTCACCGTCATGCTCGCCAATCTCTTTCACCTCGATGTACGACTGGCGAGTTCAGCGTGGCTGTGGAACACGATCACCTTTTTCGTGCTGCCGATGCCGGTGATTATCTGGTGGTTGAGCTGAGGGCAGCGGCCCCGAAGTGTTTGCGGATCGCCACGAGGAATATCAGCCACGCCACCGTCATCGCCGCGGTGAAGACATTGACCAGCGGACCCGACAGGGCACGGTACTCCCGCAGCATGTCCAGCTCCTGCTCGCTCATACCCATGTGGCGGTACATCTCGATGAACTCCACCTGCGAGAAGGTGATGATCGAGCTGGCCGCCCCGACGATGGAAAGCAGCACCGTGCCCCACCATGCCCAGGTGCGCTGACGGTAAACACCCAGCGCCAACACCGCCAGCATGGCGCCCAGAGCCACCCATATCCCCGCTGCGGACCATCCCGTGGTGATGTGACCGAACAACGGCAAGGCTGGATAGAGCAGGCCAAAGGGTACGCATGCCGCACCCAGCGCCAGACCTAACGCCACACCCAGCACCGTCGTGGGCGTGCGATCCGACCAGTCGGGCGTGGGTTGGTAGTGCTCCAGCGTCAGTCGCACATCGGTCTGTGAGTAGAACCACACGAACACGGCTGGGAGGATCACGCCCAACACGAGTTGAAAAGCGACGATGAACAAAACGATGATCCAGATGAAGACATCGGGCAAATCGATTGATGGGCCGCCGCTGCTGGATTGAGCGATGGCGAGGCGCATGGCATCGGCCATGTCGGGGAGCATGAATGCGGTGAACGCCATGGCCGCGATACCGCTGAGAAGCCAGGTCCAGTAGACGATGAGCATGATGGGCCGTGACCAGCGCCGCAGGCGCACCGAGCCGAGGCCCGCCCAGATTAGTAGGGCGGCAGTGCCCAGGTACAGCAGGATTGCCACGAGGATGTTTCGCCACATGACAGGCGGCGCTTGATAACCCGATGGGCTGGGCACCGCTGCGGTCATCAAGGCACCTATGGGCGCCATTACAGCCATCATCCCCAACATTCCGCCCAGCACCATGGTGATGATGCCAAAGACCATCAACCCCGTGCGGCGATCAGGCGTGGTCATCGGCGGCGTCACGTTGACGGGCGTGTCATGAATGGGCGTGGGTGGCTGCATGAGGCCTCCGGAGTGGCAGGGCGGATTCATTTTGGTTGGCTTGACCCGGATAAGAGAATATCAATGCCGGGGCGTGGTGAACATCGCGAGAATGATGTCTGCCATGCGTCACGGTTTCAGATCGAACCAGGTTCCCAGCCGGCGTTGCCAGCGTAACTCATCGGCCACGGACTGCGGTCCCTCGAAGTGGCCGACTTGCTTGACCTCGAGTTCTTTGGGATGAGGCGCGGCATTGAAGACGGCGAACTGGCCGGGGGGCGGGACGGTCGGATCGAACAGGGCGCATTGGAACAACACGGGCAGGTGAAGATGACGGGCCGCTACGGCTGCATCGTAGTAACGCAGCACGTCCATGACCTCGGGATGCGACGCGTGGTGCTGGGTCACGGCCTTGCCGCTGCCATCGCAGGGCAACGTCACCCTCAGCGGATGATTGCCGAAGCTCGGGACGCTCAGCGCTGCGCGGGCGAAACGATCATCCCAGGGCAATGCGAGGGCGCCGATCCCGCCGCCGAAGCTTCCACCTAGAAAATGCAGGTGGTTTGCCAGTTGTGGCGTCAGGTCGAGCAGGGCGTTGGCGGCACACCAGACGAAGTCCGCGCAGCAGCCCCGGTGGATGTAGGTCTCGCGGTTCTCGATGCCGTGAAGTACATGCTCGGCGGCATTGTTGGGGAAGCTGGCGGAGGCGGAGCGGTGAAAGCCGCGGGCGCAGGGGTAGAGCGTGATGGCTGGCGGGCCGGGTTGGCGCAGGTCGGGGCCTTCGCGTCCACCGTAGCCATGCGCCACGATGAGCGCTCGTTGTGGCGCCTCATCTCGTGGCCGCACCAGCCACCCGCCGATGCGTATGCCACCGAGTGAGTCGAATTCGATCTCTTCAACTTCGACGCGACGGTTGCTGAGTGTTGAAGGTCGCAGGGCAACGTTGGGCGCAACGGCCCGAGCCTCGGCGGCACTGCGGCGCCAGAAGTCGGCGAAATCGGGCGGCTCGGCGGGCGCGCCCACGGCGAGTAACGCGGCTTCGTCGTAGCCGTAGGTCGGGTCGTAGGCGTAGGGGTGTTCGAGGTTCATGGATGCGATTGTCATCGGTAAGGTGGGGAGTTGGGCCCCATCCTACCCCTGACTGGGCACCGCCGGTTTTGCAGCCTTTTTCCGCACCCCCTGTACTGTAGCGGCCGGATAGTTTATAATCAGATTAAGTTATCCCCAGTAAGGCGAGCACCCCTACCCCGTCAAGGAGCTTGACCATGGACATCAATCGTCGCGCGTTTCTTCAGCAGGTGGCAGCCTTCTCAGCGGGCATCGCCATCGTGCCCATGCTCCGCTCAACCCCGCCAGCCTACGGTGCCACGACGCCCAGCCCGCTCGCAGGCCCGGCAGCCCAAACCGGCCAGTCGATCATCAGCGTCGCCAAGGGCAAGGACTATGCGGCGCTGGTCACCAAAGTGCTCCTGCCCCTGGGTGGGATTGCCGCGTTTGTGAAATCGGGTGACCGTGTGGTGATCAAGCCCAACATCGGCTGGGACCGCAAGCCCGAGCAGGCTGCCAACACTCATCCCGATGTGGTCAAAGCGATGGTCGCCCAATGCCTCGACGCTGGCGCCAAGGAGGTCAAAGTTTTCGACCGCACGTGCAACAACAAAAACCTGTGTTACGCCAACAGCGGCATTCAGCAGGCGGTCGAATCGCTCAAGAGCGATCGCGCGGTCTGCGAGTTTATTGATGATCGCAAGTTCATGCCCGTGGACATCGAAGGCGGCAAAGCGGTCAATCGCTGGGAGTTCTACAAAGACGCGCTGGACACGGATGTCTATATCAACGTGCCCATCGCCAAGCATCACGGCTTGTCGAAACTCACGCTGGGCCTCAAGAACGTCATGGGCGTCATCGGTGGAAACCGTGGCAAAATCCACCAGGAAATCGGCCAAAAGCTCGCGGACTTGAATCGCGTGGTGGGCACCAAGCTCGTGGTCATCGATGCGACCCGCATCCTGTTGCGTCACGGCCCGCAGGGCGGCAACCTCGACGATGTGAAGGTGCTCGACACGCTCATCGCTTCGACTGATCCGGTGGCTGCCGACGCTTACGCCACGACGCTTTTCGGTTTGAAGCCGTCGGACATTACATCGACCGTGGCGGGGCATGCGTCCGGCTTGGGCGAGATGGATCTGGCGAAAGTGAAGATCATCGAAGCCTGAGTTCCGAGGTTGGCCGTTGCCGGGACGCAGGACAATGTGAGCTATGAAAAAAAGTCTGTCATCCTGGAGGGGATACCTGCCGGGGTGGCGCACGTGGCGGCGGATCGTCCAGATTGCCGTCGTGGTGTTGTTCGTCTGGTTGTTTCGCCGCACCGAGATGAGCGTGGTCAGCGGCGAGACCGGGGCGGTGCCGTATTGGAGCAACTTGTTCTTTCGGCTCGATCCGCTCATCGCAGCCACCGCCATGCTCGCGGCAAAAACCGTGATCGTCACCATGCTCCTGGCGGGCGTCACGCTGGTGGTCACAGCGTTACTGGGGCGGGTCTTCTGCGGGTGGTTCTGCCCCTTGGGCACCATTCTCGATGGCGTAGGTGGCATGATGCGCATCGACCGCAAACGTGACGGCGGGCTGCGCGCTCGGCCGTGGTGGCGCTCAACGCGGTACATCCTGCTGATCCTGACGCTCATCGCCGCGCCGCTTGGCCTGCCGCTGGTGGGCTACGTCGATCCCTTCTCGCTGCTCTATCGCGGCATGTCGCTGGCGGTCGATCCATGGATGAGCCAAGGCGCCTTTACGGGTTCAAGCTGGCTCTACCTCAACGCGCCCGAATCAGTGACGAAGCTGAGCGAACCGACCTACGACTGGCTCAAAGGCGGGGCGTTGCCGGGACGGGTCGTGGCCTTCGGCGCCACCGGCGCGGGGATTTCGTTGGGCATCCTGCTGGTCATCGTGCTCCTCGAACGCATCGAGCGACGATTCTGGTGCCGCAACCTCTGCCCGTTGGGCGCGGGACTTGGCTTGGTCGCTCGCTTGTCGCCTCTGCGACGCAAGCCCGCGCGGAGTTGCGCAGGTTGTCGACAGTGTGAACAGACCTGTCGCATGGATGCCTTCGACAGCGAGCACAAGCTCATGCCCGAGGCCTGCACGCTGTGCATGGATTGCGTCAAGAACTGCCCTCATCAGATCGCCGACTTCGGCTTCAAGATTCCAGGCTTCGTCGCCAGCGCCAAGCCTTCGCCATCGCAGCAGCCCGCGCGTGTGGATGTGTCCCGCCGGGTGTTTCTCACGGGTGTGGCTGCAGGCGTGGCGTTGCCTGCGATGCATCATGCCGTAGGATATTTGCCCGCCTCGGCTCGACCGACGAAGCTGCAAGCCGTTCTGCGACCCGTGGGCGCGGGGCATGATGTTGATCGCTTCAACGACCTGTGCGTGCGCTGCGGTCTGTGCATGAAGGTCTGCCCGACCAACGCGTTGCATCCGCTGATGCTCAAGGGCGGTATCGAAGGATTGTTCACGCCCGAGCTGGTGCCCGTCCGAGGCTACTGCGAATACAACTGCAATCTCTGTGGCGAGGTCTGTCCCACCGGTGCCATCGCGCCGTTTGATCTTGAGACCAAGCACGTCACGCCCATCGGGTTGGCGGTGTTTGACAAGAATCGCTGCATGCCGTGGGCCACGGGTGAGATGTGCATGTGTTGCGAGGAGATGTGCCCGGTCCATGAGAAGGCCATCCGCTGGCGTTGGGGCACATGGGAAGGCCCCGACGGGGAAAAGATCGAAGTGCAGCAACCCTACGTGATGGAGCGTCTCTGCATCGGCTGCGGCATCTGCGAGAACAAATGCCCGCTGGACGAGCCGGCTATCAAGGTGAAGCCCGGGCCCCATGCGATGCGATCATCGCAAGGCGCGGGACAGGGCCAAGGCAACGGCCATGGTGGCGGCGGTGGTGGCGGTAGCGGTCGTGGCGCGGGTGGCGGTGGTCATGGTGGTGAAGGCGGCGGTTACGGACGCTAGCACGATTGATCGGCCGTGCGCGGCGAGCCGTGAATATGAACACACGCCTCCTCGCCGTTGGTGCTGACGTGCCTCCGCGCCATCGGTGCTGTCAAGCCTCCGCGCCCTCGATGCTGACAAGACGGCAATTACACTTCAAGGCTGGCAAACGAGCCGGTGGGAACCTCCTCCAACTCGGGCAGGGTGTCGCTCTCCAACTTGGGCTCGCTCAGCGCCACGCGATCGACATAGGCGGCGGTGCAGAGGCCCAGGATGCCGATGGTGAAGCCGTACTCGACGGACTCCATGCCAATGAAGATGCTGCAGACGAGCATGCCCGCCAAAGCGATGGTCACCATCTGGCCGTAGTAGCGGGGCCAGACCAGGCGTTTGGCGGTCGGCGAGAGCGCCGCGAAAAAAGTGCGGAACATCGTGCCGAAGTAGAAGGTCATGAGGCCCAACATACCCAGGAAGCCGTAGTCGGCTCCGGTCTGTAAGAACAGGTTGTGGACGCTCTTGTTGGGAGGTAGGCCGTAGAGATGGCTGACGAGATTGAAGTTACGCGGTCCGACGCCCAGGGGGTGTTCCTTCATACAGGCCCAGGCACCGGCCCAGGTCACGAAGCGACTGTCGGCTGAGGCATCGCGCTCGGCTTCATCGGCGAAGATCGACCAGAACTCGTGTCGCACTTCCGCACCCGCCAGGTAAAGCGCAGCGACGACGAACGCTACCGCCACCGCCAGCGTTATCCCCTTGCGAGGCAGGGCCACCAGCGCCACGACAAAAATCATGATCCCGACGATCACCAGGCCCAACTGTCCGCCGCGGCTAAAGGTCAGCAGGATAACGTGGATTTCCAGCACGGCTGCGAAAAGACACAACAGCTTGACCCACATCCGTTTTTCGTGCATGGCCATGAAGAACGACAGGGGCACCGCCATGACGAAGATCATCGCGGCACCGTTGTTGTCGATGCCGCCAAAGCCGTGCCAGTAGATGCGGTTATACCCGTCGAAGTAATACTGGCTGTTAAAGACCCACGCCAGGTAGCCCAGGGCAGCGGTGAAGACCCAGGCGAAGATTCGCAATTGTTTTTCGCTGCGGATCGTGGTGACGGCGATGAGCATCATCACGCCGATGGTGATCTGCGGGTACAGGGCGTCCCAAGCGCGTTGGGAGCTGATGGCGGTGACCGCCCAGCCAAAGACGCCCGTGGCCAGATAGACCATCATGCCGGCTACGGGCAGCCAGACCTTGCGCAGACCCGACCAGTCGCCCATGCCGCCGATGAAATACCCGGCGATGGCGGAGAGGGCTATGTAGAAGAGGTAGCGAGGTTGGCTGTAGGGGTTCCAGAACCAGAACCACAGGTACGTCGGCCTGAGGGTGGCAAAAACGTAGTACACCATGATCCCGAAAAACGGGTTGAGCCAGCCGTAGCCGATCCCCGCAAGCGCCAACAAATTGGTAAAGATCCAGCCCATGAGGTGTTGATTTTAGTCCTGATCAAGCCGGGGACGTCGAGGGTCCGGCCAAGTTCGGCGGCAGGTGGTCGAATTCGACAGTCTTGGACGGGCAGCAGGGTCCAAGGCCACAGCCCTATATATTTTCGACCAATTCCGCGGTCCGCTCCATGATGCGAGGCCAATCAAGTTGCCGGGCATGCTCCCGACCCGCCTCTCCCAGCCGCGCCGAGAGATTCTTATCGGTCAACAGTTCTCCCAGAGCTTGGGTCACCGCGGCATCGTCATCGCCGTTGACCACCAGCCCGGTCTGACGGTGGTGGACCGCGTCGGCCTGCCCGCCTTCCCGCCCAGCGATGACCGGCTTACCGCAGGCGCCCGCCTCCACAAACACCATCCCAAAGCCCTCGACATCCGTCCCATCACGCACCGCGGGCATCACAAACACATCGCATGCGCCCAGCATCGCCAGCTTCATCGGCCCATCCACCGCCCCGGCAAATACTACGCGCGAGGCGATGCCCAGTTGCCCCGCCAGAGCCTCCAGCGCTGGCTGATGTCTTCCCCGGCCGACGATGTAGTACGTCAGCTCCGGGTGCTGCGTTCGCAGGGCCGCCATCGCCCGCAATATCGCGGCATGATTCTTACGCGGGTCCAGCCGCCCCACGGTCAGGATGAGGGGCTTGTCACCGAGGCCGGACTCCTTTCGCCAGGTCTGACCAGCTTCGTCAGCGCCGGCAAATTCATCCAACGCCACGCCGGGATGCACCACCTGGATCAAACCCTCCCGCTGAGGTGGAACATGTTGCTTGAGCAGTCCCTGGGTGTAATGGCTGTTGGCGAGAATTAGATTGCAGGCCGCGTACGCCCGCCGCATCAGAAACCGAAGCTGCCGACTCGAATCGCAGGCCGTCACTTCCTCGCCATGGGCGTAACAGATGATCCGCATTCGCCGACGGTATCGCGGCAGCAGGGGCAGGAGGCTCACCACCTCGGGCACCGCGTGGATGCAATGCACCCGCACCAGCGCCTGTGGATGTCGACGCAGCCGCTCCCGCACTGCCAGTGTCATCCTCGCGTAGCGCCGCAGCCGGTCGACGCTCTCCAGTCCCCAGTCGCGCATGAAAATATCGCGACGATCCATCAGCAACGTTTCGTCCATCACATCGTCGTGTCGCGCGTTGTCAGGCCGGGGTGGTGCATCGGGAAACTCGGGTGTGCGTGGCGGATGGTCGTAGTAATCATGCGTGATCACTTCCACCGGCCCGCGCCATCGACGATAGACTTCGTGCATCCACCGGATCGATCCGCCCATCTCGGGCAGGAAACGTTGACAAAGGAGAATGTCGATGACCTTGTCCATGCGTTAGCCACCCTGTGCCAAGCGTTGGAGTCGTGCTTCAACCGTGGGCATCAGCGTATCGAAGAGGAAGTGTTTCCGCGCCCGCGCCAAACTCGCAGCACCCATCTGTGCCCGCAATGCTGCATCGCTTAGCATCGTCCGCAGATGCCCGCGCAATGCTTCGATGTCCCGGGGCTCGAACATGAAGCCGTTGGCGGTCGTCGCGGTCACGCCCTGGTCGATGCTCTGACCGCCCTGATCGATGATCTGACCATGCGCGCCGGTGTGCGTGGCGATCAACGGCAAGCCTTGCCCCGCAGCTTCCAGCAGCGTCATGCCAAAACCCTCGACGTGCGAAGCCTGCACGTACAGGTGCGATCCGCGCATCGCAGTCAACACCTGATCCCAAGGCAGCGGGCCCGTGATCTCCACGCGGTCGGCAATCCCCAGTGCGGCTGCACGATCCTTGAGCGGCTGCGCCAGTTGCCCACCCCCGATGAAGCGCAACTTCATCCCCCTAAACTCGCCCGCCAGTGGTGCTGCCGCTTCCAGCAGGTCCATCTGTCCTTTCTCCGGGTCGAGCCGACCTGCGGTGGCGATGATCTGCTCGTGATCGTTTTGTGCGGGCGGCGATTTCGCAAACGCCTCGGGTGGCAGGCCGTGCGGACGAACCGCCAATCGTTGCGGCGCCACCTCCACCTCGGGCAGCTTCAGCCCACGCGGGTGCGATCGCTTGCTCAACAGCAAGTCCGCCAGATACTGACTCACGGGTTGAAGCAAATTGGCGTTGGTGAGGATGTCGCTCAGCGCCGGTGAAGGCACCTGGCACAGATCGCCGCCGTGAAATGTCACGCTCACGGGCAGGTGCATCGCCGCCTTGATGCGCAGCGCTGTCTCGGCAGCTTCGGCTCCCCAGTGGGCATCGATGATCTGACTGCCCTGCGCCTTGACAAACGCCAGGATTCGCCGCCAATTCGACCACTCGTGCAACCCCTGGCGAAGGCCCGCCTGTCCCACGGCTCGGCGAAGAATGTCCACGCTCGTCGCATCACGATTCCGCGGCGTAAACGCAGCCGAGGCAACCTGACGCAACACCGCAGCATCGCCCGGATACAACCGCGGCGCTTGCAGCACCGGCACATCATTCAACCCGAAGCGATCGACGTTGGGCTGCCCATCGGGCCAGCGCCGCAGCGATACTACCGCCACGCGATGCCCGCGCTGTCGCAACCATGCCATCTCACGAAAGAGAAACGGCGTGTAAAGGTGTGGCCAGAACGGCAGAAGATAAAGCACACGCAAGGTCACGCCCTGCCTCGGGGCGGACGCGGCGATTCCAGGTTCGCCCAGAACTGCTCGTCCTTGGGTTGTTCTCGCGTCTTTCGCAACGCCACGAATTGGTACGGCTTCCGCCGCAACGCCTCCCATCGACTCCACCCTTGCCTGGCGAACGTGCGCAGACGCGAGGCACGCAGTCGCCAACCCCAAGGCCGGGTGATCGGCCCGAGGTCGATGGGCACTGCCTTGACCCACTCGTAGTCGCGATGCAGCACCGCAAACTGTACCACCCGCCAGACCGAAGGCCAGTCCGTATCGTCAATGGCGCAGATACCGCCCACGCGAAGCATCTTGTCGATGTAATAAAAATCGATCATGGCCGCTTCAAAACGATGGTCACCATCGATCAGCGCGAAGTCCAGTTGCGTGCCTTGCGAAAGCAGGTTGGGCAGCGCGATGTCATCGGACTGACCCATCCAGTCAAAGACGGGCGTGGCACCGACATGATCGCGCAGCGCCAGGCCGCGGCCCTTCCAGAAGTCGCCATCCTGAAACGGGTCGATGGCGACATGCTTGGCTGATTGACCTTTGGTTGCATTAGCGTGCGCCAGGCCCCAGCAGATGTACAGGCCGCTGAGCCCCGTGCCCATGCCGATCTCCAGAGTCCTTCGCGCACCGCAGCCCGCCACCAGATCGCGAAGCAACTCGCCTTCCGATGGGTTGACGTGATGCTGGAGTTTGTAGGGCGGATGCCCCGGCACGTTGATCGTCGAGGTGCGCTGCACCTCTTGGATCGCGCCGGCGATACGCTGCTCCAACGCCGCCCAATCAACCGTCTGATCGCTTTGCATGGTCACCCGCCCTTGTTTTCCGCATAACACCCAATCGCGTCACATCAATGCAGTAAAGCACGGCTCGGGCCAACCCGGTGTGCCGTGGTCATCGCCCTGCGAGCCCATCATAAAGACTCGCCAGCCGCTCCTGGTACTTCATCGGCCCAAAAGCCGCGCCAATGTGGTCATATGCCGCCCTCCCCATCGCCCGACGAGCCTGCGCATCGCTCATCGCCGCCATCGCACCAGCCCAGGCCTCGGGCGTCGGCTCGACGAGCAACCCCGTGCGACCCTGCACAATCGTCTCGCGAAATCCGCCCAGATTGTTGGCAATCGCAGGCAATCGATACGCCCCAGCTTCCAGCGGCACCAGGCCCAGCGGCTCGAGGCGCGATGGACAGACCACCGCATCAATCCGCTGATACAAGCCGCTGACATCGGGCAGAAACCCCAGCCAGTCGATGCACGTCGTCACGCCACACTCATCCGCCAACGTTTCAAGCTGACGCTGATACGCGCCGCCACTCTGCGTATCCTTGCCCGCCACCAGCAACCGTGGCCGCGCTGTCGACGGTAGCTGGCCGATCGCGCGGATGACCAGATCCAATCCCTTCGATTCGATGAGCTGCCCCGAAAATCCCAGCACGAGTCCGTGATGCTCCGGCCCATCAATCATCCGCGGCGGGTCGGCGGGCCAATCCACACAGTCGTGAATCACCTCGACCTTCGCATCGCCAAGCGGTGTGCCCGCAAGACTGCCCAACTCACCCCGCACCCATCGACTGATGCACACGATCCTCTCACATCCCGCGCGGGCCCACCAGCCCATCTCCTTCGCACTGATCCCCCAACGCACATGCACCACGCGCGGCAAACCAAGTTCGCGACCCACCACGCTCATGGCCTGACAACTCGGCACATCGTTGGCGTGCAGAACCTCCGCCCGCCATTGCCGGGCGATTCGCCGCAGTCCGCGCAGACTCTGACTCCATCGCCACAGCGCGACAGGCCCCAACTCGCGCTTCGCCATGGGCACGATCCACACCGGCACATCCATCGCCCGCACCTGATCCGCCAGCGGCGAATCGCAGCCCAACACAACCGCGGGACAAATGCGATTGCGATCAAGGTGCCGCAACGTCGAAAGCAGCGCCCGCTCCGCCCCGCTGATAAACGGCGCCCGCGCCAGATACAACACGCGCAGCGGTTGGCTTGACGAAGGTTGGCCTGCCGAGGCCTCGTCCGTCGACGCTTGCCCTGCCAAGGGTTGAGGGGTGGAATCCAAGGTCATTTGAGCAGCCGATCCACGCGGTCCTTGAGGGCATACATCCACGCCGGTCGCGCAAGCTTCCGCTCCAGCGCCGCGGTACGTTCATCAGCAACGCCCAACTCACCAGCCAGTTGGCAAAGTTGCCGCGACACATCGAGCTTTCGCTGCCAGAACAGTGACTCCGCACGACCATGCAGAAAATCCGCCACGCATCGCCGGGCGGTGGCGTCGTCAATGCCCAACTCATCTCCCCAGCGTTTGATGAAATCCAACTGCACCCGCCCATGAAATCCAAACGCCCGCGCCAGGTTACCCATCGCGCCATGCTGACCGTGAAGCCGATACATCGTCAGCGGCTCGGGCAAATAGGCGAACTCGCAAATCCTCGCCGCACGAAGCAACAGGTCGTAGTCCTGCGCGTTGGTCCAACGTGGATCAAACGGCAAGCCATGCTCCTCCGCCGCCGCCACCTGCTCGATGACCGACCGCCGCATCACCACGCTGGAAAAAATCACAAGGTCCTCGCGCAGCAGCGTCGCCACGCATCGCCCCACACAAGGGTTCTCCACGCGCTGCGTTTCCGTGTCCGCAGGCTGCCCCGCTTCATCGACGTAGCGATACGCCGTGTGAACGACGCCCACCGCACTTCGCTCCGCCAACACGGCGCATTGTGCCGTGAGTTTGCCCGGCGTCCAGTAATCGTCGCTGTCCAAAAACGCCACGAGTGGCGCAGTCGTCTGGGCAATCGCGGTGTTGCGCGCCGTGACCACGCCTTGCTTCTCCAACCGCGTGAATCGCATTACCACCGCACCACCCGCTTCATCGCCAAACCGCGCTACATAAGGCTCCACTACGCTCGCCGTGTCATCCGTCGAGCCGTCATCGACGATGGCGACCTCGATGCGGCCGAAATAGTCAGCGCCCTGCGCTACGATGGCGTCCAGCGCATCACCGATGAGCCGCGCGCGGTTGTACGTCGGCACGATCACCGCCACATCAAATCGAGATTGTCGGTCGGCTGGGGTCATGGCTCATCCCGGCGACGTAACGCGTGCCAGAGTTTGGACACATTAAACACGGTCTGGAACTCCCCAGCGAATGCCCGGCCGGGATCGCCCGTCGCCAACCCCGCCAACCACCCGCCTACACCAGTGACCGCTCCGCCCATCGCCGCACGATAGAGCCAGCGCGGCACATGTCCACTACGCCTGCCGTTCGCGCGGTCCGCGCTTTCCTCACCCCCCACCAACCCCGCACGCAACTGATGCACACTCGCAAAACCCTGTCGCCACGCAAAACGTCGCGCATACCCGCGCGTCAACCGCTCTTCCGGCACGGGATGAAACACCACTGCATCGCCCGCATACCATCCACGCCCGCCCATCGCTGCGATGCTCCGCACCATCAAACTATCCTCCATCCCCATTCGCACACCACCACGATGCCCCACGTGAATATCAAAGTATCCCGCCGCCGCCACAGCCTTGACCCGCAGCGCCAAATTCGCCGTGTAAAACGGCGGGTCCTGCGCCGCGTCCCACGACCGAGGCGTCTTCCCGCGTCGATACTGCACAATCGTGTCGCCCAACATCGCACACCGCTGCACATCAAACCACCGCGGCACATCCTTCCCCGGCGGCCAAACGGGCTCAACGCGACCGCCCCAGAAATCACACCCCGGCTGCGACGATATCGCCGCTGCCATCAACGCCAGCCACGACGCATCAAACGTCACATCATCATCCGTAAACAAAACGATCGGCACCCCCGCCTGCTCCAACTCGTGCACCGCGCGGTTGCGGGCATGACTCGTCCCCGTCGTCGCCTCAGCCACGTAACGCACCGCCAACCGATCACCAAAACCTTCCACCATCGCCCGCACCGCAGGTTCATCCGCATTGTCCACCACCAACACATCCCACGTCATATCCGCCGGTGCCACGCACTGCGCCAGCGACGCCAGCGTTAAACGCAGCGGCTCAAGGCGGTGATACGTGCAGATGGCCACGGTTAAGTCTGGCATGGTTTGATCAGTGAAATCCCCGTCCATTTTCCGCCGCTAACGCTTCCGGCTCGTTGATCGCTTCGCTCATGATCGCTTCATCACGCGATCCTTCAGGCGAATCATCGCATCGGGCCAACGTGCCTTGCGACGCCAGGTCGCGATCTTTTCGTTGTCGAGCCGCTGCTCCGCTGCGTACGCCAGCAGTTGTCGAAACTCCACAAGCTTGCGTCGCCAATACAAGCTCTCGAGTTTCATCGCCACATGCTCCGCCAGCGCCGCCTCGATCACCGCTGGGCCGATCTCCGCTTCGATCTGCGGATGCTTGGCGAAGAACTGCCGCACAGCTCGATGATGGTAGGGGATCTGATCGATCTGGCTGGCGCTCATCTGCTTGGCGTGCATGCGATAGTGCAGCAGCCGATGGGGCACAAACGCAAACGTCCCCACCGCCGAGAGTCGAAAGTACAGATCAATATCACACGCCTGTCGAAAGCTCGCGTCGTACCCGCCGATGCGGTCCAGCGCACTGGCACGCACCATGATCGACGGATGGGCAATGCTCGCCGGCTCCAACAGCGCCCGCGTACACCACCCCGTGCGACGTGCCGCCCCCGTCATGTCCCAAGGCTCCTCCCGCCCATCAGGCAGGTGCCGCACAAACCCCGTGTGCAGCAGCACGCAATCATCACCCGCCCGCTGCGCCGCCTCCCACTGCATCGCCAGTTTCTCAGGCTCCCACCAGTCATCGGTGTCGAGCTGCGCGATCCACGTCGCCCCCGCTGCAAACGCCGCGAGGATCCCCGCATTCCTCGCCGCCGGTTCACCCGCATTGGCCTGCTGGATCAGTTCGACCCGCATCGACTCATGTCGTCGGGCAAAGTCCCGCACCGCCGCGGCACTCTCATCCGTCGAGCCGTCATCGACGACAAACGTCGCCATCGCCCCCAGCGACTGCGCCGCCACACTAGCCAACGCCTGCTCCAAATAAGGCAGCCCGTTGTAACAGGGAATCACCACCGCGATGTTAGGCCTATTGATACCGCTCACCCCCCAATTATCGGCCATTCCACCCCCAGTGCACAAAACGAGCCGGAAGCGTAAGCGACGGATATTTTCCTACCGCGAGAAACGAAACGCCCCCCCAATTCACCCAAACTCCGTCGCTAATGCTTCGGACTCGTGGGGAAGCACCATGAACCATCACGTTACGTCATCGATTCCGATGCTACGAAGGTACTCATACGTTCCATCGTAGAATCTCGCATCGCGCGTAGGATCGCGGGCATCGCCCTCGGGAACCACCACGATCATCCCCTGACGCGCACGCGTCAACAAGACCCGGTATGCATTCTTCAAATACGTTTGCCGCGTGGTACTACGGACCTGCTGCCACCGCTTGCCTTTGAACGAAAAATGTCTCCACTCTTCTCCGTTGTGACGGAGGTCGCCATCCCAAACGACGCCAGCCCAGTCCACTTCCAAACCCTGCACATCAAACTCCGTCGCAGCATCCTCGAGGTAGTAGGACGAGCGGACATCATCTTTGCCGTGTAGAAACCAGTGCACGGGGTTGAGCTTCGCTCGCACATCGATGGCGTGCGGTCGCAGCCGCTGGGCCTGCGACGAAACGACGAGGCCGAACCGTTCGGTGCCACGAGAACGTTCGCGCAGCCACTGGCGTGCCGTGTCAACCTTCCGCGTCAGCACAAGCGGGTAGCGCTGCACGACCTGCTGAAGGGTTTCACGAGCGCCGGCGGAATCGAGATCGAGTAACTGTTTCACGAGTTGCGCAACAGACTCGGCGCGGAACGACCGCATCGACACGCCCAGATGCAATTCGTCACTGAACCTGACGCGTGGCAAGTCACGGACGCGGTCGATCACAGAGCCGGCCCCGTATTCCTCGGCCGTCAAGCGAGACGATAGGCGTAACTGCCAGGTAGGGAACTCGGTAAGTACGGCATCAATCCATGCAGCGATGCCTGCCTCGCCAGTGTTGATCTCCTGCCCGCCCCCGACGAGGCAGACCACGACGGCCCAATCGTCGTGGCGGTCGAGACAACTGATGAGAAACGCGGGTTCGGACTGTGCGAAGTCGGCGACGCCTTTCTTCTGCCGCATGAACTTACTGGTCTGCTCGAGGTTCCACGCACGCTGCGCCTCGTCGAACAACGCCACGTGTTCAACGGGCGGCTGGCTGTCGCGAAGGCAATCGTCACGGAAGTGATGAACGTTCTGAATAAACGCTTTCACCTCGCTTCTCGCGCGATTCTTCGCCACATGCTCGCCTCGTTCTTTGTGACGTCGCACCTTATCTCGGGCCAGCGCCTCGCAGAGGACCGAGACCAATGGCCCATTGCCCGAGAGGAACACACTGTAAAGATCGTTCGCCTTGTCGAAGTGTTTGGTGGCGATATCCAGGCCGACGAGCGTTTTGCCGGCGCCCGGCACGCCCGTGACGAAGCAAATGACCTTCGACCTCGTTTCACGAGCCTGTCGAATGATGTCTGAAACGGTCACGCTGGTGATCGTAAGATTCCGGGCACCTGCATCGCTGCGTGAGACGTCCTCAACCTTGTGTCCCCCGTATAGCGCCATGGCAGCCTCCACGATGGTCGGGGTGGGACAGTAACGCGCGTTCTCCCAAGTTTGCGGGTTGAGTTGCGGCGCTGTGACAAAGTCCAATACGCGACGTATGGCTGTACCCAACGTGGCGGGCGTTGCGCAGATCACATTGAAAGTGTTGTCCTGATGCCCATCAAGCGTGACTACCAAGGGCGGGTCCTGCGCGTTAGTCGCGATGAGGATCGGGGCGACGTGAACATGGTGCGATGCCTCGTGAAAGTGTTTGAGGTCCAGCGCGTAATCGACCACTTGATCCATAGCATGGCGAGTGAAGTGAGCTTCGCCCACCTTGAATTCAAGGACGAACACGACCGCACCGAGCAACACAATGGCATCGATGCGCTTTCCCAACCGTGGTATCACGTACTCGAAATAGACTGAGCCCTCGACATGATCTGCAAGCACCAGCTTCAATACTTTTAGCTGCATGAGCCACGCATCTCGCTGCGTAGCCTCGACCGACATCGAGTCCCCTTGCACCAATCGCCCGAGAATTGACTCGTCGGGTTCGTGTAGGAACTTCTGTATCGTTGCAGAGTAGTATGCCCGTTTCATCAGTCCAGGCAGCTTAACACGTTTGTCCGGAAATTGGCCGAGGTGACCCGACGAGCCGGAAGCGCCCAACGAGCCGGAAGCGTTAGCGACGGATTTATTTCCAACGCGAGAAACGAAAAGCTCCCGCAATTCATCCATACTCCGTCGCTAACGCTTCCGGCTCGTCCAATCCGTCTAATCCTTCCAATTACCTCCCACCCACCTTTCGACGATAATCGCCCACATGCTGTTGACCATCGCGATGGCGACTTGGAATCGAGCCCCTCTCCTGCGGCGCGTGCTGGCGGGGGTGGTGGGGCTGCGCGTTCCGGCTGACGTTCAGGTCGAGGCGATCATCTGCGATAACAACAGCACCGATCAGACCGCGGTCGTTATCGATCAAGCCATTGCGGGCATCCCGGCTGGCGGGCCGGTGACCATGCGACGCCTCCATGAGCCTAGGCAGGGCAAGAGCCTGTCGCTGAATCGAATCCTGGCCGAGGCGCGGGGGCAGTGGGTGCTGTTTCTCGATGATGATGTGCTGGTCGATGCGGGGTTGATCGAGGGGTACCTGGCGGGCATGTCGCGGCATCCGCAGGCGGTTTGTCTGGGCGGGGAAATTCGGCCTTGGGTCGCAAAAAAGGGTGGCGAGGAGCAGGGGGGTAGGGGGGGCGTAGAGGTGGGGTTGGGGGGGGGTAGCGTCGAGTTGCAGGGGATAAGGGGGGGGGTTGAAGCAGCAAAAATCGATGATTTGACGCCTGCGGCGCGCTGGCTGGTGACGCACTATCCCGCGTGTTTTGGTGCATTGCCGGTGGTGGAGGATACGCCGATGGTGCCGCCGGGGGTTTCGGCGTGGGGAGCTAACATGATGCTGCGAAGGGACTTAATCCCCGCAAGCGGCTTCGACCCGGCGCGAGGGATGAGCGGCGGGGTCCGCATCGCGGGTGAGGATGTGGCCATGGTGGAGGCGATGCTGGAGCGGGGCGAAGGTTGGCTGGTGTGTAACGCGGGTGTGGGCCACTACTTACCGCCGGAGCGGACGGGCGTGAGGTGGTTCCTGAAGTGGCAGCGTGGGTTGGGCGTTAGTTGGCGCCTGCATCGCGCCCCCCCGGAGCCGGGCCGATTTGGCGTGGCGTGGTGGGCGTGGATGGAGCTTTTTCGCCGCGTTTTGCGGGTTTTTCCCGCTTGGCGACCCCGGCCGACGGTGGTGTACTACGACCGCCTGCGCGATGTGGCCCAATGGTGGGGGTACCTGCGGGGTTGAGGGGGGCATAGCGGGGCATAGGTGGGGTATGTGGGGTCGTAAGGTAGGCATTGAGGGGGGTAAGCGTGTGCAGGTGGGGTAACGGGCGAAATCTCGGCTGACCCCGACTTTCCTTCGTCCTCAAACGCCGCTAAGGTATTGTCATCGCACGTCTCGTGTCCTGCGACACCCGTGACGCCAGAGTTCGCCGACCAGCCTTCCGCTTCGAGCAAGCGTGACGGTGCAAGGAGTATTGACTTATGGAATTCATCACTGCTGACGAAAAAGTGCAATTAGCTGCGAAAGTTGAAGAACTTAAGAATCGTCGCTCTGAGCTGAGCACCCGCATTGCCGAGGCCCGTGCGTTGGGGGATTTGAAGGAAAACGCGGAATATCATGCCGCCCGCGAGGATCAGGGCATGAACGAAGCTGAGATCCGCCGACTTGAAGAACGGCTCAAAAGCGCCAGTGTTGCCGATGAAGCCAACATTCCCAAGGGGGTGGTGTTTCTGGGTTCGGTGGTCAAGCTCAAGGACCTGGGCGATGACAGCGAGGACCTCTACAAACTCGTAGGCGAAGCCACCGGGCGGTTCGATGGGGATGAGATCGAAGTCACCGCAGGGAGTCCCATGGGTGAGGCTTTGATGAAATCCCGGGTAGGAGACGCCATCAAAGTCGATCTGCCCCGAGGCGTAAAACGGTTCGAAGTGGTGGAAATACTGTAATTTATGGGAATGTATCGTCGGCCGTGGTGGAATATTTAATGCGGGGAACTATTGACCCTGGCCGATAGCATAGTATCATTGGACAAGATTGCAGAACGAAAGCGCGAAATATGCGTACTGATCTTCAACAGCATTCGACTCAGCAGCGTCCCGGCTACCAAGCCGAAGTTGCAGTCTGGTCGGGCTCGGCAAAGGCCGGTCTCCACCGCTGTGATGATGGGCCTCCGAGGTAACAGTGAATTCATGCACACCGCATCACTGCAGCCTCGGAACGATTTCCGAGGCTGTTTTCGTTAGGAATGGGTCAAGGCACGGATGGCGGGGCGGGGCACGCGGATTGCTCCAAGTGAGAAACTAAGTCAGATAACAAGGTTGGACGGGATTGAAGGAATAAGCCGGGATTGATTCGAACAAACAAACAAGACTGCGACGGCCCCGTTGGGGGCGCATCGCTGATGAAAAGAGATTGATGTGATTACCTTAAAGAAAGAAATATTTGACGCGTTTGCGGCGATAGGGGCGGATGTTCGCCTCCTGCCGATGCCGACGCGACTGTTGCGGACGGATCAGCCCGTGCGGCTCGAGGTGAAGTTGCTGCCTGATGGCAAGCCGCGCTTCGAGGTGCTCATTGACCCGGATCGCACGCTGTCGATCGAAGTCAACGGCCTGGAGCCCACGACGCGGCGGCTGGTGCTGGTGGTGACCACCCGGCTGGGCTACGGTGTCGAGGGCATGCGCCCGCGACTCGAGCGATTCCTGTGCGCTCACACCGGCAAACGTTGGGTTGCGGGGGCGCTACCCAGTGCGTTGACCGGTGGTATCACGCAGGTTGTCGCGGAGTCGTAAGGCGCAGGGCCGGGGCGGGTCAGTT
>JBGSTK010000172.1:0-10429 GCA_041736565.1 Phycisphaeraceae bacterium | reverse complement strand
GGTTCCGCGTCGATGGCGCTCTGGCCGACGCCCCCCTGCCCCGGCAGGACCATGCCCGGCGTCGACGCGGTGATGAGCAACTCCTCGGCCACCTCCGAATGCTGGTTCGTCCACAGGATCGCCCGGCCGGCGGGCAGCGGGTCAATGTATGACCCGACGTGGATCTGCTGGATTCGCCCCACCGCATATCGCTGGGCACCGCCGATGGGCCAGGGCCACTTGAACCGCAGGCCCGGCTCGACGATCCGGTCAATCTTGCCAAACGTCGTGACGACCACCTTCTCTTCGGGGTTGACCACCAGGACGGAGCTGATGAGCATCAGCACCAGAAGGCCAAAGGCCAACAGGGGCGTGATGGCTTTGGAAAGCAGGCGGTAGAACCAACTCCGGGAGACCTCGATGCCGAACTGATAATTGAGGGCCTGATTGATGGAGTTGGCCAGTGCTTCGGGTCGTGTGAGCCAGCCCATGAGTCGGGAGTCGAACGCAGGTCGGGGGATTTCGCCGGGCTTGCGTGGGCGGTAAGCGCCCAGCAGGAAGGCCAGGAGGATTTCACTGCCCAGAAGGATCATGAAGGCCGGGACGACGAGGCTCATGTACGCCAGAGGCTCTGCTTGGCCGCGCCACGCCAGCACCGCGACCACGGCGATGACGACAGCCAGCAATGCGTTGGAAATCAGATAACCCGCCCCGGCTCGGAGCAGTTGCCACTCGTTGACCTGGGTCATGCCCGCGTGGTAACGGGCGACGATGAACGCCAGGAACGCCAAGGCCGCCATGACGCCCAAAAGCACCAGCGGGTTCTTATTCTCCGCCAAGGCACCGCTGACAAAGTCCAGGTCGTTGACCCGGCCGTAGGCCATCACAAAAAGCGTGATGCCCACCGCCAGCAGATAACCCGCGACCACCAAGCCCGTGATATTCAGGCCCCACTTGTAGAGATTCTCGAGGCGGCGGCGGGCCTGATGGAGTTCATCAGCCTGAGTTTCAAAGAGGGCAGCCCCACCACCGGCACCAGCTTGCCCCGGGGCGCGGGCGATCTGCTCGACTTCCAGTGTCTCAGCACGTTCGATCTCGTGCTGGTGATAGATGATCCACAGGATGATCCAGATGGGCAGCCCGCCCAGGAACTGCCAAGTGGCGGCATAGAGCGCCGGCGACTGGGCCCAGAGCCCGGCCAGCGCCATTGCCACAGCCAGCACGATTTGCGCGACCAATCCCAGAAGAGCGGCGTTGGCGGCACGGTGGTAACTCTGTTGATCCTGAGCCATATGGCGAATGTCCGTTGTTACGATGGGCTGCGTAGATTAACGCCTAAGCCCCAAGTTGTCAGCCCGGCCAGAGCAAAATTCCGATCACCCCCGGGCCAGCGTCGCGGGATCGGCCCGCCCTGCCCCAGTCCGGGACGCCGCCAGAAAGTCCGCCCAGGGGTATGACACCTCGGCGAAACGTCCCTTACTATAAGATGCCAGAGCCCCGGCGGTTCGCGCCGTGACCATCCCAGGCGTCCACGATCATGTTCGAACAGATCCTGACCATAAGCCGAAACACCTTTACCGAAAGCATACGCCAGCCGGTGTTCGTCGTGCTGCTGGTCGTCGCGGCTTTTGCCTTACTGCTCAATCCGCAGTTGGCAGCCTACACCATGGATGACGATAACAAGATGATGATCGACATGGGCATGTCGATCCTGCTCAGTGCGGGCCTGCTCATCGCCGCCTTCACCGCCACGGGCGTGGTTTCAGAGGAAGTCGAGAAAAAGACGGTTCTGACCGTGGTGAGCAAACCCGTCAGCCGCCCGGTTTTCGTCGTCAGCAAGTACCTGGGCGTGGCCGCGGCCCTGACCTTGGCGTTCTGGATTCTGTCAATCGTCTTTCTATTCACCGTCCGTCACGGCGTCATGCAGACCGCGGGCGACCAGTTCGATATGCCCGTCATCACGCTGGGACTGGCGGCCTGGGTCATGGCACTGGTGCTGGCGGCTGGGGGCAACTACCTCTACCACTGGGTCTTTACCTCCGTCTTTGTCAAAAGCCTCGCGGCTATGCTCACCCTGGCCATCCTCCTGGTCCTGCTCATCGGCCCCGGCTGGACCCTTCAGGGCATCGGCTACGAGTTCAGTCACGAAGGGCATTGGCCTGATGGGCAGTTGCTCATCGTCATGCTGCTCGTCTTTGAAGCTGTGATGCTGCTGACCGCCGTCGCCATCGCGGCCTCGACCCGGCTGGGGCAGGTCATGACGCTGCTGATCTGTGTGGGCGTCTTTTTTCTCGGCCTGGTCAGCGAGACCATGCTCGGCCCCGCCTCCAAAGCCGCCACCAGCGATGCCACGGGCCTGGGTGCGGGCGTGGGTTGGCTCATTGGTCGGGTCACCTATTGGGCGTTGCCCAACCTGCAGTTCCTCTGGCTCGTCGATGCTTTGCCGCGCGATCTTCATGTGCCGATGTCGCATGTGGGCTGGCTGACCGCTTACGCAGGGCTGCAGATCGCTGCCGTGCTGTGTCTGGCTGTGGCGCTGTTCCAGACGCGTGAAGTGGGCTAATACGGCAATGCCGCGCGGATGAATTCGCATCCCCCGTGCCCCGCGCTTTCACCGCAGCACCGCCCTACTGGCGAACGCGGTGGCGAAGAGCAGGCACAGGACCGCGACGATGCAGGCCCCAGTGGAGAACTCACCCAACTGCAGCGCCACGACTAACCCCCCCACTACGCCGACCATCCCCACGCCCCAACTCACTGCCAGCACACCCGCCAACCGACGCGTCAGCAGCAGGGCTGTGGCACCGGGGATGACCAGCAACGCTGTGACCAGCAAAACCCCCACCACACGGATCGACAGCACGATCGTCAGCGACAAGGCGATGAGCAGCAGGTAGTAGATGAGATTGGTCGGCACGCCAAAGACCCGGCTGACGCGCTCATCGAAGGTGAAAAAGACGATCTCCTTGAAGAACGCTGCGCACACCACCACGATCAACACCGAGAGCCCCAGCGTCCACCACATGGCGGTGGTGTCGATGAGCAGCAGCGAGCCAAAGAGCATGGATTCGATGGGTGGGATGAAGGTATCGGAAGCAAAGCGGGTGTCGTACCAGGGCGTACCGCGGAGACTCGTGCGCAAGTCGGTGAGGATGACGCCGATGGCCATGGCGGCGACGAGCAGGATGCCAATGGCGGTGTCGGCATCAACGCGACGACGGCGGGAAAGCAGCCCGATGATCAGCCCCGTCGCCAAACAGAAGACAAAGAGCAGCGCATCCTGCTGCCAGCCCGCCAGCCCAAGAAATATCGCCAGCCCCATGCCACCAAACCCCGCGTGGCTGATGCCTTGGCCGATGAAGGCCATGCGCTTGAGCACCACCACCACCGACAACAGCGAGCAGACCGTCCCCACCGCAATGCCCGTCACCAGCGCCTGCTGGGCGTAACTCTGATGCAAAATGACGTCAACGGCGTTCATGGTTTTGGAGGCCTGGGGAATTCGTTTTTACCGCGAAGGGGCGAAGGTCGCGAAGGTCGCTAAGTTAAAACTCGTCAGGGGTTGCTTTGGATGACCCGTTGGATACCGCTTTTCAGGAGCGTGGAGTTGAAGTTTATCAGTAGGCCGAGTTTGAGTTTCGTGGCTCTGAGGTACGACATGATCTGGGCTTTGTGCGCTGGCATCAGGGCCTCCACTGCCTTGAGTTCCACGATCACGGCACCTTGGACCAGCAGATCAATCTTGCCATCACCCACCATCACACCTCGATACATCACCGCAACCGGATGCTCAACCAGACAATCCAGGCCCAAGTGGCCAAGCTCAACCGCCATCGCTCGCTTATAGGTTGGCTCCAGAAATCCCGGCCCCAACGCCCGATGGACTGTGATGGCCGCACCAATGATGCGCTGTCCGAGCATCTCCAATTCCGGGTCCAACTCAAGCATGCCTAAACCTTTTTCGCGTCTGCCTTTTCCTTCGCGTCCTTCGCGACCTTCGCCCCTTCGCGGTAAAAACGAATATCCCTGCACCCACCCTCATCGCAGCACAGGCGTGATCTCGTGTTCAAAGACCTGCTCCAGCACCTCGCGCGTCAGACCTTCGGGGGCGTCATGGTAGTGGATGGTCTGCTTGAGACACGCCACGCGATTGCATCCGGCAGCGATGGCCTGCAGATCGTGGCTCACCACCACCACCGTCAGCTTCAATGATTCGTGGAGTTCGTGCATCAATGCGGCAAAGCGTCGCTGACCCACCTCGTCAATGCCCACCAGCGGTTCATCAAGAATGAGAATTCGCGGCTTGGGTGCCAACGCACGGGCGATGAAGATGCGCTGCTGCTGCCCGCCTGAAAGTTCGCCGATGGGCTTTTGCGCCAAGTCGCCGACGCCGACGCGGTGCATGATGTCGCGGGCATAATCGCGGTCGGCTTTGCTGTGGCGGCGAAAGAGGCCGGTCTTGCCCGACAGGCCCATCATCACGACCTGCTGAGCCGTGAGGGGAAAGCGCCATTCGACATCGTGGCGTTGGGGCACGTAGCCGACGATGTCGCCCCGCCGACATGCCTGTCGCGGGCTCATGCCCATGATGCTCACCTGCCCCTGGTAGCCCGTCAGCAGTCCCAGCATGATCTTGATGAGCGTGGTCTTGCCCGCCCCGTTGGGGCCGATGATCCCGAGGTTGCAGCCGAACTCGACGTGGAGCGTCACATCGCGCAGAGCCAGTTGTCGGGTATCGCCCGTCGGCGTTTCCCCGCCGCGATTCCCTGCCGACCCGTTGTAACTGAAGCTCACATGATCCAGACAGATCGCATCGCTGCGGGGATGATGCTGGCCCAGCGAACCATGGTTGCAGACATGCTCAGCCCCACACGTCGCCGGTTGGGCGTGGTCATGGCTGTGGCTATGGTCGTGGGCGTGGTCGTGCTGGTGCTCGTGATTGGTCATGGCCGCCATCAGTGTACGTTCAAAGCCGCCCGATCCGCCCGCGCGGAAAAGCGGTGCCCATCTATACCGTCTCGCTTAGCCCCGCCTGCCCAGACCCTAGAATATTCCCATGAGTTCGGCCCGTCGCAAAAAAGTGCTCGTCGCCATGTCCGGCGGCGTCGATAGCTCTGTGGCGGCCCTGCTGCTCAAACAACAGGGCCTCGACGTCGTGGGCTGTTTCATGCGCCTGGGCAGCGAAGAAGAAACCACCACGCCCGAATCCGAGTGCGCCCTGCCCGTCGTCACACCCGCCAATCATCATCAGGGCTGCTGCTCGCTCAACGATGCTGCCGATGCCCGACTGGTCGCAGCCATGCTCGACGTGCCGTTCTACGTCCTGAACTTCAAGCGCGACTTCGGGCGGATCATCGACTACTTCGTCGCTGAGTACGATGCCGGCCGCACGCCCAACCCCTGCGTCCGCTGTAACGACTGGCTCAAGTTCGGCAAGCTCCACGACTACGCCCGCAGCATCGACGCTGACTTCGTCGCCACCGGCCACTATGCCCGCGTGGACCATCGTGGCGATGAGCCGCGACTGTTGCGAGGCCTCGATACCGCCAAAGACCAAAGCTACGTTCTCTTCGGCACTCCCCGCGCACGTCTGCGCGAAATGCTCCTGCCCGTCGGCGAGTTGAGCAAGCCCGAGGTGCGACGCATTGCGCAGGAAAGTGGCCTGCCTGTCTTCGACAAGCCCGACAGTCAGGAAATCTGTTTCGTGCCCGACAACGACTACGCAGCACTGATTCGCCGACGCTCGCCGGAGTCGCTCAAGCCCGGCGATATCGTCGATGATGCGGGCCGGGTCCTGGGCCAGCATGAAGGCCAACAGCATTTCACCATCGGCCAGCGTCGCGGCCTGGGTGTTGCCGCGGGTGAACCGATCTATGTCGTGAGCAAGGACGCAGCAACCAACACGGTGGTCGTCGGTCCGCGCGATCGCCTGTTGTCGGAAGGTCTCGACGCTGCGGAAACCAACTGGCTTGTGCCTCCACCGATGTCCCCGCGTCGGTGCACCGTACGCATCCGCTACAACAGCCAGCCCGTGCCCGCTCATGTGACCTCGACCGGCGACACCACGCTGACGGTACGTTTCGACGAGCCTCAAGCGGCGGTTTCGCCCGGCCAGGCAGTGGTCTGCTACGACGGCGACGAGGTTCTGGGCGGAGGATGGATCGCCACCGCCATTGCACGCTATTCTTAACACCACATGGACGCCATTCTCAAAGACCTCAGCCTCCGCTACGAAACCGATGTCGCCTTAGGTGCCATGACGTGGTACGGCGTGGGCGGTCGAGCCCAGGCGCTGGCGCATCCATCATCAGCCCAGCAACTCGCGGCACTCACAGCCCGCTGCATGGAAACGCAGACGCCCATCTATGTCCTGGGTGCCGGTGCCAACCTGTTGGTGCAAGATCAGGGCGTCGCAGGCGTCGTGGTCAAACTCGATGACCCCGCGTTTCGCCAGTTGAAGATCGACAAGCACATCATCACCGTCGGTGCCGGCTACGACCTGGCGAAGCTGGTCCTCGAAACCGCCAAGGCTGGGTTGGGTGGCCTTGAGTGTTTGGCCGGCATTCCCGCGACCGTGGGCGGGGCTGTTCGCATGAACGCTGGCGGAGCGTTCGGCGACATCGGCCGCAGCGTCAGCCGCGTGCAGGTCATGGACCAGCGTGGCCAGGCCTACTACCGCGACCGGGACGATCTGGTCTTCGGCTACCGCAAGTCCAACGTCGCTGCGCGATTCATCACCGAAGTCGAGTTCGAACTCACGCCCGATGACAGCGAAGCACTGATGCGGCGCGTCAAGGAGGTCTTTGCCTACAAGACCGCCTCCCAGCCGCTCCGCGATCACTCCGCCGGCTGCGCTTTCAAAAATCCGCCACCCGAAGTGGGTGCCTCAGCCGGCCAACTCGTGGACCGCGCCGGCCTCAAGACCTTCCGCATCGGCAACGCCGAAGTCTCGCAGCAGCACGCCAACTTCATCATCGCCCACAAAGGTGCCACCGCTGCCGACATCCTGGCGGTGATGACCCACGTCCAACAGGTCGTGGCTGATAAATTCGGCGTGCAACTCGAACGCGAAGTCGTCGTCTGGCCCTGACCCCTCAAGACCCACGTTAATGCATTACCCCAGCCGGAAGCGTAAGCGACGGACAGAACAACGTTCGTAGTGACGCCGTAGGGCATTTCCCCGCCCGGGCTGACATTAATTCATTTTTACCGCGAAGATGCGAAGAGCGCCAAGGACGCGAAGGCGATCCAGGCGAGCCCACTGGATGCGGAAAAGACCACTTCGCTTTTGTGCTCATTGTGCCTTGGTGGTCAATGTAATCTTCCTGCTTCGCGACCTTAGCGACCTTCGCCTCTTCGCGTTGAAAACGAACTTGGGGGGGCATCCGTCGGAAAATGGGGGCAACGAAAGGCTCGGAGGCCTGGGCCATTTCATTTTTGCCGCGAAGATGCGAAGACCGCCAAGAACGCCAAGTCCATCGTGCCCTTCACGCCCTTCGTGGTACCTCCCCCTCCCCTCCCTGCCTCCCTTCGCGTCATCGCGGCTTCGCGTTCCAAGACTCCTCGGAATAGTATTTTAACCGTGCGCGCACAGCTCCCTGTACTCGCACGCATTTGATATTGACAAACACTATCAAACGTTCAGGCCGCCATCTTCAGGCCTGCCTTCGATCCCACGCCGCCGCCGACCACATAGGTAGCGATCGGCATGCTGACCGGGCCAGCCTCACCTTTGAGCGTCACCCACGCAGCGCACAACCAGACCCGCGAACCAGATGGCGCGTTGTGGAACTTCACCTCGTAGGTGTACTTACTGGCGGTGCCTTGAAACTCCCAGAGCAACGGGTCGGTGGGATAATCTTCGCCCACGAAGCTATATACCCACGCACCGATGGCACCCTTGACCTTGGCTCGTTTCCTGCTCGAAGTAGGGTCGAAGATACACAGCGTTACCGTCTGGCCCATGACAGTCTCAACCCGCGTGGCCGGTGCCACCGTCGGCCGACCAATGGGCGTGGAACCACGATCGCGAATGGGAATTTCCAGGGCCAGCCGCTTCTCGTTGGTCATCCCAGGCCAGGCCTGCAGAAAGGCCACCAGCGGCCGGGTGGCTGCGATCAAAGCCTCCTTCTTCTGGTTCTTGACCTTGATATTCGCTTTGATCCGCGAACTGGGGTCATTGGCCACGGTGTAGGCGTTGGCATACGCCAACTGCACCACGTCATACTCCGTCGCCTGCTGGGGCGAAATCCCATAGTCTTCCGGCGACGCCAACAACTTGCTGGCCAGATTCCTGCTCCAGCCCAACAAGTCCACTTCACGTGGGGGAAGATAGTCTTTGTGGCTCATGTCGCACGCTCCCGCGGAAATTGCCCGCATTGGGTTTTGTTTAAACGCCCCGTTCGCGAACACTCGTGAAATCACAGGCGTTCCATCCCCGACCATCGTCCCGCCCCGTGCGTGACTTAAATCAAAATCCATTAAATTCGTTCAACTCGTCAAAATCGTGCCGCACGGTCTCAACGGAACCCCCTCAGGTCGCGAGGGGAGCCCCCAAGGTCTCTGGGGGAACCCCCAAGAGTTCTAGGGGAGCCCCTAAGGTCTCTAGGGGAACCCCTAAGGGTTCTAGGGGAACCCCTAAGGTCTCTGGGGGAACCCCTAAGGTTTCTAGGGGAACCCCTAAGGTTTCTAGGGGAACCCCTAAGGTCTCTGGGGGAACCCCTAAGGTCTCTGGGGGAACCCCCAAGGTCTCTGGGGGAACCCCCAAGGTCTCTGGGGGAACCCCTAAGGTTTCTAGGGGAACCCCTAAGGTCACTGGGGGAAGCCCCAAGGTCTCGCGGGAGTTCCCAACAGTCTTGCGGGAGCCCCCATCAGTCTCGCGGGTGTTCCCTAAGGTATCGAAGTAACCTCGTGAAGGATGCAAAGCACCGCACCCGCACAGCAAAGCCACCAGCCGATCAACGAACCAACTCAACCCCCCGTCGCAGCACGTCGGCAGCATGGTCAACGCCTGGAACGAGCCGGAAGCGTAAGCGACGGACAGGGCGGTACCAAGCGACGCGAGTTATTTAACTCCCGTCCCTTTTTCCGCCTCCGTCCCTTTTTCCGCCTCCCGCGGGAACCAGACGTTGCTGGCCGGATTTCTCCTTTTACAACATAGGTGCTATGAGTGCCATTCCGAGCCGCACATTGGGTCCCATCTCCCCCCGCGCATCGTCAATGTATTTGATGAGTCCAATGGCTTCACCACATTGAATCATTGGATAATACATGACTCGCACTGCGCGATTCAATAACGTACCTGAGGACACGGCAAATACCGGAATCGGTAAGGACGTCCGCTGGCTTGGGGTATTGAACGAACGACTCCCGACCGGTACCCGCAACACCACCAAAGGACTCACTATATAGGCTATGAACGCGGCAAGGATATACCATCTCACACGACGCCACATCCGAGTTCTTTCCGGCAAGCCACCATATTTTTTGCGTATATCCATCTTTTTGATCCCCTGTCATGACCTTTATAGACCCCAATAGCGAAGCATGCGCCACCGGCATATAGTGAAGAAAGGGGATAGTACATATCTCTCACAATGGCCAAGATGACGCTCCTTCGCTATGGACGAGCGGCACGAGCCCAGAATGTTTGTCCAGGCGCTGTCCATATACGTACTTATCCCCTTTTCCGGCCCATCCTAACGCCTTATCCGCCCGCGTTTATCAAAACCGAAGTGATTCCATGCACAATCTCGCCGCTAATATTCGGCATACCACAATCCGGGGTAGAATTCTACAGCAGGCTGAGGAATGACCGGTGGAACTCCCGCGAGGTGCTCGTCGGCGATAAATATCCCGAACTTCCGCTGAAACATCAGCAGAACGCCTTCATTCGGGAAAATATTCACCGAGGACGGGTGTAACGTTTCTATGTACTGCGGCATATTCTTAGGAAACATATCGCCTCCCCCAAATGGATATTTCGCAGGATTGTTGAGCATATCCCGTCCTTCATTAACAATAAGGTCGTGATCGGCCACGTACAACACATGGTTGCGACGTTCCGCCAGTTGCCTCGGCTCCTCCCACATGAACCAATTAGCCGTCGATACCACCCATCCACCGACGAGAGATATCGCCGTAGTGATTATTGCAATTAGAAGTATTTTCAGCGTGAGTCTATGTTTCTTCATGATACACCGCGTCTCACACAACGACCTTTTCCCACCTGCGGCTTGAGCATCAGGTCCGAGCCATCGCGGGTGGGGTCAGCCAAAGCCACCTTATTTCCTCCTGACACCCTATCCGCCCGGACCTGGCGTGTCCTTGCCGCCCATGGGGTTGTACTGCGAATCAAGCAGGTCGCCCTCGAAGTGCCCGACGTAATGGCCGGATTCGTCATACCAGAAGGTCAGCGAGAAATAGCGTTTCCCCAGTTCTCGCCGTGCCC
>JBGSTK010000145.1:0-9272 GCA_041736565.1 Phycisphaeraceae bacterium | reverse complement strand
GCTGGCCCGCCAGAACCGGGGGCGGATGATTGAAGTGACGGTGCTGCCCAAGGGGTTTGAGTGGGAAGGCCAGACCTACCGGTCCTTGAGCGCCGTGGCCAAGGCGGTCACGGGGTCGCATTGGAACGGGCACCTCTTCTTCAGCGTTAGCCGTTCCTGCACCGCGATGAGTTCCTTGTGGTCAACGCCGCGGCCGTTCTCGCGCCTGGCGATTCGGCACGCGCATGAATTATCGCGGGTAAGCCAGTCGTCAGAACCTTTCGGCGTGTGCCGATCTTCCCTATGTTCGAGCTGTGATACTTAAAGCAACCGTGGCGGATATGCTCAATGACGTTGTGGCGAAACCCAGTAACACCGCACACTGGAGCTCTGCGATGGAGCATGTAGTCGGCGCTTCCTCCTCTCAAACGAAATACTTCGCCCACAGCATCACCGGGCGCGGAACGAGAGCGTGGGAGCCACTAGCTCAGCATCTGGCTTGGGTTGCCTGCGGACCCGATGGCGGCAGTGGATCGCGCGCCTTTGCCAGCAAATTCGGTGTTCCAGCTTGGGGCGAATTGTTGGGCTGGTGGCACGATTTAGGCAAATACAGCGACGCCTTCCAGCAATATCTCAAGGCATCGTCCGACGAAGAACAAGGGGATCCACACCGGCTCGACCTTCGGGGCACCGTCGATCACTCCACGACGGGGGCGGTTCACGCATACCGAAAGGACGCAGCCCGGGGGTGCCTATTGGCCTACTGCATTGCGGGGCACCATGCAGGACTGCCCAACTGGACGGCGCTACCCGGTGAGTCCGGTGGCTCATCGCTTAGTAGTCGTCTCGCCAAACCGCCATTGGAAGCCACTTCCGCGCTGCAGAACGCACCAGCGTCGCTCCTTGACCAGCCCTTGCCCCCGATGCCTTTGCTGACGCTGGCCAGAGGTGATGTCCGACGCCAAGCTTTCCAGTTGGCGTTCATGGTCCGGATGCTGTTCTCGTGCCTCGTGGATGCCGATTTTCTTGCCACCGAGGCGTTCATGGATCCGGCCCGTGCGGCTGTCAGGCCTGGTACCTGCCCCACCATGGCGGAACTGGCCCAGAAGTTGGCCCAGCACATCGCCATGGTCAGCTGTCGTCGAGGTCCCAACGCCGTAGTAGCCCGCCACCGAGCCATGGTCCTTGACGCCTGCCTCGCTGCCGCCCAGCGTGAGCCAGGGCTGTTTGCCCTTACCGTCCCGACCGGCGGTGGCAAGACGCTCAGTTCGATGGCCTTTGCGCTCAACCATGCGGCCCGGCACAGCTTGGATCGGGTGATCGTAGCCATCCCGTTTACCAGCATCATCGAGCAGAACGCTGCGGTGTACCGCACAGCGCTGGGTCTCGATGCTGTGTTGGAGCATCACAGCAACCTGGATGTGCGGCGAGCGGATGAACAATCCGTCCGTGACCGCTTGGCGGCGGAGAATTGGGACGCCCCGGTCGTGGTAACGACTAACGTGCAACTACTCGAGTCGCTCTTCGCCGCGCGTCCCAGCCGGTGCCGAAAATTGCACAACATCGTCCGCAGCGTCATCGTGCTGGATGAGGCCCAAGCTCTGCCGCCCAATCTACTAGCGCCAACGCTGGCGGCCTTGCATGAACTGGTCACCAACTACGGCTGCAGCATCGTTCTATGCACGGCCACCCAGCCTGCCTTGGAGCAACGGTCCGAGTTCCCGATCGGGCTGCCCGATCCTCACCAGATCGTGCCTGCCGAGCGACGTGAAGAACTCTTTACTGCTCTCCGCCGGGTGGAGGTTGAACAGGTCGGCGCCCTCGACGATGCGGCGGTAGTCGAGCGACTGGCAAAGCACGAGCAGGTACTCTGTGTGGTCAACACCCGCGTCCATGCGTCGACATTATTTACCTCTTTGCGTCATCGATTGGAGGAAGCCGTGGCGATGCACCGCAGTGGTCACGAGATACCTCGTGCCGGCACCTGTCTGCACCTAAGTGCCAGCATGTGCGCCCGCCACCGCACTGCGTTGCTTCGCGTGATCCGGCGGCGTCTTGCGCGGGGGCTCCCCTGCCGGGTGATCAGCACACAACTCGTGGAGGCCGGGGTGGACATTGACTTCCCGGTGGTGTTCAGGGCTTTGGCCGGGCTTGATTCGATCGCCCAAGCTGCGGGCCGGTGCAACCGGGAGGGGAAGCTGTCGGTACCTGGTCGGGTGCTTGTCTTTGAGCCGACTAACGCCAAACCGCCGCCCTTCCTGCGGTCGGCGATCAACGCCACGGCGCAGGTACTGCCGGACCACGCCGACCTACTTTCACCGGCTGCCCAGCACGACTACTTCCGGTTGCACTATTGGGACGAGGGTCAGCGCTCCGGCTGGGATCGCCCCGCAGGCCAAGGGGCCGACGCATCGAAGGTTCTCGACTGCTTTGGCGATGGCGGAGCGCTGCTTCAGTTCCGGCAGGCAGAGCAGCTGTACCAACTCATTCCGGACGGACAGCATCCGGTGTTCGTGCCGTACGGCCGGGTCAGCGTCCGTCTCAAGCGCCAACTCCTTGGAATGCCCGAGCCGCCCCGGCGTGGTTTCGACCGCCAACTTCAGCGTCTGGTGGTCAACCTGTTCGAGCACCAGGTCCAGAGCCTGCACGAAAACACGCTGCTATACCCCGTAGACCGGACCTATGGCCGTCTGGTGCTGTCGAACCCTAATGCCTATGATCGGCTGGTGGGCCTGCGCCTTGATACGGCTGGCTGGGACCCTGATGAACTGGTGGCGTGATCTTTCAGCTGGCAGATTATCTTGCCGCCACTGACAGGATGCTGTCAGTGCTCCTCATGACAGCACGTCCGCCGGCATGTATACTGCGACTTAACGTCCGGAGGAACTTTCTTGAGCCAAGGCATCAAATTGCACGTGTGGGGCGAGTTGGCATGCTTCACTCGACCGGAGATGAAGGTCGAACGCGTCAGCTACGATATCATCACGCCCTCGGCCGCCAGGGGGATCGTTGAAGCTATCTACTGGAAGCCCCAGATCCGGTGGATCATTAGCCGCCTCCATGTGCTCGAGCCCATCCGCTTCACTACCCTTCGCCGCAACGAGGTTGCCAGTAAGATCCCAATCAAAGGCAAAGACGGCGTATCGGCAGCTATGAAGCGAGGCCGGGGCAACCTCGGTCTGTGCGTAGAGGATGACCGTCAGCAACGTGCCTCAACAATCCTCCGCGATGTAGCATATGTGATCGAAGCCCGCTTCGACATCGTCGGCGGTGACGACAATCCGGGCAAGCACCTGGACCAGTTCAACCGCCGGGCCAGATCTGGACAGTGCTATCATCGCCCCTATCTCGGTTGTCGTGAGTTTCCCGCAGACTTTGAATTGCTGGAGGATCCAAGCGATCCGATGCCGCCCTGTCGTATGCCAGCTGGCCAACGAGACCGCGACTTAGGGTACATGCTGCACGACATTGACTTCGCAGACGGCATGACGCCGATATTCTTCAGGGCGCAAATGCGAGATGGCGTCGTCGACATCCCGCCGCTTGACGGTAAGAAGGTGAAGCGATGAATCATTCCGGCCCGATTCCGGCTTTGATGGACTACTACCAGCGACTCATTGGAGATCCCAATCAGGATGTGGCGCCACTGGGCTTCAGCCGCCAGAAGATCAGCTTTCGCGTCGTTCTGGAACTCAGCGGCAGACCGGTCGCGTTCCAGGAGACTCGACAACAAGAAGGTAAGCGATTAGTGCCCCTCAGTCTGACAGTGCCTGGGCAGGCAAAGTCATCCGGCGCGGGAATCAACCCCGGCTTTCTTTGGGACAACGCGCAATATTTATTGGGTGTTAAAGCCGACGATCCCAAACCTGAGCGAACGCAAGCGGCATTTACCGCCTTCCGCAAACGGCACGCGGATCTGCTGAATGAGATCCAAGATGAGCAGTATGCCGCCGTTTGCCACTTCCTGGAGCAGTGGAATCCGGCAGACGTAGCTGCGGTATCTGGCCATGAGCTTCTTCAGGAACCGGGCAGCGGCTTTGGTGTCTTCCAAATCCGAGGCCAAGCTGGCTATGTCCATGACCGATTCGCCGTTCAGGAATACTGGAGGCGAGCGTCGGTAGTTCCCGAGCAGGGCGCCCTTCAGGGACAATCATTGGTATGCGGGCGCAATACTGTTCTGGCGCGGCTGCACGAACCGAAGATCAAAGGCGTCTTTGACGCCCAGAGTTCGGGCGCGGTGCTCGTAGGGTTTAACGCCGATGCCTATACCAGCTACGGCAAAACGCAGAGCTATAACGCCCCGGTGGGCCAAGACGAAGCTTTTCAATATTGCACGGCTCTTAACAAGCTGCTCGAGGACACAACACACCGCGCCCGCCTGGGAGACGCCACGGTAGTGTTCTGGTCCGACCGCCCCACCGAGACCGAGAGCCTGCTGGCCGCCCTCTTCGGTGCGGATGCCGCAGCCGACACAGCCTCCGAGGACAGCACGACCACCCAGCGTGTGGCGCATTTCTGCGACGCAGTGAAGCGTGGTCTGCCGCATGAAGGGTTTGATGGCACGGGGGTCCCGTTCTACATCCTGGGGCTTTCTCCTAACGCGGCGCGTATCAGCGTACGTTTCTGGTTGCCGACGACAACTGGCGAGCTCGCTGATCACCTGGCTCGGCATGTTCGCGACCTCGATGTCATCGGCGGCCGCGAGGGACAACCCTTGACGGTCCGCCGACTGCTGATGGACACAGCCCGCGAGGCCAAGGATATCCCGCCACAACTTGCCGGCGAGGTGGCTCGGGCCATCATTTCCGGTCTGCGTTATCCCCAGGCACTGCTCAGTGCGGTTATCCGTCGTATCCGTGCCGACCAAACGAGCAGCGCCGGTCAAATGCTTAGCCATTCCCGGGCCGCGATTGTCAAGGCCTGCCTGATCCGCAATTACCAGATGGAGGTCACCGTGGCGCTTAACACTGATCATCCCGATCCTGCCTACCACATGGGCCGGCTCTTTGCGGCACTGGAGAAGACGCAGGAGGACGCGCTTCCCGGTATTAACAAGACCATTAAGGACGCCTACTACAGCACAGCGTCGACTACACCTGCATCTGTGTTCCCTCGTGTAATCCGACTGCACCAGCACCACATTGAAAAGCTCGATCGCGGCCGGCACATCAACCGCGAGCGCCTCGTGCAGAGCATCATCAGTCAAATTACCGCCTTCCCAGCCCACCTGCCCCTGGAGCGTCAGGGCCTATTCCACCTGGGCTACTACCACCAGCGCCAGGACTTCTTCACTAAGCGTGAGTCAACCGTCGCCACCACCCCAACAGCAGAGGAACCCGTCAATGTCTGAATCCAACGGCCAGCCTGTCCAGAACCGATATGATTTTGTCCTCTTCTTTGAGGTTGCCGACGCCAATCCCAACGGAGATCCTGACGCTGGCAATCTACCGCGATTGGATCCAGAAACCGGCCAGGGACTGGTGACCGACGTTTGCCTCAAGCGCAAGGTGCGCAACTACGTCGCCCTGAAGCACAACGGTCAGCCGCCGTTCGAAATCTACGTCAAGGAACGGGCTATCCTCAACGAACAGCACGAGAAAGCCTATAAGGCCCTTACTCCAAATGCCACGGCCGCGGACAGGAAGAAGTCACCGGATGCCGAGGTGACGCGGTGGATGTGCGACAACTTCTTCGACATCCGCACCTTCGGAGCCGTCATGACGACTGATATCAACTGCGGACAGGTTCGCGGGCCCGTCCAGATCGGAATTGCCCGATCTCTACACCCTATCGTGTCGCAGGATTTTTCGGTCACACGCTGTGCTGTTACGACTCAGAAGGAGTCGGAGAAGCAGGACGGCGGCAACCGCACCATGGGTCGTAAGTTCACCGTGCCCTATGCCCTCTACCGCGTGCACGGTTACGTCAACCCCAACTTGGCAGATGGCGGGAACAGCGAAGCGCCTCGTGGTACCGGCTTTTCGACTGGTGACCTCGAGCTCCTCAAGGAAGCCATTAATCGGCTCTTCGAGTTTGACGCGTCCTCGGCACGGCCACCCGGCTCCATGCGCCCTGTCGCCTGTATTGCCTTCAAACATGACAGTAAGCTCGGCAACGCCCGAGCCGATCAGCTCTTCAAGCGCGTCATCTGCCAACCTCGCCCCGGCGTGCAGCCGCTGCCGACGCAGCGTGACGACAAGGGCAATCCGGTCAAAGCCCAACCTGACGACCGCCCGCCCCGCTGCGTTGACGACTATGAAATCTCGCTGCCCTCACCCGGGCCGCTTAAGGACAACCCCGGTGTCACCGTCGAGCACTGGGTCACCTGGGGATGAACCAGTGTTTTCCGAGAACCAACTCCTGCCCATCAGTGCCCTGCAGCACCTTATGTTCTGTCGACGGCAGGCGGCCCTGATCCATGTAGAGCGCCTATGGGCCGAGAACCGGCTGACGGTAGAGGGCAGAGTGCTGCACCGCAAAACACACGACGCGACCGCCCTGCCTCGCACACGTGCTTCCGTCCGAACCGCCCGCAGCCTGCCGCTGGCCTCGTTCCGCCTTGGGCTCCATGGGGTGGCAGATGTGGTGGAGTTCAGCGTCGATCAAACTTCCAGCATTCCACCATTTCCCATCGAATACAAGCGCGGCCGTCCTAAAAAGCACGATGCCGACCGGGTCCAACTCTGCGCCCAAGCCCTATGCATTGAGGAAATGCTCAGGCCAGACTGGCCTCCCGGCTGGATACCCAGCGGCGCCATCTATTACGGCCAAACACGGCGACGAATGGACGTGCCGTTCGATACGACGATGCGCACCCAAACCGAGGCTGCTGCGGTCGACCTCCACGAGTTGATCGACTCGGGCATTACTCCGGTGGCCCGGCGGGAGAAAAAGTGCGACCGCTGTTCGCTCCTGCACCTGTGCCTGCCCGATGCTCTGCGGCCACGCAAGACGCCCGCCGCTTATATCGCGGGAGCTGTCGCCGCAGCAACGGCGGCCGAGCCGCCCGACATTGATTAGTGCCCCATCGGAGGTTGCATGAAACACCATCTCAATACGCTCTTCGTTACCACTCAAGGCGCCTACCTTCGAAAAGAAGGCGAGGCGGTCGCCGTAAGCGTTGACCGGGAAACCAGCATGCGGGTGCCCTTGCATAATCTAGGTGGAATCGTTTGTTTCGGGCACATCGCCGCCAGTCCGGCACTCTTGGGCCGATGTGCTGAATTGGGCGTGGCTGTCAGCTACCTCAGTGAGCAGGGCCGCCTATTGGCCCGCGTCACCGGATTCACTCCCGGCAACGTCCTGTTGCGGCGCCAGCAATATCGACGCGCCGACGACATGGCCGATCTCCAGGGCGAGGATGGTGCTCTGATCCCCATCGTCGGCCCGATCGTCATTGCCAAGCTGCTCAACAGTCGTAGTGTCCTGATGCGGGCAACACGAGACTACCCGGCTGATCCAAGCCGCAGCCAACTTGAGGCCGCCGCACGCCGACTGACCATCAATGTCGCTCAGGCCCAGGAGTCGCGGAACGTCGACCAACTCCGCGGCATTGAGGGCGAAGCCGCCAGCATATACTTCGATGTCCTGCCCCATCTGATCCGTCGGCCCGCAGACGACTGGCCCTTCAAAGGCCGCAGTCGCCGTCCGCCCCGCGATGCAGTCAACGCTTTGCTGTCGTTCCTTTACACCTTGCTGGTCCACGATGCCCGCTCCGCCTGTGAGGCCGCTGGTCTTGACAGCCAGGTCGGTTTCCTGCACCGTGACCGTCCGGGTCGGCCGAGCCTCGCTCTGGACCTCATGGAGGAACTACGTGCCTTCCTGTGTGATCGATTGGCCCTGTCGCTAATTAATCGCGAGCAGATCAAACCCGATGGCTTTCGTATGACGGAAACCGGCGGGGTGCTCATGACCGACGCCACACGCAAAATCTTGCTCGTGGCCTATCAGAAGCGTAAGCAGGACATCATTGAGCATCCGTTCCTCAACGAAAAGGTCAGCGTCGGACTCATAGTACATCTCCAGGCCCGTCTGCTAGCCCGCCACCTTCGAGGTGAACTAGACGCGTACCCGTCGTTCATCTGGAAATGACCGCACGCATCGGAAAGGAAGATCCGTATGTTCGTCTTAGTCACTTACGATGTCAGCACTATCGACAAGGAGGGCCGACGACGTCTGACTCGCGTTGCTAAAGCATGCCTGGACTTCGGGCAACGCGTACAGAACTCCGTCTTCGAGTGCCAAGTGGACGGGGCTCAGCTCGCCGCACTACGTGCCCGCCTGGAGGCGATCACCGATCCAGCACAGGACAGCCTCCGATTCTATATTCTCGGTAAGCATTGGGATAGACGCGTCCAGCACGTAGGCGTCAAACCTAGCATCGACATGCAGGGCGATGCACTTATTGCTTGACATCTGTTGTGGGTATATCCATCGCGAACTCTGCGAGCGTACAGCGCGCAAGGATATGCCGGGAGGTTCGCGATCCCTGTAAATTGCTCTTTGGCAACTGAATACATCGCGCTGGCAAAATTGCCCGCGCCAATATCTGTCCCCGCAGCTAGGCGTTCGCGAAAATACCGAAGTTGCTCCTTTAAGGGACAGCGGTTACATGTAAGGGGTCGCCCCTCACGCAGGGGCGTGGATTGAAACATGGTAACATGGCTTACCATAATTGTCAACCCCTTTGTCGCCCCTCACGCAGGGGCGTGGATTGAAACTCCGTCGGCGCAACGTCCACACCGTCGAGCAGCGTCGCCCCTCACGCAGGGGCGTGGATTGAAACGTGTAATGCACTTTACAAAGCGAAAGGCTTTAAGTCGCCCCTCACGCAGGGGCGTGGATTGAAACCATCCGACGGCGACACGGCAAGCACGCGGCCTCGGTCGCCCCTCACGCAGGGGCGTGGATTGAAACTTCTTCCCACCCGCGAATCTTGTCGATCATGGACGTCGCCCCTCACGCAGGGGCGTGGATTGAAACATCGGCGCGGTTCACTGGTAAGCCCCACGGGGCGTCGCCCCTCACGCAGGGGCGTGGATTGAAACCGCAAGATCGGCGCTTATGCCACAGTCGAGTCACGTCGCCCCTCACGCAGGGGCGTGGATTGAAACTGCACCTATCACTTGAAGATCGTGCCGCAAAAGCGTCGCCCCTCACGCAGGGGCGTGGATTGAAACTACAATCCGCTTGGCCGGTGCTGCCGCTCGCTCCGTCGCCCCTCACGCAGGGGCGTGGATTGAAACATCACCGCCGTCTGTGCCTTGGCCTCACTCAATGTCGCCCCTCACGCA
>JBGSTK010000116.1:0-11543 GCA_041736565.1 Phycisphaeraceae bacterium | reverse complement strand
GGCCGCCCCGGCTACCGTGGCAGCGACGCCCCGCGCGACCACCTCGGCTGTGGCGCCGTCGCCCAGCCGACCTGCAGCACGTACGGTCTCCAAGGACGTCATTGCTCGCCGCGCCTATGAAATCTGGGTCGCCAAAGGCAGGCCCACCGGCCAGGATCTGCAGAACTGGCAGCAGGCGGAGCGCGAGTTGGGCGTCAAGGCCTGAGCGGCATTGCCGTCGGCCACAATGTGACGCGTCGGTGACCTTCGTTGACCGTCATGACGGCTCAGATGCAACCGCTACGTTCGGGGTGCGTCCATGAGATTGGCGGGCTGCGGCGTGCATCCATACAAGCGACGAGCGACGGGCCTCGGCTACGACGCCACCTACGCTACCATACAAGCAATGGCTGAAGAAATTTCCCCCAACTCCTCGGCCGGGGTGAGCACGGCGAACCTCCTGCTCATCGTGGTTGGAGCGCATCTCCGCGCAGAAACCGCCGATCGACCCTTGGCCTACCGCTTGCGCCAGTGCATCGAGCAATGGATTCAACGCCACGGGTCGCAACTGGCGTCGCCCATCGTGCCCATCGTCTGCTGCGATGTCTGGTACATGAATCAGGCAGCCCTCCAACGTCGACCTACGATCAGCCTCGGCGGCCCCGGCGTCAACGCCCTCTCCGGGTTTTATGCCGCCAAACTCAATCCCGCTGTCGTGCGTGACAATCAGATGCTTATCCAACTCGACCCGGAGTTCGTGGACCTGCGCGTCTGCGTCTGGGGCATGGACCACCCGCTGACGGTCACAGCCCTGGATCACTTCACCGACAAGTATCTGCCTGCCTATCTCCGGGCCGTGGCCACGCAGGTCGAGCCGATGGTCGATTGATGATTTCTCACTTACGCTTGCGTCCGATCGACGCGGAATTCTCTTGACGCGCGGCAAGGGCTGCCGGTACCATTACCTCTTATTGAGATTCGATTATCAATTCAATGAGCCGCCAAACCCACCAACGTGAAGCCATCCGTCAGGTGCTTGAAGAAGCGCCTGGGCCGCTGTCGCCGCAGGAGATCGCCCAACGCGTCTCCCGACTGGCGCCCGGGTTGGGTGTCGCGACGGTGTATCGGGCGGTGAAACTCGGACAGGAAGAGGGCTGGCTCAAAGCGGTTGATCTGGGCGTCGGGCCAAAGCGCTACGAGCCACTGGCGCGAGGTCATCACCATCACTTCAGTTGCGATTGCTGCCAGCGCGTGTTCGACCTCCAAGGATGCCCCGGCCACCTTGAGAAACTTCTGCCCCGCGGCTTTGAGATGAAGTCGCACGATATCGTCCTCCATGGCTGGTGCGACACCTGCGCAAGGAAACGCTAGTCATGAGGCGGTCCTCCTGGATCATCCTGATGGTCTTGGCGGCTGTGGCGCTCCACAACGGCGGCGGGAGCCAATGGCTTCACCTCCGACTGGCGCATGCTGCGCCAGTTGCGGCACAATCAGCCCACGAGGAATCATCCCACGCCACGTCGCATCTCCAGGGCCAGCATCAGCAACCGCATCAGTCCGATCAACCACAACAATCTCATCAACAGCACGATTGCCCCCTCTGCCATTTTCTCATCAGGGGTCTGGTTGCTGATCTGACGCCAGCGGTAGCGACCGTGGCAGTGCCGCTGATCTGTGGGCGCGTGCTGCCACCGCAAGACACCTGCATTCAACATGTCTCCAACTTCATCCGACGCAGCAGAGCGCCGCCCATATCGACTCTCCCTTCGACCTGAATCGAAAATCCGAAATCGTGAAATTCCACAACCGCGGCTTTGTCCGCGGAGAAAGGAACGCGCCATGCGCCGAGGGGCATTCAGCCTCGTCGAGTTGCTGGTGGTGGTGTCGATCATTGCCATCCTGGCGGGCATCCTGTTGCCCAGCCTGGCGGCAGGACGAAAAGCTGCGCAGCGGACCAAGTGTCTGGCCAACATGCGCAGCCTGGAAATCGCGCACACCATCTACATGCACGACAACAAAGGACTGCTCATCAACGTGGGTTTGGCCCACGGCGGTACCCACGTCAACCCGTTGATGTGGTTTAACACACTCGAGCAGTACTACGGCTCGAAGCTGGTGGCACGCTCACCAGTCGATGACAGTCCGCACTGGGGACCGGCCCCGGTGGGGAGTCCGATCCCTAACGCGCCGTCAACCCAACGTCGTGTCACCAGCTATGGCGTCAACAATTTCCTCGACAGCGTCATCGTCCCCTGGGGTGGTCCGTATCGCCTCGACACCGTGCCCCGGCCATCGGCCACGGTGCATTTCCTGCTTATGGCCTTCACAGGCGAGTTTGCGGGAGCCGACCATCCCCACGTTGAAAACTGGACAGGATCACAGGCGCCGCTCAAGGCGCAACAACAGGTCCAGATCAACGCACATGGCGGGCCGGGAGGAGCCTGGGGATCCGTCTCCACCTGGGGCTTCCTCGACGGCCACACCTCGGTCCTCCCGTTTCGGGAGGTGTTTACCAATGTTTCCACCAACCCATCGAGCGTCAACAGGTTCGACCCGATCGTCGCTCGATGACAACCCAACGAAGCGCTTTTATTAACAACCACTAAGGGTCAATAACCATGCGTATTTCATCGCTTCTCGTTACGTCCCTGACCCTCGCTGCAACCGGGGCCATGGCCCAGGCCGAGGTTCACTTCGACATCTCGCCGATGCTCGACAACGGCCGAATTGTCACCAACGGCGTAACCCATGCGTCGACCGTAAACCCCTGGACGGAGCAGGACACCTCGCCCAACGCGTTTAACTACTACCAGCACGACTACCGCGTCTTTGCATACGAACTGGGCGAAGACCCACTCTTCCCCACCTCCTCCAACGATCCCGGCCTCAACACCGAGACCGGCTCGTACGTGCTCGAAGATGGCAGCACCATCAACCTCACGGGCACCGGGCTGCCGTTGGGTTCGGTCCTGTCGTTTACAGTCTTGACCAATCTCCAGTACTGGCATGGCTCGGGTTTCGGTGCGGTGCCTGACGGTGAAACGTTGAAGATCGAATATGGTGATGTGCGCACCATCGGTACGGGTACAGGGGAATTGGCACCCTTGCCGATCAAGACGTTTACCAGCAACTCGAATATTCACCTGCATCTGGATGCCGAACTCTTCGGCAGTCTGGTTCCCGCATCGCCCACGGCGGGCATCTACATGCTCGCAGCCAAGTTCCAGAGTTCCGATGCGGGGGTGGCGGATTCCCTGCCGTTCTGGCTCGTCTACAACTTCGGCTCCGATGAGTCCATCCACGAGGCTGCCATCGATTGGGTCCACGTCAACCTGGTGCCTGAACCCGCCTCGCTGGCGCTTCTGGCCCTGGGCGGAGCGGCCCTGCTGATGCGGCGACGCTGAACTGATCCACCTAAGACGGTCGCCAAGACCGTTGACATGATCCCCATGCGCGGCCCCGGCACTAACCTGCCGGGGTCGTGCTTTTTCCGTTGCAGCCGCCTCCGCCCGGTGGCTTTGCGCGTCCGCGCCCGGGTCTACCCATTTTCCGGGGCGTACTCCTCCCTGGTGTGCTCCTCCCCCTGGCCCCGCCAACCCCCGAGCAAACCCACTCACACCAGAAACTCCTCACGGATGCTGGAAAGCCTTCATGCATGCCAGGCATGCATGCGCACGCGCCGGGAAAAGCATGTTTTTGAAGTCACCATTGATGCTTTCCGAGTCTAAAACAACAGTTTCCTGACCGAAAACATATGTTTCCTGACCGAAAACATATGTTTCTTGACCGAAAACATATGTTTCCTGACTGAAAACATATGTTTCTTGACCGAAAACATATGTTTCTTGATCGAAAACATATGTTTCTTGATCGAAAACATATGTTTCCTGACTGAAAACATATGTTTCTTGATCGAAAACAATTGTTTCCTGGTCGAAAAGCTTGTCAGGAAGATTGGTATTCCACCATCCACGCTGTGCATACCTTTGGCGTTGCGTGGCTGCATCCGTGGGGATGCTGTGCCACACACCAACCAGTCGCAGGTAGTGTGTGCAACTCAACAGCCGGTTGACCTGCACGAAGCACCGAGCACCCCAAGCGACTAACCCTCGCGGGGGAATGACATACCCGCACCGGCAAGCGACGCACCCGCACGGCGAAGCCATCTGGCCGATAACCCAAACGCCCGTTGCTCCGCTCGTCAGCATGGCTGCAGCCGATAACTGCGGCTCATAGCGGTCACCCGTGGCGGTCGGTGCCCGCCCCGGAAGTTGGGCAGCCCCGCGCACCCCCCGGTGGACGGGCTGAATCACCCCTTTGTGTCCGATGTCGTATCATGAGGGACTCGCCCCAAGCCATGATGCTCGGCTAAGTACCCCCCGAATTCCACCATGCCTGCCATCCAATCCACGCAAGCCACACAACCCCCAGCCACGCCCGTCTTGTCGATCGTGGTGCCCGCCCTTGATGAAGAGGCCAACGTCGGACCACTGGTCGATGAGGTCAAAAAGGTGATCGTGGATGCAGGCATCGACGCGGAATTGATTGTCGTGGATGACGGTTCACGCGATGCAACCCTCCAGCGGTTGACGGCCTTGGCTGCCGAGCACCGTTGGCTGCGCGTGTTGCATCGCGATACGCCTCAAGGTCAAAGCGCTGCGATGCACGCGGGAATCCAAGCTGCGCGCGGCGAGTTCATCGCCACCATGGATGCCGACTTGCAGAACGACCCCGGCGACCTGCCCGAGATGCTTAACCGTGTCCGGTCGGGCCAAGGCGACATGGTGCAGGGCGACCGCTCAGCCAATCGCAATGACACCGGCATGCGACGCTTCTCCAGTTGGGTGGGACGAACGGCGAGGAGCAAGCTTCTGGGCGATCCCATTCGCGACACCGGGTGCTCAGCCCGCGTGGTGCGTGCATCCATCGCCAAGCAATTCCCCTTGCAGTTCAAGGGCATGCACCGCTTCATGCCGTTCTATGCCCGCATGCTGGGCGCTAAAGTCATCGAGATGCCGGTAAGCCATCGGCCCCGCCTTGCCGGGGTGGCCAAATACGGCGTACTCAACCGCGGCTGGGCAGGACTGCTGGACCTGTTGGCTGTGCGCTGGATGGCTAAACGATATCGTGACCCAAAGGTGGTCGAGACATCCGGGCGGGACAATCTTTAGGCGAGGTGATTGTGCGGCGACGATGGATGATCATTCTCGAAGCCACGGTGCTGGTGGGTGCCCTGGTGTGGGTGGGCTGGGCATATTTCCATCTCGACGATGGTCCGCCCGACAGTGTGAACATCAAGATTCAGATGTCCAGTGCCGCCGACAAGGCGTATCTCTACCGCGATGAAGATGGCAAACTCCACTACCGCATTTTGACTAAGGCTGGCCCCGAGGATCTCGATCCCGAGGCGTTTGCCATGCGGATGTTCGTCGATCAGCGATCGCGCGGGTGGCTTGAGCAACTGGCCAATGTCTCCTCGCCCATCGGCATCGCATGGGTGGCGATAGGCCTTCTGGGCCAGGTGCTGTTCACCGGGCGGATGATCGTCCAGTGGCTTGCCAGCGAGAAGGAAAAACGATCGGTTGTCCCGCCGATTTTCTGGTGGATGAGCCTCATTGGCGCCTCGATGCTGCTGGCGTATTTTCTGTGGCGCAAGGACCCGGTCGGGGTTTTAGGCCAGGCCTTTGGCTGGTTCATCTATGTGCGTAATCTCTGGATGATCTATCACAAGTAATGGCCGCCTATCGTTTGTCGCCTTTGGGAATCGCTGCCATGCCCACGGTCCTCCGCATTCTCGATGCCAATGCCAACCGCGCCCGGGAAGCCCTGCGTGTAATGGAAGAGTCGGCGCGATTTGTGCTCGATGATGCTTCACTGAGTCAGGCCATCAAAGCACTGCGGCACGATCTGGCGGCAGCTTTGGTGAGTTGTCCAGCCTTGGCGCAGGGCGTGCTCGAAGCCAACCGTGATACGCCCGGCGACGTCGGCGTGAGCATCAAGACAGCGGACGAGTCGCAGCGCGGGAGTGTGGCGGCTGTTGCGGTGGCTGCGGGCAAGCGGCTGTCCGAGGCGCTGCGAGTGCTGGAGGAATACGGCAAACTTCTGCCCGTGTCTTCACAAGAATCAACGAACAACGATGCCCCCACTTTCGCCGCCGCCATCGAGCGTCTTCGCTACCGCGGCTACGACATCGAACAGCGATTGCAACTTCGCCTTGCCACCACACAGCCGCGACAGTGGAGGGTTTGCGTCCTGATCAGTTCCAGCCTGTGCCCCGACCAGGATTGGCAGCGCGTCGTCAAGGCGGTGATCGAAGGTGGGGGCGACTGCGTGCAGTTGCGAGAAAAGGCCATCGATGCCGGCAGTCTTCTGGAGCGTGCCCGGACCATTGTGGCGCTTTGCCGACCTCACGGCGTCAGCGTCATCATCAACGATCGGCCCGATATCGCGCTACTGGCGGGGGCGGATGGCGTGCATCTGGGGCAGACCGACTTGCCCGTGCGCGATGCACGCAAACTCGTGGGCAGGCAACTGCTCATCGGCGTCAGCACGTTTCGCATGGATCAGGCCAGGGCAGCTCTTGAAGACGGCGCGGATTACTGCGGCGTCGGGCCGATGTTCACTTCGACGACCAAACATAAAGACCTCATCGTCGGCCCCAACTACCTGCGGGAATATCTGGCGTGGGGTCGACTGCCCCATCTTGCCATCGGCGGCATCACGCCCGACAACCTTGCTCAGCTTCAGGCGGTCGGCGTCCGCGGCATCGCTGTCTCAAGCTGCGTGTGCGCCTCACCTCAACCCGCTCATGTCGTCCATCGATTGGCCACGGCGTTGGCATCAAAGCCAGAACGAGCACATTGAAATCAAATCGGGCTGACGAGACTGTGCGGTGTCTGTGCGATCACTCCGCGATCACTTCTTGCCAGCGCGAATTTGCATGAACATCACAGCCCCCGCCGCCAACAGGCAAAATGAAATCGGCCAACTGATGAGCATCATCATGGCCATTTGCGTGGCACCCTCTTGTTCGCTTTGGTAAGCGCCGGTGAGCACCAGCAAGGCCCAGATGCCCGGGGCCAGCAGCATCAATCCCACCGCCAGCACAATGGGTACGGCAAACGCCTTGAGTCCATCGCCTTTGGGTTTGTGCTTGATGCGGCTGCGTGAAACGGATGAGCCGCCCGGCATCTGCACCCGCGGCATCGGTGGGGCGGTGAAGTCCGCGGCGTCAGTCATCGCTGCCGGTTCTGCGACCTCGCCGACGATCTCGCCGGATTCGTCCTCGACCACAGCCGGGACCAGATCGTCATCGTCGTCCCAAGGCTCAGCAGGACTCGAATCACCAGACGCCGAAGCACCGAGCCTCGTAGCACCGGGTCGCGCGGCTGCCTGACCGCCCTGACCATCCAACGTCTGATCGTCAGGCTCGTTGTCGGCCATTTGCCGCAGAGCATCTGACAATCCACTGTGTTCCGAACTCATGCCGATCTCCTGTGGTATCCCCTGCGGGCTCTCATTGTACTTTAGCCGGTTTTGACCAGAGAGAAACACGGCAATTCCAGCCACGAAAGCGATTATCCGGGACCAGTAGGGGGGGTTGGGGCCCCTGCGAACCCGTCTACCCGTCTGTTGATGGAAACATTTTCCTCGTTTCCCGCGTATAACCGACGTATCATATAGGTGACACACTGATCATCGCCACCTTCCGAGAGGCCAACCATGAACACCATCCGCCACGCCATTGAAAAGGCCCGCACACGGCTTATTGCTCAAAACGCTTTGGAGTTGCTGGGCTGGGCGCTGCTTCTGGCGACCGTGCTAGCACTGGGGATGATCATCCTTGAGCGATCCGCGGCCATCACGCTGCCTTGGTGGTCATATCTGGCTGTGGTTGTGGCCACCGTGGTCGGAGCCTTGGTGTTGGCGTGGAGTCGACGGCCGACCGAGGCCCACGTCGCTGTCGAGATCGATCAACGATTGCGGCTCAAGGATCGCATCGGCACCGCCCTGTATGCCGCGAGCTTGCCCGATGATGCCTTTGCCCAGCGGGTGGTGCGCGATGCCCACCAGGCCGCGTCGGAGTCGCACATCGCCAAAGCTTTTCCGCTGCGGTTGACCAAGGTGTGGGGTTGGATGCCCCCGCTCTTAGGCGTGGCAGCGGTGGTCTGGGCGTTCCTGCCCGTTGACATGCTCGGTTATGGCCAACAACGCCAGCAGATGGCCGACGCCCAGAAAGAGCAGGAGGAGACCGGCCAACTCGCGCAGGAAGAAATCGTCAAAGCATTGGCAGCGATCCAGAAGGTCGAGGACCCCAGCGAGGGCACACCCCTCGCCAACGAAGCCCTTACCGAACTCGAGAAAGAACTGGCGGAACTCAGCAAGCAGGACCTCTCCACGCCGGAGATGAAGAAACAGGCATTGGCGAAGCTGACTGATGCTCAGGATAAGTTGTCCAAAGAGACGGAGTCCGCTGAGGCGCAGGTGGCGACGATGCAGAACAGCCTGTCGAAGCTCGACACCAAGACTTCCGGCCCAGCCGACCGCTTTGCCGATGCCCTGCGGCGGGGTGACATGGCCACCGCCATTAAGGAACTCGAACAACTCGCCAAGGACATCGAGGCTATGGAAGGCCCCGATAAGGCTGCATTGCAGCAGCAGCTGCAGAACCTCGCCCAGCAACTCCAGCAGGCGGCACAACAACAGCAACAGCAACAGGCCCAACAGCAACAGCAGGCCCAGCAGCAGATGCAACAGGCGATGCAGAACGCAGGCCTCAACCAGCAACAGCAACAGCAGATCCAGCAGGCGATGCAGAACGGTGCCAACCAACAGCAGTTGCAGCAGCAAATGCAGCAGATGATGCAGCAAAACGGCCAAAATCAGCAGCAGGCGCAGCAACAGAGCCAGCAATTGGCCCAGCAACTCCAGCAACAACAACAGCAGATGCAGCAGCAACAGCAGCAGGGCGGCCAGTGCCAGAGTTGCCAGAACGGCCTAAGCCAGGGCCTGCAACAGATGGCGCAGGGCGGCAACGGTACCCAGGGCGGCGCCAATCAGGCCCAGCAGGCGATGCAACAGATGCAGCAGATGCAAAGCCAGGTCCAGCAGATGCGTATGAGCCAGTACCAGATGCAACAGGCCATGGGTGCCATGTCGGGCCCGCCCGGCGGCCAGCAAATGGCGCTCAATAACAGCATGAACCCCTTCCAGCCGCAGGGGTCGGGCCAGTCCCAACCAAACGGCGGCGTCGGGTCGGGCATCGGTACCGGCAGTGGGGGCAATCCTTTGGGACAGGAGCGGCAGATCGCTGGGGCGCAAGCCGAAGCCGTGGGTGACATCGGCCAGGGTCAGGGCCGCGTCATCGCCAGTTGGCTATCGCAGGGCGGTGCCAACAAGGGTGAATCGACCGTCGAGTTCAATCAGGCGGTCAACGAAGCACAAGATGATGCCCGCAACGCGGTAACGGAAGACCGCGTACCCCGCCGTTACCACGCCGCGATCAAGGATTACTTCAACCAGTTGCCCAAATCGCCCGAGGAAGCGACCCAAGCCCCCGAAATGCCACGGTAATTCGGCGGGCCATCAAAGGAGGGCCGGCACGACTCAGGGAAAGTTCGCTTGCAGCATTGCTCATGCAGATGAACGGATGTCGGTCAATGCCTGCACGAGCGTGGGATACTCGAATGAGAAATCATGTTCATCGCGCAGTCGCGTCGGCACGCAGCGACGGCCGAGCAATGCCAGCTCCGGATCGGAGTTAAGGATGAACCGGCAAGCCAGGCGAACGCCGATTGCTGGCGCAGGGGGCGACCAGGGCCGGTTGTACGCACGGCGCATTTCACGCATAAAGTCACGGCTGGTTACCGGCTGCGGGGCGGTCACCATGTATACGCCTTCGTAAGCCGCATCTTTAATGGCTGCGAGAATCAGTCGGTTCAGATCATGTTGTGCGATCCACGAGATCCACTGCCTCCCCGAACCCACGGTGCCGCCGAGGCCGAGCTTTGTGACCTTCTTCAACCGCTGCATCGCGCCGCCATGCGCGCCGAGCACGAAACTGATGCGCATGATGACGCCACGCTGTTGCGGCAGCTTGGCTTGGTTGAACGCCTTTTCCCACGCCACGCCCACGCTCGGGGCCATCTCCTGCATCGGGCCTGGGGGCGTGGACTCATCGCAGATCGTTTCAGGCGGCTGCGGATCGCCGATGATGTGCGCTGTGGCGGATTGAATCCACACTGGCGGTGGGTTGCTCACCGCGCGCATCGCCTCGCCCAACACGCGGCAAGAGTTGATGCGCGATTCGAGAATCTCTCGCTTGTTGTTGGGAGTCTTGCGGCAGTCCACGCTACGGCCGACGAGATTGACGACAGCCGTCGCGCCATCCATCGCTTCAGCCCATGGCCCCAGCGTGCAGGCGTCCCACACCAGCCATTGCGTGGACGGGCACGAATCACGTGGCCGCTGCGCGCTGCGGCTCAGGACGCTCGTCGTGAAGCCGCGTTCGTGAAGGAATTGGCAGAGGCCCTGCCCGAGGAATCCGCTGCCGCCAGCGATCACGATGTGCTTTGATCTATCTGACACAGCAGCCGCTCCTTCTATACCGAAAAAACCAGCCATTCCCGCGCCAAAATGGTCCATTCAATTGGACCCAAGCATTGCAAAGTTGCAGACACAATCCCTGAGAACAAGCAGCCATACTGGGGGACGCCGAACTATGCATATTGGTTTAAAGCCGCTAATGTCCTGCAATGCCGCGAATAGTTTTTAGCAGGTCTTCGTTGGCTCCACGATATGAATACGCCGGGTCGCGCGTTTCAATGGCAGTAAACGTATCCCACCGCTCGGATGCAAGGTCCTCCAGGTTCACATCAAAGCGCACTACCACTCGCCGTCGAACGTCCGCAGGATCGTAGGTATCAGTAACCTGTTCAATCTGACCTTCGATCTCCTCCCACGAGCTTGGCCATCTGTGATTCCCTGTGACGAACCGATCAACGGCCCAAATCACAAGACGGGTGGCTTGGTGGTTCCGCTCAGCCTCCAGAGCGATATGACCTCCGTAGAATAAAAGAATGACCAGTGCCAACACGCTGCCAGCACCAACGCGACCACGGTCAAAAGAAAATACTTCAGCACGACTGTTCGCCTTTAGCCGTAGTGGCAACCAGTGAGAACTCGAACCAGTTTTCGGCAAGCACGATGGCTGGGACGATTTGGCAGTTGCGCTGATGACTGTGGGCCGGGCGAAAACGTGCCAGGGAATCCCACGCGGCGGGTCGCGCTGCTGAGATCTCTGGTGTTACCTCTGATGTTCATTCGAACCCCCAATGCGGCTGGTGTGGCTCGCAGCTATGCGGTTGTGATCGGTGCCCGGGCGGATAGGGACAATATGACAGGCGAATTTGTGCTGGTCAAGATGTCTTGCCACGCATTTCAACTGGAATCGGTCGGCCGGGGTTTGTGAGAGACTGGCAGGACGCTACGCTGCGTCCTGATGCATCATCTGGTCTAGCTGCTCTTTGGCTCGCTTGGCCCACGCTTGCCACTTGGGGATCGCC